>JANPPS010000286.1:0-11047 GCA_031428635.1 Rhodospirillales bacterium
CCATCCACACCGCGCGATCGAACCCATCCTGCGGCCGCGATGCACACGGCGCCCGGCCCCGCCACCCCCAGGTTCGCAGCACGCGCACATGCAGCAAGTCCAGGCGCCGGTTGCGATAGAGCCGATCAAGGCCGCGCAGCACCACCTCCGTCCGGCACGGACCTGGCGGACCGGCGCGCCCCTCCTCCCGCGCATGCAGCACGGCGCACGTCCAGAGCCAGGCCGCCTCGGGGGTGGGGAACATGGCAAAAGTCCTCGGTTAGACGAGAACATAATAGGAACTTATTCACGCTTTCGTGCAAGCCATGACTAGACGTCATTTCCTAGTTGCTCTGGTGTCATTTCCTAGGCAATAAGCATCTGGCGGTACAAATCTTTATTCGAGGGCACGAGCGTGAAGCATGATGACGTCTGGCGTGCACTCGATACGCTCGCAGCAGAATATGGCCTGTCCGCATCGGGCCTTGCCAAGCGGTCAGGCCTGGACGCAACCACGTTCAACCCCAGCAAGCGTCGCATGCCCGACGGCCGTAACCGATGGCCGAGCACCGAAAGCCTGGCGAAGGTGCTGGACGCGACGGGCGCCAGCCTTGAAATGTGGACAGCGCTCGTCACCGGCAATCGCGCCGCCACGACCGCCCGTCCGCCGCGGCGGATACCGCTTATCGGCCTGGCTCAGGCCGGGGGGGATGGCTTTTTCGACGACGCTGGCTTCCCCGTCGGCGGTAGCTGGGACGAAGTCGGCTTGCCCGAGATCGGCGACCCGCACGCCTACGCGCTTGAGATTTCAGGCGACAGCATGGTGCCCGTATTCCGCGACGGTGACATGGTCGTGGTCTCCCCCACCGCCCCGATCCGCCGCGGCGACCGGGTCGTAGCGCGCACCCATGCGGGGGAGGTGATGGCCAAGCAGCTCGTCCGCCGCTCGGCCAAACGCGTCGAACTCAAAAGTCTGAACCCGGCCCATCGTGATCGCCAGTTCGACTTGATCGAGATCGCCTGGTTGCACCGGGTGATCTGGGCCAGCCAGTAGGGCTAATTTTCCGCCAGCCCCGAACTTTACAGCGGCCGGGCCGTCTTAGCCCGCATGGATGAGATAGCGCCACGCACTGAGCTTGTCGGTACCCTGCCGATCGCGGCCGAACGCCTTCGCGTGGGAAAACGCATCATGGTCAGCAAGCAGGTGCGCGTTCGCACCACAGTGGAAAGCCACGATGAACTGGTGCAGGTCGCCCTTCAGGGCCGTGATCTGTCAATCGAGCGTGTGGCTATGGACCAGGAGGTCGCGACCGCCCCGGAGACGCGGCAGGTCGGCGACGTGCTGATCATCCCCGTCGTTGCCGAGCGAATGGTGAAGCGGTTGTTCGTGGTGGAAGAGATCCACATACGCCAGCGCCGTACCGAAGAAGAGTTCAACCAAACCGTGCCGCTCCGACACGAGCGGGCGGAGGTTGTTATACAGGAGGACCCCATGGCCGAGCCCACCACAGATCGCGCCCCCGCTGGGCACGATGTACACCTGTACGACCCGAGCATTCACGACAATCAGATTGTCGCCGTTTACGACACGATGCAGCAAGCCGAGGCCGCAAAGGCTGAACTGATGGATGCGGGCGTCGACGGCGCGGCGATCGAGTTGATCGACGGCAACCGCACGGGCATTGACCAGGCGCCCGATGGCGGCTTCTGGGGCGCCGTAAAAAGCATATTCGCCCCCGATGAGGACGCGCTGGCCTTCCGTCACGCCATGGGCCGCGGGCACGCCATGATCGTCGTGTATCCGGCCCAGACGGCCAACCGCGAGCAGATCATCACTGTGCTGGATGCGACGGGTCCGATCGACTTCGACGCGAAGCTCGAGGAATGGCGGCAGGCCGGCTACGACTACAGCCACGCCGGCCAAAATAGCCTCCGGTCGGAAACACCAACCGGTGCGGCGACCGGCACGAGCGAAACGGCCATGGGTGCCGTGATGGCGGCGGGCGCGGTGGGCGCGATGATGACCAGCGCAATGCCGGTGGTGGTTGACGAGGCCCAAACCCGGCGTGTCACCCCCGCAACCACGGCAGACGCTACCGTAACGCGCGTTGCCGTTCCACAGATGAACGGCGACATCATTAAGGTATTGCAGGAGCGTCTACGTGTCGGCAAGCGGGAGGTCGCCCAGGGCTCCGTCCGCGTTCGCAGCTACGTCATCGAGCGCCCGATCGAGGAACAGGTTCGCCTGCATGAGGAGCGCATCAACGTCCGCCGCACCGCGGTCGATCGCCCGGCCACCGCCGCGGACCAACCCCTATTCCAGGATCGCACGATCGAGGCGCGAGCCATGAGCGAAGAAGCCGTCATCAACAAAGAGATATATATCGTGGAGGAGATCGGTATCGAAAAGCAGAGCAGCGACCGGACCGAAACCGTGCACGACACCGTACGGGAGACAAAGGTCGAGCTGGAAGATACCACTAAGGTCAGCCAGGGCACGGCCACGCCCGGCGCTACAACGAGCGGCTCCAACTCCCCCCACCAATGATGCACTGGAAAAGGGGCGCGGTCGTCCTGTCTCTTCTGCTTTCCAGCTGCGCCCCCGTACTGGCCCCGGCCGAAATTGCGGGGCCGGTGTTCGACCCAGTGCGGTTCTTCACCGGCCACGTGCGATCTTGGGGCGTGCTGGAAAACCGGTCGGGTGAGCCCACGTCGATCGTTATGACCGACTGCACCGGCACAGTGGCGGCAGACGGGACACTTGCGATGGTGCAGGTCCTCCATGTCGGCGCCGATCCCGCCCAGACCCGGCGCTGGACCATGCATCGCCTGAGCGAAGGCCGGTATGAGGCGACGGCCAATGATATGGCTGGCACCGCAAACGGGGTCGCCGCCGGCCGTGCTTTTCATTGGGAGTGGACGCTGGAGCTGGAGCCCGGCAATGCGCTGAAAAACGTGACGATGGCGCAGTGGTGGTATCTGCAAGATGACGGCTCGATGCTCAATCGAACTATCGTTTCGAAGCTGGGTATTATCGCAGCCGAGGTCACTGAAGTTTTCAAACCCGTTGGTGGATAGACCATGCTGAACGCCGTGCTTTCCAGCGTTGGCCGGGCGCTGCGCCCGATCCGGCCCGGCCTCGCGTCCTTGGCAGGCGCCAGGCTCGGGACAGGCGCTAGGCTCAGGACAGGCGCCTCGATCATGGTCAACAGCCCATCGTTCAATGGCCGGATGACCGCGCGGCTGACGGCCGATGGTGAAGGGGTGTCGCCCGCGCTGGATTGGAGCGGTGTGCCAGCGCAGACCCGGTCGGTCGTGTTGCTGGTGCAGGACGCGGACATCCCGGCCCCGCGGCCCCTGACGCACCTGATCCTGTATGGGATTTCCCCGGCGCTGAACCACCTAGCCGAGGGCGAAATGCGGCTCCGCCTGCGCGGCCCGTCACCCCGCGGTTATCGATACGGTCGCAATGGGTTCGGGCGGACCGGCTGGCTACCCCCGTCGCCACTGCCGGGCCATGGCGCACACCGGTATGCGTTCCAGGTATTCGCGCTGGACACCGAGATCAGGTTCTCGATCCCGCCGGGCCGCACGTCACTCATCCGTGCGATGGCCGATCACGTCGTCGACTTCGGTCAGGTTATCGGGACGTACGAACGGTCCTAACTACAGCGCGATCGCCAAGAATAGCGACAGCGTCAGCACCGATAGCGCCGTACTGGCAACGACCATCCCTGCAGAAGCAGCCGCGAGCGTGCCCGTGCTCCGGGCAAGGAAGAACGCGGTAGCCCCGGTGGGCGCGGCCGCAGTCACGATGGCGACGGCGGCCGGCAGCGGATCCAGCCCGATGATTCGCACCATCGCCCACACTAAACCTGGTAGAACCAGCAGCTTCAGCACTAACGCGACCCCCGTCTCCCGCCCGGAACCGCGGGCGGCGAAATCGGGTAGGCTGGCGCCCAGACTGAATAGCGCCAGCGTCGGCGCCGCCGCACCCAACATGGCCAGCAGCCGGTGCAACGGCGCGGGAACCGGTATACCCAGCATCCGCCAGATAATGCCGGCCAGGATGCCAGCCACGATCGGGTTGCGGATCAGCCCTCCGACTATTCCTGCCAACCGGGGGCCAGCGCCTTTGGGCGCACCCTCCACCTCGATCAAGACGGTCGCGAGTGGCAGCAGCACGATGGTATGTAATGCGACGATCGGCAGCAAAAGCTGGACCCCGGTCGGCCCGAACGCGGCGGATACGACAGGCACGCCCAGCATGATCGTATTGCCATAGGCGCAGTTCAAACCGAGCACCGACGCCGCCGCGATCCCGGTGCCCAATAGCCGGCATCCGATTACGACACCCGCCACGAACACTGCCAGGCAGCATGCAAAATAGGCCGCCGCAGCGCCGAGGCCCACGAACCCCGGGCCCTCGACCACCGAACCAAACAGCAGCGTGGGGATCAGCAGATAGAACGTGAGGTCGTTAAGCCCGCGTTGTCCACCCGGGTCGAGCAGCCGACGCCACCGCGCCGCGGCACCTAAAGCGATCAATCCGAACACGGGAGCCACGATGCCAGCAACCTGTGCCAGCCCGAGCGTAGGGGTCGATGTCACGCCGGCAGAAAGATCCCGGCGGTCGTTGTCTGAACCGATTGGTTCAACCGCCCCATACACCCTAGGGCGACACCCGCCAGCAGCGCCGCCAAGCCAACGGCAAAGTGCTTGATCGTCAAGCGCACGCCCGTACCCCCCGATATACCAGCGTTTCGCCGGTTACGCTTCCCGACCTCAGCAAAGCAGCAAAAGCGGATTACGCCAAGCCCTCGCTAGCATGCCGCTGGAAACCATCCACAAATTGGGCCAGTTCGATCTGCCGCGCCGTAGTGCAGCGGGCGGCGTGCAGGATGGCCCGAACGTCGGCAACAGCGTCCTCCAGACGGCGGTTCACGACGATATGGTCGAACTCCGCCCAATGCGCGATCTCCGACCGGGCGGCCTGCATGCGTTGCGCAATTTCCGGCTCCGGATCGCTGGCCCTCCCGCGCAGTCGTTGCTCCAGCGCCGGAAGGGATGGCGGCAGCACAAACACGCCGACCACGTCGCCGGGCAGCGCGGCATGCAGCTGGGCATGGCCCTGCCAATCGATGTCGAACACTACGTCGCGTCCCTGGGCCAGCGCGGCCTCGACCGGGACGCGGGGGGTGCCGTAGCGGCGGCCGAACACCTCCGCCCATTCCAGCATCGCGCCACTGTCGACGAGCGCCTGGAAGCTGGCTGGGGTTTGAAAATGGTAGTGCACGCCGTCCTTCTCGCCCGGCCGGGGTGGACGCGTGGTGGCGCTGATGGACAGGGACAGAGCCGGCTCCGTCGCCAGTAAAGCGCGGGTGATGGTGCTCTTACCCGCGCCGGATGGGGCGGCGACTACCAGGCAGACGCCACGCCGTTTGAGTGCAGCGGTCATCGGGGCCGCGTCCGCTCGATCTCCCGCCAGCGCGCGACATTGCGCAGGTGAGCCTCCTGCGTCGCGGCGAACGCGTGGCCGCCTGTGCCGTCGGCCACAAAATACAGGTCAGCCGAGTCGTCCGGATGCGCCGCCGCCATCAGCGACGCCACGCCCGGCATGCAGATCGGACCCGGCGGTAGGCCCGGCGCGCGATAGGTGTTGTACGGGTCGTCCCGATCCAGCTCCGCCCGGGTCAGTGGATGATCCAGCACGCCGGTGCGGCTAGTGGCATAGATGGTCGTGGGATCGGATTGCAGCTTCATCCCGCGACGAAGGCGATTATGGAACGCGGCCGCGATATGCGATCGCTCATCCGGGCGCGCCGTCTCCCGCTCGATGATGCTGGCCAGCGTCAGCAACTCTGCAGGGGTGGTGATCGGCAGGCCGCGACTCCGGCCTTGCCAGGCCTGATCCAGCGCCCGGTCCATGGCGACGCGCCCGCGATTGGCGATGACCGCCCGCGCGGTGCCCCGTTCAAAAATATAGGTTTCCGGCAGAAACGACCCTTCGATCAGCTCCGGCGTTGGCCCATCGAGGATGGTCGCTTGCGTCAGCAGGCCATCGACCTGCAGTGCGGTTAGGCCCTCGGCTACCGTCAGGCGGTGCTGCACCGTCCGCGCGGTGCGTAGAATGGTTAGGACCTGACTTAAGCTGACCTGGGCGGGGAATTCGAATTCGCCGGCCCGGGGCGGACCTGCCTGCCGGGTCAGGGCGACGGCGATTGGGAAGGCCGGGCCTGTTCTGATGACATGCGCGGCGGCGAGCGCTTCGGCAATGCCATCTACGCCGCCGCGCGGAACGACGACCGCCGTCGCAACCGATAACGGTCCGGGGCTGTTATACAGCGCGATGCCGCCCAGGAAAGAGACCGCGCCCAGGACGGCGATGCCGATCAGTGCACCCAGGACCCGGCGCATGTCGGGTCCGGCCCCGCGACCAGACTAGGCGGCGCGCTTGAACAGGATCGACGCGTTGGTCCCGCCGAACCCGAAGCTGTTCGACAGCACGACGTCCACCTTCCGCTCCTGCGCATGCAGCGGCACACGGTCGATCACACTTTCCCGGCTCGGGTTACGCAGGTTGAGTGTTGGCGGCACCACCCCGTCACGAATCGCCAGTAAGGAGAAGATAGCCTCGATCGCCCCGGCTGCGCCGAGCAGGTGGCCCGTGGCGGATTTTGTCGACGACATCGCCAAGCCTTGGGCGTGCGGGCCAAAGAAGCGCTCGACGGCTTCCAGTTCCAAGTCATCGCCAAGTGGTGTGCTAGTACCATGGGCATTCACGTACTGCACATCGGCCGGGTCCACGGTGCCGTTGCGAAATGCGGCCTTCATGGCACGAAACGCTCCCTCATGGCCCTCGGCGGGTGCGGTGATGTGATGCGCGTCGCCAGACATACCGTAGCCAGCGACCTCGCCATAGATCTTGGCACCGCGAGCCCGGGCGTGCTCCAATTCTTCGAGCACGACAACACCGGCCCCCTCGCCCATGACGAACCCGTCGCGGTCGCGATCCCAGGGGCGCGACGCCTCGGTCGGCGTGCTATTGAATGATGTGCTGAGCGCCCGGCTCGCACAGAAGCCGCCCATGCCTAGCTCGTTCACCGTACCCTCGGCGCCACCCGCAACCATTACGTCCGCGTCGCCCCACATGATCAGCCGCGCCGCGTCGCCAATGGCATGGACGCCGGTCGCGCAGGCGGTGACGACGCTGTGGTTCGGGCCCTTGAACCCATAGCGGATCGATACGTGGCCGCTAGCCAGGTTGATCAGGGCGGACGGGATAAAGAACGGCGATAGGCGGCGGGACCTGCCCTGACTAACCATAACCGCCGCCTCGTAAATGGTGCCCAGCCCACCGATGCCGGAGCCGATCATGACCCCCGTGGCGCAGCGCGCGTCCTCGTCTTGGGGGACCCAGCCGCTATCTTCCACCGCCTCGGTCGCGGCGACCACGGCTAGGTGGATAAAGCGGTCCATTTTCTTTTGGTCTTTGACCGGTATCCACTCGCCCAAATCCAGACCGCCCGTAGCGCGGACCCCAGTCGGGACCTGCCCGCCAATCTTGGCCGGCAGGTCCTTGGTATCGAATGACTGGATTGCCGCTATGCCACTATCGCCGCGGATCAGGCGCGACCAGACGTGCTCCACGCCCAAACCGAGCGGGCACGCGATGCCCATGCCTGTTACGACAACGCGCCGATCCCTGGGGTTATGCATCGCTGACTCAGGCGGCCTTCTGCTTCTCGATGAAGTCGATCGCGTCCTTTACCGTGCTGATCTTTTCGGCTGCGTCCTCAGGGATCACGACGCTGAATGCTTCTTCGAAAGCCATTACCAGCTCAACCGTGTCGAGGCTGTCAGCGCCCAGATCGTCGATGAACGAAGCTTCGGGCGTTACCTTGGCTTCTTCGACGCCCAAGTGCTCGACCACGATCTTCTTAACCTTGTCGGCGATATCGCTCATGTAAAATCCTTAAACGACGTGGGTCGATTTGTGTGAGGCAGCGCGGATAGCATGGTTTGTCCAAAGCCGCCAAGGCCGCATGGCACTCTCTTAGTTCGCTAGCATACCACCATTCACATGCAGCGTAGAGCCGGTGATCCAGCCCGCTTCGGACGACGCAAGGAACAGCACGGCCGCCGCCACGTCAGCCGGCTGGCCCATGCGGCCGAGCGGGATCGCTCCCACCATTCGGGCAGTCAGCTCGGCACTCAGCGCCTCCGTCATCGGCGTCTGGATGTAGCCCGGTGCCACCACGTTCACGGTAATACCGCGGCTGCCAACCTCGGCCGCCAGCGCCTTGGTCATGCCGACCAGCCCGGCCTTGGCCGCCGCGTAGTTCGCCTGGCCCGCGCTGCCGGTGCTGCCCACGATGCTGCCGATGCCGATAATGCGCCCAGCCCGGCGGCGGATCATGCCTCGTAATGCCGCACGCGCCAGGCGAAACGGCGCTGACAGATCGACGTTCAGGACCTGATCCCAATCCGCGTTCTTCATCCGCAACGCGAGGCCATCCCGCGTCAAACCCGCGTTGTTGACCAGGATATCGAGCGGCCCGATCGCCTCGGTCGCGGCCACGAGTACGTCGGCAGCAGCCGGGTCGGACAGGTCGGCGGTGCAAACATGCGCGCCCTCGCCCAGTTCCGTCGCCAGGTCCTGCAGCGCCTCCGCCCGCGTACCCGACAGCACGACGTGGGCACCCTGCGCATGCAGCGTGCGCGCGATCGCGCCCCCAATGCCTCCCGATGCGCCGGTTATCAGCGCCAATCTGCCGTCCAGCCGAAACATCAGAGCCCTTTCAACATCGTCTCGATCTCGGCCGGCGACCCGGCGGACGCGCTCGCAAGGTCGCGGTCGATCCGTCGCGTAAGGCCGCTCAGCACTTTGCCCGCGCCAAGTTCGAGAACGGTGTCGACGCCCATCGCGCGCATCGCAAGAATGGTCTCCCGCCAGCGCACCGTGCCCGTCACCTGCTGTA
The DNA here is from genome assembly GCA_031428635.1 of Rhodospirillales bacterium. Taxonomy (GTDB): domain Bacteria; phylum Pseudomonadota; class Alphaproteobacteria; order Acetobacterales; family Acetobacteraceae; genus JANPPS01. The sequence goes on from JANPPS010000286.1 coordinate 8,961, forward strand.
CCAGGCGGGCGCGAATGTCGCCCGGGTCGGTTACGCGGTCGGCGGTGACGTTGGCGACCAGGGGGACGGTGGGGGCGTGTACCGTCGCCTCCCCCAAGCGGTCGGCCATGATCGCGGCGGCCGGGGCCATCAGCGCGGAGTGGAACGGGGCGGAGACCGGTAGCAGCATGGCGCGCTTCACGCCGCGGGTCTTGGCCAGCTCGATCGCGCGCTCGACGGCCGCGCGATGGCCGCTGATCACGACCTGACCGCCACCGTTGTCATTGGCCGGCTCCACGACCTGCGTCTCGGTCCGGCCGTCCTCATGGGTCAGCATCGCCGCGGCCACGCAGATGGCGGTTGCGGCGTCCAGCTCGACCCCCAGCAGTGCAGCCATCGCGCCTTCGCCCGGCGGCACCGCGTCCTGCATCGCCAGACCGCGTTGCCGCAGCAGCCGGGCGGCGTCGGCGATCGTGATCGCACCCGCCGCGGCCAATGCGCTGTACTCGCCCAACGAATGCCCGGCCACCAGCACGGCCCGGTCGGCCATCTTAAATTGCCCCTCGTGTTCCAACACGCGCAGTACCGCCAACGACATTGCCATCAGCGCCGGCTGCGCGTTTTCCGTCAGCAGCAGCGCCTCGGGCGGTCCGTCGAACATGAGTTTCGCGAGCTTCTGGCCCAGCACGTCATCCACCTCCTGAAACACCTCACGCGCTGGGGCGAAGGCAGCGGCAAGGTCTCGGCCCATGCCAACGAACTGGCTGCCCTGACCGGGGAAGACGAAGGCGCGGACAGACATCGGTTCGTGGCTTTCGGTGGGCAGACATGCGGGATGCAGGGCATTCCCTTCGCGCTGGCCGGGTTTGTTGTCAAATGGGTGGTGGAGCGGGCGGCGCGGGTGTAGCCCTCAATACCTGTCTCACGTGGAGCCACCACATGTGCCGCTTCCTCGCCTACCAGGGCGAGCCCGTCTTGATCGAAACGCTAGTCGCAGCTCCCTGCCACAGCCTGATCCACCAGTCCCTGCACGCGAGCGAGGGTAAGACCGAGACCAACGGCGACGGCTTCGGCCTGGGCTGGTACGGCGAGCGCGCGGTGCCCGGCCTGTTTCGGGAAGTGCGTCCCGCCTGGTCGGACGAAAACCTGCGCAGCATCGCCGGCCAGGTCCGCAGCCGGCTGTTTTTCGCCCACGTCCGTGCCGCGACCGGCACCGCGAGTAGTCGCGCGAACTGCCACCCGTTCGCCCATGGTCGCTGGCTGTTCATGCATAACGGCCAGGTCGGCGGCTGGCAGCAAGTGCGCCGCCGGGTCGAGGCTCTGATCCCCGACGACCTGTATCTCAACCGCAGCGGCACAACGGATAGCGAGGCCGTGTTTCTGGCCGCGCTGGCGGATGGGCTGGAAGCAGACCCGATTGGCGCGATGCAGCGCACGCTCGACCGGGTTCAGCGCGCGATGGTCGGCGCTGGCGTGCGGGAGGCGCTGCGGTTCACGGCCGCGCTGACCGACGGCCACACGTTATGGGCGTTCCGCTGGGCGTCCGATCAGCGCCCGCCGACGCTGTATTACAAGCCGACTCCGACCGGGTTGTTGTTGGTGAGCGAGCCGATCGACGAGGGCGCGGCCTGGACGGAGGTACCCCGTGGCGGCACGCTGGTTTCTGTGCCCGGCGACGCCCCGCGCCTGGACCGGCTGGAAATGGCGCACGCGGCGTAGGGCCAGCCGGTCCAGGGGACACAGCGACCCGCCGCGGCACCGCGCACACCCGCCCGTCGTTATTGGGCCGGATCATGCATCCCGGCCCAATTGAGAAGACTACACAGTAATGACGTCAGTACGCTTCAAGTAAACGCGTCAGTGGGTATGGCCCGGTCCTGCGGGCACGGCCGAGACCCGCGCTGAACGGTACAGAAATTCACCAGCCGGTATCTCGGCTTGACGCACCGCCACGTTTAACAAATCGTGGTCGTGCGATAGCGAGCAGGCCGGGTCGGTGGCGTCGGCGCGGCCGGTCAGTGCGTAGGCCTGACAGCGGCAACCGCCCCAGTCTTTTTCTGCGTTGGCACAGCCCACGCACGGGCCAGTCATCCACGCGGTACCACGGT
>JANPPS010000287.1:0-24948 GCA_031428635.1 Rhodospirillales bacterium
GCCGAGCATATCGGCCAGCTCGGTCAGGGTGATGTCCACCTGCGCGTCGATCGCGGCCAGGACAATAGCCCGGTAGGCTTCGATGCGATGCGACCCGAGATCGCCGCCACGCGGCTTGGCGCACACCGATCCATTATGCCACCACGCGCTTACCCACCGGATCGAGGTGGCAACGGCTACGCCAAACCGTTCGGCCGCACCCCGGCGCGACATGCCCCCGTCCACGGCGGCGATCAGACGAGAGCGGAGATCCTCGGAGAGTGACTTGGCCACGCAAGCTGGCCTCCCTGCCAGCACGCATCTTCAAGCAGACTCCGCCGCGTCGGAGGAAATCCCCTTTCGACTCGGCACGGGCGAAACGTGCTCTAGAACGACTGATGATCGCATGGGTCCACTGGAAATACATGAGCACGCCACCCGTTAACGCGGCGCCGAAGGTCATGCTGGGCAGTGCCCTGGTTCCTGCGGCAGTCATTTTGATTGGACAAGGCTAATGCAGCCCATCACCGACGCGCCCCGCTACGACGGTCGCACCATCTGGCTACATTGGCTCACAGCCGGGTTGGTGGTCAGCCAGTGGGCTGGCGCACAGATAATCGACTGGTTCCCGCGCGGCCCGCTGCGGGTGGATGCGCGGTCGGTGCACATCACGCTCGGACTGACGTTGCTGGCGGTCTTTGTGTTGCGCGTGGTGTGGCGGGCCACGGGTGGGCGCCGGCTGCCGGCCGCGGACAAGGGCGCGCTGCATGTGTTGGCGAAGGCGACGCATTGGGGACTCTACGCGCTGATTGCGGCGACCCTCGCGCTGGGCGTGTTCAATGTTTGGGTGCGGGGCGACAGCATCTTTAACGCGTTCACCATTCCGGCGTTCGATCCGGCGAACAAGGCGTTGAAGGAGACAATAGAGGATTGGCACGGGACGCTGGCGACGATCATTCTGGGCCTTGCCGCGTTCCATGCGTCGGCGGCGCTGGTGCACCGGTACCTATGGCGTGACAGGCTGTTGCAGAGAATGCTGACGCGCTCGTAGCCGTGCGGCGATCCAACGGCGGGGCGGCTGCTCGATCCAGCGGTAACTGAGCGCCGCCAACGGATAGGAAACCAGTGTCGCCGTTATAAAGTAAACTACGAACGCCGTGATGCCGTTACCGGGCACGACCATCTGAACCAGCGTGTAGACCGGTAACAGCAATGCGGGATGGATCAAGTACAGACTGTAGCTGACGGTCCCAATGCTTGTCAGGGGTGCGAGCGTGAGAAAGCGCGGCGGCCACCAAGCTGCCCACAGCGTCGCCACGCTCACGAGAACTGCAAATTGTAGATGAACCAGCGTAGACCAGTCCCGCAATGGGCTGAGTGGAACGCAGACGATCGCTGCCCCGAGCAGTATCGCGGTAAATAGCCCGGCGCCAAACCGCCGGCTGAGAACACCCAATTTTGGTCGAGGTATTAGCGCCGCGGTTACACCCATAAGGAAGACGGGGAGCTGGATGAGCGGTACTTCGTACGCTTCGTAACTCCACAAACCAGTCTGCATCTGAACACGTGCCATAACCTGCGCGACGGCTGTAGCGGCGATCATGGCAAGTGCTGCCCGCCACGCTCGCCCCTGAACGAGCCAGACGATACCGGGAAGGCAGACGTAGAACGCAACCTCCGTCTGGACAGACCACCCCCCGGGCACCGTGGTTACCGCTGCGCTACCGCCGAGCCAACCAGTGAATGTGAACCCGTACAGGTAGTCGATCAGGCTATTGCCCGCTGGCGCGCCCTCACGCGGACCCGGACCGATAATCACAAGATAAGCCAATCCGGCTAACCAGAAGGCTGGGCCGATCCGAAAGATCCGGCGCAATGTATACCCGGATAGGTCGTGTAGCCCACGCTGTTCGAATTGTCGCATGAGTGTAAAGGCACTGACGACAAAGAACAGCGTGACGCCGTGGATGCCGCCATTGGCCAAACGGTCAAGCCAATGTGGAAGGTCAAAGCCACTATCAAGTCCGGCCGGTCGCTGTAACGTACCCAGCGTGCCGCCGAACCCCTTCGCGGTATGGGTCGCGATGACCATCAGGATTGCTAACCCGCGCAGCCCATCAAGGGCCGGCATGTGTTGCGTGGCCGCAGCAATTTCGATTTTATCGGACACGGCTACACCGATAGTATTGGCACGGGATCTAACCCTACGGACGCCGCCCTCGCAAGGCAGCGGCCAGCGTGCCGTCATCCAGCACATCCAATGCGCCGCCGATCGGCACACCCTGTCCGACACGCGTAATGACCAGGTCCGGCGCCACCCGCCGCAGCCGTTCCGTCAACCAATGCGCCGTCGTGGCACCATCGACGGTGGCGCCCAGTGCCAGAATGACCTCGGACAGCCCCCCCGCCTCTACCCGCGCGAGCAAACCCGGCAGCGCCAGATCCTCCGGTCCCATACCGCCCAGCGCCGACAGCGTGCCGCCCAACACGTGGTACAGGCCGCGATAGATGCTCGCCCGCTCCAGCGCCCAAACGTCGCCCACGCCCTCGGTGACGCAGATCAGCGTCCGGTCGCGGGTCGGGTCGGCGCAGACCGTGCAGGGGTCCCGGCTATCGAGGTTGCCGCATACCCCGCATGGGCGGACGGCGCGGGCTGCGTCGGCGAGGGCCGCGGCCAACGGCAGCATGCGTCCTTCCGGCGCCTGCAGCATGCGCAGCGCGGCCCGGCGGGCGCTGCGTGGGCCAAGGCCGGGCAGCCGTGCCAGCAGGCTGATCAGCCGCTCGACTTCGGGGCCACCCAAATTAGAACGGCAGCTTGAACCCGTCCGGTAGCGCGATGCCCCCGGTCGCGTCCTGCATTTCGGCGGCCTGAATATCGTCGAGCTTGCGCTTGGCGTCCGCGTGGGCGGCGACGATCAAGTCGGCCAGCATCTCGGTTTCGGCCGGGTCGATCAGCTTCGGGTCGATATGGACGCGCTTCAGGGCGCTCTTGCCCGTAATGGTCACGCGCAGCATGCCGCCACCGGCGGTGCCCTCGATTTCGAGTGCCTCCATCTTGGCCTGCATCTCGGCCATCTTGGCCTGCATCTGGCTCGCTTGTTTCATCAGGCCGGCTAGGTTCTTCATGTGTCTTCCTGTTCATCGAATTCCGGTGGCGCGAACTCACGGCCCTCGGGTTCACCTAACGCGGTGACGGCGTCGACGATACCATAGGCGTCGGCCCGGCTGTCGCTAACGGGGCCGATTATGGCGCCGGGGAACGCGTCCATGATGGCCTGCACGAGCGGGTTAAGCGCGGCCTCCGTCTTGCGGGCGGCCCCGGCGGCGCGGCCTTGTTCGTCTAGCGTCGGCTCGCCCTCGGCGCGGGATAGTGCGACGGTCCATCGGGCGCCGGTCGCGCGCAATAGCAGGGCCGCAAGCTGCGCCGCCAGTTCACGCGGGGCAGACGGCTGGGGCCGCAGCTCGATCAAGCCGCTGCCGTCAGGGTTGGGGGCGAAGCGGACGAGGTGAACGGCGTGCAGCAGATTGCCGTGCAACAGCGGCTCGGTCGAGGCAGCTAGCATCGCCACGTCGCGAAAGCTGTCCAAACGCGGGCCGGCGGGCGCGGCGATAACCTGGGGCGGGCCGTTCACGACGGCGCGGAGGCCGGGTGCCGGCCCTGCCTGGGTTGCCGGCGCAGCCAGGGGCGTCGGTGCACGCGGTGCCGCCGTCGGGTCGGACAGACGGCGCACCAGATCGCCCGGCGATGGCAAATCCGACACGTAGCAGAGCCGTATGAGCACCATCTCTGCCGCCGCGCGCCGGTCGGGCGCCACTTCTACCTCGGCCGTGCCCTTCAGCAGCATTTGCCACGCCCGCCCCAGCGCCGGCATGTCCAATTGCCGGGCCAGCGCCGCGCCGCGCACCCGCTCTATCTCCGGCAGGGTCGCACTGTCGGCCAGTTCCGGAATGGCACGTAGTCGGGTCAGCGTATGCGTCAGTTCCAGCAAATCGCCGAGCAACAGGCCGAGGTCGGCCCCCCGCTCATGCGCCTGCGCCGTGATGGCCAGCGCCGCGGCCGGGTCGCCGGCCATCACGGCCTCCATAAGGTCGAAGACGGTGCCGCGGTCGGCCAGGCCCAGCATGTCCTGCACCGCCGCCGCGTCGACAGGTGCGCCGGCCCGCTGGGCGATGGCTTGGTCCAGCAGCGATAATCCGTCCCGCACGGACCCGTCGGCGGCGCGGGCGATCAGGTCGAGGGCTGCCGGGGCGACGTCCACCGCCTCTGCCACCACGATCGACGCGAACTTCGTGGTCATTTCCGCCACCGACACGCGGCGTAGGTCAAAACGCTGGCAGCGGCTGAGCACCGTCACGGGCACCTTGCGGATCTCGGTCGTGGCGAAGATGAATTTGACGTGCGGCGGCGGCTCCTCAAGCGTTTTCAGCAGCGCGTTGAAGGCGTTGCGGGACAGCATGTGGACTTCGTCGATGATGAACACCTTGGTCCGCGCCTGCAGCGGGCGGTAGCGGGCGGCGTCGATCACCTCACGCATGTCGTCCACGCCGGTGCGGCTGGCGGCGTCCATCTCGATCACGTCCGGGTGGCGGTCGGCCAGGATTGCGATGCAGTTCGGGCAAACGCCGCACGGGTCCGGGGTCGGGCCACCCTTACCATCCGGGCCAACGCAATTGAGGGCGCGCGCAATAATCCGCGCTGTCGTGGTCTTTCCCACGCCGCGCACGCCGGTCAGCATCCAAGCATGGGCAATGCGGTCGAGCGCGAACGCATTGCGCAACGTGCGTACCATCACGTCTTGGCCGATTAAATCACCGAAATGCGTGGGCCGGTATTTTCGCGCCAGCACGCGATAGGGGGTGGCCTGCTTAGTGGGAGCGGGACCGAACAGTCCGGGTCCCTCGGGCTCCGGCATCGGCAGTGCGTCGTCCGGCTGATCCGACATGGGCCCCGGGGGGTGGGAGACCGGACAGCGACCCGGACACGATTCGTTGCGGCTGCTTCCTTCCGGATCTGACCGGGTTGGCGAGGTGCCCGTCCGCCGCCGGCCTCCCGCCACCAGATATCGCCGACGACGGGGCTTGGCACAAGGGGCACCCCATGCGAAATCCGCCGCGTGACCGTCATCATAGCCAGCCGACCCAACCCGTATACCGGTAGCCCGCTAGACCGGGCGCACGAACAGCGAGACGACGCGCCCTGGATCGCCGCGCGCCTGGCTGATCCCGGCAGCCTGTTTGTCCCGGTCTGGCGCTCACGCACCCTGTTCCAGGGCCTGGACGAGCGCCGACCGCAGGCCGTGTACCTGACCGGTGACGCCGCATCATCGCTGCGCATGGCGGGTGGGCCGTGGGCATTCCTGGGCCTGATGGGCGACCGCGCGATGTTCGTGGTCGACGTCAGCGCAGTTGAGGACCCGCTGCCGCTGCTACCCGAAAGCCAGGGTAAGTTTGAGGACCTGCGTAAGCTGCCGGCCGGCCTGCCGGATAACGACGCGGCCATCCTGGCGCATGCCCGCGGGCTGATGCACTGGCGGCTGCGGCACAAGTTCTGTGGCGTGTGCGGGGGCGCGTGTGAGCCGCGCAGCGCCGGCCACGCGCTGACGTGCACCGTCTGTGGCGCGCAGCATTTTCCGCGCACGGACCCGGCCGTCATCATGCTGGTGCACCGCGGCGACCGCGCGCTACTGGGCCATAGCCCGCGCTTTCCGTCGCCCACGATGTACTCGACGCTGGCCGGCTTCGTCGAACCAGGTGAAAGCCTGGAGGAAGCCGTTGCGCGTGAAGTGCTGGAAGAAACAGCCGTCCGCGTCACCGCCGTCCGTTATCACAGCAGCCAGCCCTGGCCGTTTCCCAGCAGCGTTATGCTGGGCTTCTATGCGGAGGCTACGACCGAGCAGATCACGATCGACCCCACCGAGCTATCCGATGCGCGCTGGTTTACCCGGGCCGAGCTGCAGGCCCCCGCCGTGCATGGCTTCCAATTGCCGCGCCGGGACAGCATCGCCCGGCGTTTGATCGAGGATTGGGTGGCATACGTATGAGAGTTCTTTTGGTCGTACTGCTGCTGGCGGGCTGCGCGTCGTCCGACCCCGTGAGCGATGCCGTGACGGGCCCCGTGAGCGGCCGGTGCCAGTCCGAGGCCGATCGCGACCCGACGGTACGGCTGCTGCGCATGAAGGGTGCCGGCGCTGAGATGTTTGCACAGGAGCACGCGGACGATCTGCGCATCGCACTGAACGACGCGCTGCAGGCCTGCCGGACTGGAGCCGGATCGGGCCCGCGCGGCGGTGTGGAACGGCAGCGGCGGTAAGACCCGGACGGAGCCCAGACGGGACGGAGCCCAGACGGGACGTAATGAAGGGGTTGGAGGCCGAGAGAGGGCTGCGTATCAGAAGTCCTCGGCAAGGACAGGACCATCGATCGGCGATCACGTGGCACAGAGTGATCCCGCGTCCCCACGGCCAAGAACGGTCTTGCTCATTCGATCGGCGTGATTGCCAGCCCGTCCATGCGGCGCTGTATGGTCGCCATTCGTAAGTAGGCGAAAACACGATGGACGAAGTCGACCGGAAACTACTGGCATTGCTGCAAGACGACGCGACGACGCCCATAGCACTACTGGCGGACCAGGTCGGCCTATCGCCCACGCCAGTGTGGAAGCGGGTGCAGAAGCTGGAGCAGTCGGGCGTGATCGTCCGCCGCGTGGCGTTGGTCACGCCGGAACGCGTCGGCATCGGCCTGATTGTGTTCGTGTCCATCGAGGCGCCGGAGCATTCGCCGGACTGGCTGACCGCGTTTGCGGATGCCATCAATGCGATGCCGGAAGTGATGGACGCCTACCGCATGGCCGGTGAGGTCGATTACGTGCTCCGCGTCGCCGTGCCCGACATGGCGGAGTTCGACGCGTTCTACAAACGGCTGATCGCGACGGTGCCGCTGAAGAACGTAACGTCGCGTTTTGCGATGGAGCGGCTGAAGCACACGACGGCCTATCCGCTCGCGGCCCGTGCATTTCGCGACCGCCGGGCACTGGACGGGGCGGAGGCGTAGCTTTCGCCTGCCGGGCCGCCGGGGAAATCTCCGGCTGCACAAGGGGCGGCCGGAGAACGTAAGCCGCAAAATGCTGTGGTGCCGCATTTTGCGGTTGAGCCGCACCACTCCTAGCGACAGCTTAGTTCATCAATGAGCAATCGCACCGCCCCGACACACCACGCCGCCCTCTCGCAAAAACGCCGTCGTTGTGCGCTGAGCTAAGCCCCTAAGCCGGTCGGCTCGGCTCGTGTTCCCTGACCACTCTCCCGCCTCGATCGGAGCCCACCCATGGATGTAACCCCGAACCGTGCCCCCGACTTTCTGTGGTTCCTGCCGACCGGGGGCGACGGCCGGTATCTTGGCTCTGCCATCGGGCAGCGCGTGACCGATAACCGCTATTTGCGACAGATTGCCCAGGCGTTGGACCAGCTCGGTTACCACGGCGCTCTGCTTCCGACCGGCAACGGGTGCGAGGACGCGTTAGTGACGGCCGCCAGCATCATCCCCTTCACCGAACGGCTCCGCTTCCTCGTGGCCCTGCGACCTGGCCACACGCTACCCGGTGAGGCAGCGCGGCAGTACGCGACGCTGGACCGCCTGTCGGGCGGGCGGCTGATGGTCAACGTCGTTTGCGGCGGCAACCCGGCCGACCTGGCCGGGGACGGTCTGACGCTGGGCCATGACGAGCGCTATGCGCAGGCAAGCGATTTCCTGCACATCTGGCGCAAGCTGATGGCTGGTGAGAGGGTTGAATACGCAGGTGAATACCTGTCGTCCCACGGTGGCCGCATGCTGTTTCCCCCGATGCAAACGCCGCACCCGCCGCTGTTTTTCGGCGGTTCCTCCCCGGCCGCACACGCGCTGGCGGCGGCGCAGGCAGACGGCTACCTGACGTGGGGGGAGCCCCCGGCCGCCGTCGCTGAAAAGATCGCCGACGTGCGGCAGCGGGCGGCAGCACACGGCCGGACGCTGCGCTACGGCATCCGCCTGCATATAATCGTCCGCGAAACGGAGGGCGAGGCCTGGGACGTGGCGCGCGGCCTGATCCGGCATTTGTCGGACGACACGATCGCGACGGCACAACGCAAGCTCGCGACCGAGAGCGACAGCGTAGGACAGCGCCGCATGCTGGACCTGCACGGCGGCTCGCGGGAGCGGCTGGAGGTTGCGCCAAACCTGTGGGCCGGCGTCGGCCTGGTGCGCGGCGGCGCCGGTACCGCGCTGGTCGGTGACCCGGCCATAATTGTCGAGCGCCTGCGGGAATATCAGGCGGCCGGGATCGATACTATCATCGCCTCCGGCTACCCGCATCTGGACGAGGCGTACCGGGTGGCGGAACTGGTGTTCCCACTGCTGGGCATACACAACGGTACCGTGCCAATGGGCGGGCCGAGCCTGATGACCGGCGGCGGATCGTTTCAAACCACGGATAACACCACGACCCCCGCCCGGCGTGAAAAGGTGTCATCGTGAGCCAGTCGCTATCGATCGCCGCACCGCCCCGATACGTCCGGTTGCGCTTCGCAAGTTTGGCCGGGTTGCGTCGGTTCGTGTCGCCCGTGGTGCTGGTGCTGTTGTGGGAGGTACTTTCGCGCGCAGGCGTCATCTCCCCCCGCACCATCGCGGCACCCAGTGCGGTGCTGGCCGGCGCATGGGGGCTGACGGTGACCGGAGAGTTACCGTACAACCTACTCATCTCACTATTGCGGGTAGTGGCCGGGTTTACGATCGGAACGGTTACGGGGGTCATACTGGCCACTGTCGCCGGGCTATCGCGGGCGGGCGAGGACATCGTGGACGCACCGATGCAGATGCTACGCGCGCTGCCATTTTTGGCGCTCGTACCGCTGTTCATCGTGTGGTTCGGCATTGGTGAGTTACCGAAAGTGGCGCTGGTGGCCCTTGGCGCCATGTTTCCGGTCTACCTCAACCTATTCGCCGGCATCCGCGGCGTAGACCCGAAATTGATCGAGGCAGCGCGGGTGTTCGGCCTGTCCGGCATGTCATTGATCCGGCGCGTCGTATTGCCGGGGGCGCTACCGTCCTTGTTGGTGGGGCTACGTTACGCGCTCGGTGTGTCGTGGCTCAGCCTGGTGATTGCGGAGCAGATCAACGCGACGGCCGGTATCGGCCACCTGATCAATGACGCGCGGGACTTTTTGCGGACAGACATCATCGTCGTGGGTCTGGTCGTGTATGCGCTGCTGGGGCTGAGCGCCGACGCCGCCGTGCGGTGGGTGGAACGGCGTACGCTGCGGTGGCGGCCCACCCTGTTGCAGGGGGCACAGCGATGAGCGTGCATGTTCGCGGCCTGACGCGCGTGTTCGACGGGCGGGTGGTGCTGGATCAGCTTCAGATAGACCTGGCACCCGGCAGTTTTACGGCGCTGCTGGGTCGCAGCGGTTCGGGTAAGACAACGCTGCTGCGCACATTGGCCGGGCTAGACCCGGCGCCCGACGCTGTGGTTCAGGTGCCTCGGCCGACGTCAGTTGTGTTTCAGGAACCGCGGCTGCTGCCCTGGGCACCCGTCTGGCAGAACGTGGTGCTGGGCCTGGACGGCGCCGACACCCGGCAACGCGCATCCGACGCGTTGGACGAGGTCGGATTGGGCCGTCAACGCGACGCGTGGCCACTCACTTTGTCCGGTGGCGAGGCACAGCGGGTGGCACTGGCCCGGGCGCTGGTGCGTGCGCCGCAGTTGCTACTGTTGGACGAGCCGTTCGCAGCCCTAGACGCGCTGACCCGCATCCGCATGCACGGGCTGGTGCTGGAGCTATGGCGCATCCACGGCCCGGCGGTGCTGCTGGTGACCCATGACGTGGATGAGGCCATCACCCTTGCCGACCGCGTGCTGGTGTTGGAGCACGGCCGGATTGCGGTCGACATAGCTGTGGATTTGTCCCGCCCGCGCGAAGCTGCCCATGACGGACGCGTGCAGCTACGGCGGACTTTGCTGCAGGCGCTGGGCGTGACGGAGATGGTGTGATGGCATTCACGATTGGACGGCGTGCGGCGCTGACGGGCGCCCTGTTGGGTGCGGCGGTCCCGGCGCGGGCCGCAGACGCGCTGCGGATCGGCTACCAGAAAAACGGCTCCCTCGTGATCCTGCGCAGCCAGGGCACGCTGGAGGCACTGTTCGGTCCGCGCGGGATCGCGGTGCGGTGGGTGGAGTTTCCAACCGGCCCGTCGCTGCTGGAGGCGTTGGATTCCGGTTCCATCGATTTCGGCGCGACAGGGGATACCCCGCCGATTTTTGCGCAGGCTGCCGGGGCGGATCTGCTTTATGTGGGCGCGCAGCCGTTGCACCGCGATGCGCAGGCCATGATCGTTCTCGACAGCAGCTCGGTACGGACGCTGTCCGATTTGCGCGGCAAGCGGATCGCGTTCACCCGTGGCAGCAGCGCTCATAATTTGGTGGTGCAGTCGGTACTGCGTGCCGGGCTGACGATGGCTGACATTAAGCCGGTGCCGTTGCTGCCGGCCGACGCGGCAGCAGCATTCCGCAGCGGTGCGGTCGATGTTTGGGCCATCTGGGACCCCTTTCTCGCGATTGCCCAACAGGACCCGGCCACGCGCGTGCTGGTTCAGGCGGCGGATGTCGCACCCAGCAACGGCTTCTTTCTGGGCCGCCGCGCATGGGTGGCGCAGTCGCCGGCGACGGTGACCGCGCTACTGGATGCGATCAACGGCGCGGCCGCCTGGGCGAAAGCAAACCCGGAGCAGCTGGCCGGGTTGATGGCGGAGGTGACGGGCGTACCAATCGAGGCGCAGCGGGTCGCGGTCCCCCGCGGTGTCTATGCCGTGCAACCGTTCAACGCGTTAATCCTGGCCGAGCAACAGAAGATCGCCGATACGTTCGCACAGCTGCGGATCATCCCGGCGCCCATCGACGTGCAACGTTTGGTATGGATGCCGCCGAGTTAGCCAAGCTAAATCCGCTCGATCAGCTTCTCGCCAAATAAACCCTGCGGCCGCACCAGCAGGAATATCAGCACCACGACGTAGGCGAGCCAGCTTTCGATACCGCCGCCCACCAGCGGCCCCCAATAAAACTCACCGAGCTTTTCCGTGCATCCGATCACAAGCCCGGCCACGATCACGCCGGGCACAGACGTAAAGCCGCCCAGTATCAGCACTGGCAGGGCTTTCAGCGACACGGTCTGCAGGGCAAAGCTGACGTTGCTGCGCGCACCCCACATCACGCCCGCTACCAACGCCACGATGCCGGCGGCGAACCAGACGATCACCCAGATTTGGTTCAGTGAAATGCCGACCGACAGCGCCGCCTTATGGCTGTCCGCCACCGCCCGCAGCGCCCGGCCTACGCGGGTGCGTTGAAAGAACACGCCCAGTACTGCCACCATCAAAAGTGCGATCACGGCCGCCGCGATATCGAGCCGCTGCAACGACACGAAGCCGCCCGCGAACGGAAACTCCCACGCGCCGGATGGCAGGCCCAGTGCAGCGGCTGGCATGGTCTTGGGCTCACCGCCGAAAACGAGTTCGCCAAAGCCGATCAGCACATAGGTCAGGCCGAACGTCGCCATGAACAGCACGATGTCTGGTTGGTTCACCAACGGTCGCAGCACGATACGCTCGATGGCGACCGCCAGCAGGCCCATGACGCCTACCGCCAACAGCAGCGCTAGCGGGGCCGGTACACCGCGTTCGTACAGGCCGACCAGCGTTAATGCCGCGAACACGACCATGATGCCCTGGGCGAAGTTGAACACGCCGGATGCTTTGTAGATCAGCACGAAGCCGAGGGCCGTCAGGGCATACAGAATGCCCGAAACTAACCCTTCCCACAGTGTTTGCAGAAGCAGGTCCGGGGCGCCGGCCATCTGCAGGAACGGATCGACGAACACGCTATACATCAGCGGGGGTACATCAGCAGGGCCACATTTAGTGGGGGGTGCCCAGGTACGCGGCGATGACGGCCGGGTCGGATTGCACGTCGTCCGGGACGCCGTCGGCAATTTTACGCCCGAATTCCATCACGACGACCCGGTCCGACAGGTCCATGACGACGCCCATGTCATGCTCGATCAACGCGATCGTGGTGCCGAGCTGCGCGCTTACGTCGAGAATGTAGCGGCACATGTCCTGCTTTTCCTCGAGGTTCATGCCGGCCATCGGCTCATCGAGCAGCAGCAGCTCCGGCTCCATCGCCAGTGCGCGGCCCAGCTCGACCCGCTTTTGTAGGCCGTACGGTAGCTTACCGACCGGGGTTTTGCGAATGTGCTCGATTTCCAGGAAGTCGATAATCCGTTCGCAGGCCCGGCGGTGCTCGATCTCCTCCCGCTGAGCGGGACCAAAGCGGATCGCCTGCCAGAATAGGTTGCGGCGCATACTAAGGCTGCGGCCGGCCATGATGTTGTCGAGCGTGGTCATGCCCTTGAACAACGCCACGTTTTGGAACGTGCGCGCGATGCCCTGGGCGGCCGCGACGTGGGGTCGCATGCGGGACCGGGTCTGGCCGCGATACGTGATCCGCCCATTCTGAGGATGGTAGAAGCCGTTGATCACATTGAGCATGCTGGTCTTACCCGCCCCGTTCGGGCCGATTATCGACCGGATTTCGCCGCGCCGGATGTCGAAGCTTACGTCCGCGATCGCCTGCACGCCGCCGAAACGGAGGCTGACGTTGGCGACTTCCTGCAGTATTTCGCTCATGCGGCACGGGCCAGGGCCGGGGTGGGGGGGATCACGTCCAGAATCGAACTCCGGGCGTGCATCGCGCCGCGGCGGCCGTCCTCGAACACTGTCTCGATCGAGATGTCGCCCGCGTCCGCGTCGCTATTCAGCGCGTCGATCAGGCTGGCGTAGCGCTCGGCGATAAACTTGCGACGGACTTTTTGCGTGCGCGTCAGTTCGCCATCATCGGCGTCCAGCTCTTTTGGCAGCACCAGAAACCGGTGGATCCGTAGGCCCGCCAGCGGACCACCCTCGGTCGCGAGCGATGCGTTGACCGCCGCCACGTGCCCACCCAGCAGCGCGTACACGGCTGGGTGGCCAGCAAGCTCTTGGTAGCTGGCGTAGGTAATGCCCTCACGTTCGGCCCAGTTGCCGGTTGCGATCAGGTCGATATTCAGCATCACGCTGGCCCGGGCGCAGCCGTCGCCGATCGCCACGGCCTCACGGATGTGGGGGAAAAACTTCAGCTTATTTTCCAGGTACTTTGGCGCAAACAAGGTTCCGTCCTGCAGTTTCCCCACGTCCTTGGCCCGGTCGATGATGCGCAGATGTCCACGCGCATCGATAAACCCGGCGTCACCCGTTTTGACCCAGCCGTCCTCGTCCTTGGTGGACAACGTGCTGGCCGGATCATCGAGGTAGTAATGGAATGCGCCAGGGCTGCGGAACAACACCTCGCCATCGCTCTCGATACGCAGCTCCACCCCGGCGGCGGGCTTACCGACCGTGTCGGCGCTGATCTCACCATCCGGTTGCTGCGTGATGTAGACGGTGCTTTCGGTCTGGCCATAGAGCTGCTTCAGATTGAGGCCGAGTGCCCGGAAATAGCGAAACATCTCCGGCCCGATCGCCTCACCGGCGGTGTAGCCGACGCGTAGACGGCCAAAGCCCATATGGTTTTTGAGCGGCGCGTACACCAGCGCCTGGCCGATCGCGTATAGCGCCCGGGCATGGAAAGGCACGGCCTCGTGGTTCAGTATCGGCTCGCCCCAGCGCCGGGCGTGGGCGATAAACGCGTCGTATAGCCAGCGCTTGGTTCCACCCGCGTCGGCCATGCGGACGGTCGTAATCGTCAGCAGGTTCTCGAACACGCGGGGCGGGGCGAAGAAGTAGCTGGGTCCAACCTCGTTACGGTCCGCCGCCGCCGTATCGGGGCTTTCGGGGCAGTTGACGCAGTACCCAGCGCAATATGCCTGCGCAAAGCTGAACACGTGATCGCCGACCCAGGCCATTGGTAGATAGGCCACGACCTCCTCGGTTTCCGTCAGGCGGTCGAACGCATTGGCGCCGCGGGCCGTGGCGATCAGGTTGTCGAACGTCAGCACGACGCCCTTGGGCTTGCCCGTCGTGCCGGACGTGTACAGCACGGTCGACACGTCGGACCCACGCCCGGCCGCGATCCGCTGCTCCCATTCTGACGTGGGCGTCGCGCCTGCCATTAGCGCCGATAGATCGTGCAGGCGCGTGTGATCATAGTCGCGCAGGCCGCGTCCCTCATCGTAGACGACGTGGCGCAGCGCCGGCAGCCGGTCCTGCACGGCGAGCAACTTGTCGACTTGCTCCTGATCCTGCACCACGGCCAGCACGACGCCCGAGTGCGCGAGCACGTGTTCCATCTCCGCCCCGATCGCGTCCTGATACAGCGGGACGGGTACGGCGCCGATGGATTGCGCGGCGACCATGGCCCAGTATAGCCGCGGGCGGTTATGGCCGATGATGGCAACGCGCTCGCCGGGCGTCACACCCAGGCCCGCGAACCCGGCGGCCATGGAACGCACGGCGATGGCCTGCTGCGCCCAGGTCCAGGACTGCCAGATGCCACGGTCCTTATGCCGCATGGCCGGGCGCGCGCTGCGGGTGCGCGCGTTGTGCAGCAGGAGCTGCGGAAATGTCGCCGGTTCGTCCACTCGCCCCCCGTCTTTTTGTTGGGCCGACATTCGGGCTTGCAACGGCTGGACGCAAGCGGGGCCAACGGCCAAGGTCGCTCGAAATGGGGAGTAAACGATGAGCTTCGATCTGACCGGCCGCGTGGCCGTCGTGACCGGCGGTGGACGCGGCCTGGGCCGGGCCATGGCGGCCGGGTTGGTGGCCGCTGGTGCCAGCGTGCTGATCTGCGGACGGGACCGCGCGACGCTGGACGTGGCAGCGGCGGCAATCGGTGGCGATGTGCTGGCCGTCGCCGCCGATGTGTCGCGGGAGGATGACGTGCTGGCCGTGCGCGATGCCGCACTAGCCCGGTGGGGCGCGATCCATGTGCTGATCTGCAACGCGGGCGTGAACCCGATCTATGCGGGTATCGAGCGAACGTCGCTGGCCGAGTGGCAGCACATCGTCGACGTGAACCTTACGGGCACATTCCTATGCTGCAAGCATGTGGGCGGTGCCCTGAGTGAGGGCGGGTCGGTGATTTGCATCAGCTCGGTCGCGGGGCACGTGGGGTTGCGAAAGGCGGTGCCGTATTGCGCGACCAAGGGGGGTGTCGAACTGCTGGTACGCGCGCTGGCATTGGATTGGGCGCCACGGGGCGTGCGGGTGAACTGCATCGCACCGGGATTTTTTGCGACGGATCTTACGGCCGGTATGATCGCGAACCCGGCGCTGAACGCCCGCGTGCTGGCGGCAACACCGATGGGCCGCGTCGGTCAGGATGCGGAGATCGCGGGGGCGGCGGTATTTTTAGCCAGTGCCGCGAGCGGGTTCGTGACTGGGCAGACGCTGACGGTCGATGGGGGGTATTTGGCGCAGTAGACGGCATACTGCTGAAACAGCCGCCGGCGGTGTATCGGCCGGGGTAACGACGGGTTTCTGGCGGCCGCCCCCGGACGAGTGGGGTTCATAACAGGGTGATCGCGATCCATAAACACGGTCGCAAAGCCAATCACCCAACCGCCGCCACCGCTCCGCCCCCCAAATAGGCCGCCCGCACGGCCGGGTTGCTCCACAACTCGGCGGGCGGTCCGCTGACGAGCAGGCTCCCCGTCTCCAGCACATAGCCGCGGTCGGCTACGCTCAGCGCCATATGCGCATTCTGTTCTACTAGCAGAACGGTGGTCCCCCGCCGACGGATGTCCGCGATGATCCGAAAGACCTGTTGCACGATCAGCGGCGCCAGGCCGAGCGATGGTTCGTCCAGCAGCAGCAGCCGCGGCTGAGCCATCATGCCCCGCGCCACCGCGACCATCTGCAATTGCCCGCCCGACAGTGTCCAGCCCAGCGCGTGTTCGAGTGGAATCAGCGCCGGAAAGAAGCCCAGCATCTCGTCCGTCTCACGCTCCAGCACCCGGCGCCGGACGCCCTTACGGTTGCTGCCGCCTAATAGAATATTCTCCCGTACCGTCAGGCCTGGGAACACGCGCCGCCCCTCCGGCACATGCGCCACGCCTAGCCGCACGATCGCCTCCGGCTTCATGCCGATCAGCGACTGCCCGGCGAAGGTCAAGCCGCCCGTGACGTTCGGCACCAGGCCCGAGATGGTGCGCAGCGTTGTACTCTTGCCGGCCCCGTTGCTGCCCAGCAGCGCCACGATCTCGCCCTCGTCTACCACCAGGTCGAGCCCCTTCAGCACCGGTGCCGCGGCATAGCGCGCGACAAGGCCGGAAAGCTCAAGTAACGGCATAATCGGCGTCCGTGGCCTCAGGGTTGGGGGCCGGCACGCCCAAATAGGCGGCGATCACGTCCGGGTGCGACAGCACGTCCCGTGGCGGGCCGTCGGCGATGCGGCGGCCGAAGTTCAGCACGGTGATGTGGTCCGCAACCTGCTCGACCAACGCCATGTCGTGATCGACGATCAGAATCGTGAGGCCATGCCCCTTCAACCGCCGCAGCAGAACGCCGAGCTCCCGCTTTTCCGTGGGGTTCAACCCGGCCGCAGGCTCGTCAAGCAGTACAACGGTCGGGTTGCCAGCCAGGGCACGCGCGATTTCGACATACCGTTGATGCCCGTATGAAAGGGCGCCCACTATCCGGTCGGCGTCGGCGCGCAGGCCCACGAAATCCAGTGCCGCAAGGGCCCGGGTCACGACGGCGGCTGGGTTCTCGGCAATGTCGTTGCCCGGTCGCTCGGCGCCGATCATGACGTTTTCGAGCACCGTCAGCCCGCGGAACACCCGGATATTCTGGAACGTGCGGGCGAGGCCGGCGCGGGTGCGTAGGTGTGCCGGTGTCGCGGTCACGTCCCGGCCCGCTAGCGTGATGCGCCCGGCCGTGGGCCGATACAGTCCAGTGGTCACGTTGATGAAGGTGCTTTTACCAGAGCCGTTCGGGCCGATCAGCGCATGCACGGTGCCCACGCGGACCACCATATCGATGCCGTCGAGTGCCCTGAGCCCCCCGAAATACTTGGCCAGCCCCTCGATCCG
Source organism: Rhodospirillales bacterium (assembly GCA_031428635.1). GTDB lineage: Bacteria > Pseudomonadota > Alphaproteobacteria > Acetobacterales > Acetobacteraceae > JANPPS01. Next base: position 17,067 of record JANPPS010000287.1, read on the forward strand.
CAATGCCTCGCCCCCCACGCCCGCACCGATCTGGCTGAGTAGGGGCAGGGGCGGTACCGCACCGGGAAGAAATGGCCCCGCGCGCCGCCGGTCGCCGAGCAGGCCCCACAAACCGTCCGGCAGGAACACCATGATCAGGATGACCGCCAGACCATAAACGGCCAGATAGACCTGCTTTAAGAACCGCAGCCACTCCGGCAAAATGATCAGCAGCCCGGTGCCGAGCAGCGCCCCGAACGGCGATTTCACGCCGCCCAGCAACGCCATCGTGAGTAGGACGATACTCTCGCCGAACGTGAACTGATCCGGGCTGATGTAGGCGAACCCGCCCGCGAACAGCCCGCCGCCCAACCCGCCCAGCAGCGCGGAAATGCCGAACGCGACCACCTTGGTGCTGAACACGTTGATCCCGCAGGTGCTGGCCGCGATCTCGTTATCCCGCACCGCCTGCATCGCCCGGCCGAGGCGGGAGGTCTTGAGCCGCCAGATGAACCACGTCACGCAGACCAGCACCACGAGGCAGAGCGCCAGGAAATGGTCGCCGTCCTGCAGCCGCAGTCCCGGCACCGCGGGCCGGGCAATGCTGGGAATGCCGTCCGGCCCATGGGTAAGGCCGGTCCAGTTGTTCAGCACGAGCGTCAGGATCTGCTGGAAGCTGATGGTGACCATGGCCAAGTAGTGCCCACCCAGCCGCAGGCTCGCGAAGCCTAGCAGGATGCCGAATACGGTCGCGACGCCAACCCCGGCGGCAAGTGCCACGAAGAACGGCAGGCCAAAATCGACGGTGCCGATACCGACGCCATAGGCGCCCATTCCGAAAAACGCCGCCTGCGCCAAGGAGATCTGCCCGCAATAGCCCAGCACAACCACGAGGCCCGCGACCGCCACGGCGTAGGTTGCGGCCTGCATAAAGATGTTGAGCGTGTAGCCCGATTGCGGCAGCGCAAATGAGAGCGCGAACACGCCCGCGATCGCCAGCGCCAAGCCGGGTAACCCGCGCCAGGTGTTCGCCTGCGGTACGGCCATCGTGATCGACGGTATGGCGGCGGCGCTCATGCCTTCTCCGCAATCCGCTCACCAAACAAGCCCTGCGGCCGGATCAGCAGAAACAGCAGCAACAGCCCGAACGCCAGCGCATCCTTGTACGGCACGGAGATGTAGGCGGCACCGAACGTCTCGACCACACCGAGTGCCAACCCGCCCAGTATCGAGCCCGGTATGCTGCCGAAGCCGCCGATGATGTTGGCCGCGAACGCCTTCAACGAGATGATGGCACCCATGCCCACCGATACGAACAGCACCGGTGCCACCAGAATACCCGCCAGTCCCCCCAGGGCCGCGCTATAGGCGAACGTGATCAGGATCATGATCGCGACCGGAATGCCCAACAGGCTTGCCATCTCCTTATCCTGACTAGTGGCTTGCAGCTTTTTACCCAGCAGCGTCTTTTCGAAGATCAGGTACTGCAACGAGACCATGATGACGGCCGCCACCATGATTGCCAGGTACTGGCTGTCCATAAACACGCCGCCCCACTCGATGCCGGGACTGTCGAACAGATTGGGCAGGACCTGCGGGCTGGGGCCGTACGTGACCAGGACGAAATTAGATAAAAAGATGCTGGCGCCGATAGTGCTGATGATGACTGGCAGCTGCCCCCGGTGCCGCAACGGCCAGTAGGTGACGCCGGCGAACAGCACGCCGAACAGCGCCATGATCAGCACCGACACCGGCAGCGCCACGAGGTACGGCACCCCCAGTTCGGACGCCAGAATGACCATGAGGTAGGCACCCAGCATGGAGAACTCGCCCTGCGCGAAGTTGACCACGCTCGCGGCCCGTATCAGCAGCACGAAGCCTAGCGCCACCAGCGCATAAATTGCGCCGATGCCGAGCCCGGTAAACAGAAGTTGCGGGACAAGGTCCATTGCCCGCTACTTCGATCAGCCCTTCACCTCGATCCGTCGGTCGAACACGATCTTACCATTCTCATTTCGCACAACGTTATAGCCGCGGAGGCCGTCGCCCTTATCGTCGAAATTGTACTGGCCCTCGGCGCCCTCATACCCGCGGATGGCGGCCATGGCGGCGCGGATCGCCTCGGGATCGGTCGACTTCGCGTCCCCGATCGCCCGTGCGAGCAAACCGACGGCGTCATAGGTCCAGCTGGACTGATTATCGGGGTTCGCTTTGTTGAGCGCCAGGTACTTTTCCCCAAACGCCTTGGACGCAGGTGTCGCATCGAGCGCGTAGTCCGCGACCCCATAGGTTCCGAACAGCGCGGGACCGGCGAGGTTGAGCGATGTGACGTTGATGACCGAGGGCGACCCCACCCAGGGGATCCGCACGCCCAACTGCCGCAGCTGGCGGGCGAAGATACCGAGGTCGGTTTCGAACGTGAAATAGGTGCCAAGTATGTCGGCGCCCGATTGCCGCACCGCGAGTACGACGGCGGAGAAGTCCGATGCCTGATTGGTGTAACCCTGGATCAGCACCGGTTCGATACCGCGATCCTTTAGTGCCGCGACCAGCGCCTTCGTCCCATTGCTGCCGAACGCGTCGGTAGAGTTGACGATGGCCCATTTCGTCTTTTTGAGCTCTTCCACGCCGAACTGCGCGATCACCTTGGCGGAGTAGCTGTCATTGGGCCGGCAGCGGAATAGCCACTTATTGCCCTGCTGCGTGAGCGTGGGGTCGGTGCCGCCGATCATGAACGGCTTGGCCACTTTCACCACGTCGGGCGCCATCGCCTGTACTTGGGTGGAGCGGATGGAGCCGATGAAGGCCGCAATGTCGGATTGCGCGGCGAGGCGGCTAAAGGCGAGGACGGCGCCCGGGTTGGTCGTCGCGTCATCCTCGGTCACAAGCTCCAGCTTGCGGCCCAGCACACCCTTTTCGTTCACGATGTCCAGCGCCTGTTGCGCGCCAGCGCGGCCGAACTTGCCAGACTCGGCACCAGCACCAGTGCTGGGCGTCACCATGCCAATCTTGATGGGGTCGGCCGCGTGGGCACGGCGGGGTATCAATGCCGCGGTGGCAACAGCAGTACTGGATTGCGCGAGGCTCCGCCGGGTAAGATCGGTCATGGTAGACGTCTCCCTCTAAACCGTCTGCGCGGTTTGTAGAACGATACGAACACACCGGCCCTGGCCCTGCAACCCAACCCCCCGTTTCGCGCTACCGGCTTTCACAGCGAGGACCCGCCCCCATGAAAAAAGTACGCTACGCCGTCGTGGGTGCCGGCTGGATCAGTCAGTCTGCGTTCATGCCCGGCGTCGCCCATACCGGCAATTCGGAACTGACGGCCATCGTCACTGGCGACAGCGACAAGGCCGAGCAGCTGGGTGCCCGGTACGGCATCAAGCGCGCCTACCATTACGACGCGTGGCAGGCCGCGATCGACAGCAAGACGTTCGACGCCGTGTACCTCGCACTGCCTAACGACCAGCACCGTCAGTTCGCCATCTCCGCGCTAGAAGCCGGGCTGCACGTGTTGCTGGAAAAGCCGATGGCCACCAGTGAGGATGATTGCCACGCGATCATCGACGCCGCGCGCCGGGGCGGGGCCAAGCTCATGGTTGCCTATCGCCTACATTTCGAGCCGGCGACGCTCGAGGCCCTACGGCTTATCCGCGGTCAGCATCTGGGTCACGCCCGGCTGTTCACATCCACTTTCACGCAGCACGTGGCGGATACCAACCATCGCGCCAATCACGGTTTCTGGGCCGGCCCGGTAGCGGACATGGGCCCCTATCCGATCAATGCCGCCCGCATGGTGTTCGGCGCCGAGCCGGAGCAGGTCATGGCCTGGGGCATGAACACGCAAGGAATGGGCTTCGACGACACCGTCAGCGTTCTATTGCGTTTCCCGGACGACCGGATGGCGCAGTTCACCGTCGCCTATGGCCTGAACGCGATCAACGAATGGCGCGTCGTCGGCACCGATGGTGACCTGTTGGTGAACCCCGGGTTCACGTTCCCCGGGTCGCTGAAGCATCAGTTGCGCATCGGCCCTAGCAAGACCCGCAGCGCTTTCCCGGCCGTCGACCAGTTCGGGGGTGAGACGCAGTATTTCTCCGAATGCATCCTCGATGACATCGACCCGGAGCCGGACGGTGAGGAGGGGTTGCTCGATGTGCGCGTAATCTGCGCGATCGAGCGGGCGCTGCAAACCGGGCAGCCACAGACTTTGGCACCGTATCGCCGGATGAAGGCACCGCTGCCGACACAGAAGCGCGATCTGCCGTCCATCACGCCACCCCCGCTGCTACACGCATCCGCGCCGGCAGAGGGGTAGCGGCGCGGCGCTCGCCGTTACATCCTGCATGGCATGGACCGGCACCCGACCTATCCCCTGACCCGGCAGCACTTTGCATGGGACGTGCCCGCCCGGCTCAATATCGCCCGTGTGATCTGCGATCGCCACACGGGCACGGCGCTGATCACGCTGGATGCCGCCGGGGAGCCGGTGCCAGTCAGCTTCTCGGCACTGCGTGAGATGGCGTGCCGGCTGGCCAATGCGCTGATTGCGGCCGGCGTTCAGCCCGGCGACCGGGTAGCGATCCTGTTGCCACAGCAGGTCGAGACCGCGGTGGCGCACATCGCCGCGTACCGGATCGGTGCCGTGGCGCTGCCGATGTTCCCGCTATTCGGGCCGGACGCGATTGCCTATCGCCTGCGGGATAGCGGTGCCCGGGTCATCATCACCGACGGGGACGGCGTGGAGAAGCTGGACGGTATCGCGCCGCCGCTGGTGATCAGCGTCGATGGCCAAGGCGACGGCGTGATGGGGTTTCACGACCTACTGGCCCGCGCATCGCCGCAGCACATCTGTGCCGACACGGCCGCCGACGACCCGGCGATCCTGATGTACACGTCCGGCACGACCGGCCAGCCGAAGGGCGTGCTACAGGCGCACCGCATCGTGCTCGGCATGCTGCCGGGTGTTGAGTTGCCGCACGACTACCTGCCCCAGCCGGGTGACTGCCTGTGGACTCCGGCCGATTGGGCATGGGCCGGCGGGCTGTTGGACGTGCTGCTGCCGGGTCTGTTCCATGGCGTGCCGGTGGTCGCCCACCGCGCGAGAAAATTCGATCCGGGTGCCGCGTGCGCTATGATGGCCCGGGCCGGCGTACGCAATGTATTCCTGCCGCCGACGGCGCTGAAATTGATGCGGGCCGCCGGGGTGCGCGCGGCCCCGTTGCGCAGCGTCGGCAGTGGGGGTGAGCGGTTGGGCGACACGCTGCTCGATTGGGGCCGCGGCATATTCGGCACGACGATCAACGAGTTTTATGGGCAGACCGAATGCAACCTGGTGGTGGGCGGCTGCGCCACGCTGTTTCCGCCCAAGCCCGGCGCCATGGGCCGCCCGATACCGGGATACGACGTGGCCGTGCTGGATGACGCGATGGCGCCCGTGCTGGACCAACCCGGAGAGATCGCGGTGCGGGCGCCCAACCCGGCTTTGTTTCTGCGCTATTGGAACAACCCCGACGCGACCGCGCGTAAGCTGCGCCGCGATGCGCAGGGCGGGCTTTGGCTTATGACCGGCGATCTGGGGCGGATGGGTGCCGAGGGCGACATCTGGTTCCAGGGCCGCGACGACGACGTGATCAGCAGCGCCGGTTACCGTATCGGCCCGGACGAGATCGAGGCCTGCATCGCGCAGCACCCGGCCGTGGCGATGGTCGCCGTGATCGGCGTGCCCGACCCGGTGCGGGGGGAGGCGGTGAAGGCGTTCGTCGTTGTGTCACCAGGTCATGCGGCAACGCCGGATATCGCGGCATCCATCCAGGCGTTCGTGAAGTCCCGTCTGTCCCCGCATGAATATCCGCGGCTAGTGGAGTTCCGGGACGAACTACCGATGACCGTCACGGGTAAAATCCGGCGGCGGGATTTGCGGGCTTAAAAAATCGATGCGCCGTTACGGATACAACAGCAGAACGGTGATCGCCGTTACCGCACGCTGGTACCGGGCCATAGGACCACGCGCACGGTTTGAAGGATGATCAGGATGTCGAACCAGATCGAGAAGTTCTTCACGTAATAGAGGTCGTAGCTCAGTTTCGACCGCGCATCGTCGATCGACGCACCGTACGGGTAGTTGACCTGCGCCCAGCCCGTCAGCCCCGCCTTGGCCGTATGCCGCTCGGCATAGAGCGGAATGGCGGCGGTCAGTTTAGCCACGAACGCCGGGCGCTCCGGCCGGGGCCCCACGAACGACATTTCACCCGACAGGATATTGAACAGCTGCGGTAGCTCGTCGATCCGGGTGCGACGCAGGAATGCGCCGACGCGGGTGATCCGGTTGTCTTGTTGCGCCGCCCATACCGCGCCGCCCGCCTCCGCATTGATGCCCATCGTGCGCAGTTTACGGATGGTGAACACCCGGCCGCCCCGCGTGACCCGGTCCTGGGCATAAAACACCGGTCCCCGGTCTTCCACCTTGATGGCCGCCATGGCCAGCAGCAATAAGGGTGTTACCGTTAGCAGCACCGCGCCGCTCACGGCCAAATCGAGCGTCCGTTTCAGAACACGATCGACGAGGCTGAAATAGAAGCCGTCCGAATACAGCAGCCAGCTGAGTTCCATGCGTTTCAGGTCGATCCGTCGCGCCTCCCGCTCCAGGAACGACAGATATTGCATGACGGGAAAGCCCGCGACTTTGCAGTCCAGCAGGCCTTCCAGCCGCAGGCCGCGCCGTTCATCGGGCGCGACCACGATCTGGTCGGCCCCGAACCGTTCGGCCAGGCCGAGGAAGCCGTCCACCGGCATGGTCAGCACCTCCCCAATGGCACCGCCGGCCAGACGGGGGTCGACGGGGCCGAGCGCCGGGTCGTGCACGAATGCGATTTGGTAATTGAGGGTCAGACCCTCCCGCCGGAGTACCCATACGAGGTCCCAGGCGCGACGCCCGGCGCCGACGATCATCAGGCGGCGGCAGAACAGGCCGTGGCGGCGTAGCGCGTCGAACGTGGCCCGGGCGCCGACACCCGCACCGATGAAGCACCCGGCCGCCACGACCGGCAACGGCACCGGCCCGTTGCCCAGCCCGGCAAAGGGAAGGCCCACGATGGCCAGGCACGCCGCCGCCGCCGCCGCACCCAGGCTGGCCACCAACGGCATACGGCCCGCGGATCGCCGAAACTCGATCACGATATCGCGCCGGTATAGTCCCAGCGCGTATAGCGCTAGCAGATGCAGCGCCGGGTACAGCAGGGCGGGCGCCACCCATAACAGTCCCGGCGGCGGAAGCCCGCTCCAGAACGCCGCGAGCAGCACAGGCGGCCAGACGAGCATGATGCCCGCGCTATCCAACAGGAACATGGCCCGGCCGGTCGGAAGTGCCGCTAACGTCCGCATTACTCTCACGCCTTGATAAGCGCAGGGTAGGCCCGAAAGATGAACAACCCCCTAGGCTCGCGACCGGTCAGGAATTGTCATATGTTTGGCCTCGCCCGCACCGTGCGCCCCGCCGTCGCCAGCACGGTGACGACCACCGTCCGACGAAGGACAACGCTAGCCCGGTGACCGGGCGGCGTCCCGGGACGCACCGAACGGCTCATTCAGGCGGACAATTGTGAAATTCAGATACGCCGCGAACGTAACCCACGCGATGTAGGGCACGATCAGCAGGCTGGCTGTCACCGATACGGGCCACAGCAGCAGAATTAACGCGACGAGTGACCCCCAAAGGAACGTCACCTCGATCAATGCCCAGTCCGGCCGGCGCAAATTGAAAAATAGCGGCGTCCATAACAGGTGAAGAATCGCGTTGACGCCAAACAGGATCAGAACCATCGGATGGAGTTCCGCCGGTGCTGCGCGCCATGCCAGCACGGCGCTGGCCGCGGCCATTCCGAGTATTAGAGTCCAGGCTGGG
>JANPPS010000288.1:0-9121 GCA_031428635.1 Rhodospirillales bacterium
GGTTAAGGCCGCGTTGCACGCCCAGCGGTGCCTGGTTACGCTCCCATACCTCGCCATAGTTACCGACGGCGGCGATCGCGTTTGCGGCCCAGGCGGGATCGAGGCCGATGGTCTTGCCGAACTCGCCGTCGACGCCCAGCAAACGGCGCACTTCCGGGTTGGGGCTTTGCTTCGATGCTTCGACATTGGCGGCCGTTATGCCCAGGTCCTCGGCGTCGACCAGGGCAAAGTGGACCCATTTGATGATGCTGAACCAGCGCCAGTCGCCTTGCCTGACGAGGGGGCCGAGCGGCTCCTTGCTGATTACTTCCGGCAACAACGCGTAATCGGCCTGCCGGTCACCGAGGGAGGAGCGATAGCCGGTCAAATCGGACAGATCGTTGGACAGCACGTCGCACCGTCCAGACTCGAACGTTTGGTGAAGGGTGTTCGCGTCCTCGATCACGATCGGGATGAATTTGATATTGTTGGTGCGGAAGTAGTCCTGCAGGTTTTGCTCGCTGGTCGTCCCAGGTAATACGCATATCGTGGCGCCGTCGAGTTCTTTGGCGCTTTTTACACCCAGGCTATTTTTCACCAAAAAACCCTGGCCGTCATAGAGATTGACGCCAACGAAGACGAGGCCGACGGCGGTGTCGCGCGTGAACGACCACGTGGTGGCGCGCGCGAGCACGTCGACCTCACCGGATTGCAGGGCGGTGAAGCGCTGCTGCGTCGTGGTGGGGACGAAGCGGACTTTGTCAGGGTCGCCCAAAATGGCCGCCGCGAAGGCGTGGCAGTAATCGGCGTCAACGCCCCGCCAGATGCCCTTGCTATCCGGGATCGACAGGCCGACGCCGGACGTCGCGACACCGCAGACGAGTTGCCCACGCGCCTTCACCACGGCCAGCGTGTCGGGCGGCGCGACCTGTGCGGCGGCTGTGTGTATGAGGGCCACCAGTACGCCCGCAATTAGTCCAGCACTTTTGATCATAGCCACCCCCGGGTCGATCATGTCACCAAACGCTTCACGCGGGGATCGGCGGAATGCAAGCAACAATCACGCGATGGGGTGGGACCTCCGTGCTGCTACGCCCGGCCGTACGTGTCCTCGATCCGCACGATGTCGTCCTCGCCCAAATAGGAGCCGGACTGCACTTCGATCAGCGTCAGCGGAATGCGGCCCGGGTTCTCCATCCGATGCACGCAGCCGAGTGGCAGATAAATGCTCTCGTTCTCGCGTACCATAATCTGGTCCTCGTCGCGGGTAACGAGGGCCACGCCGCTGACCACGATCCAGTGCTCGGCGCGGTGGAAGTGCTTTTGCAGCGACAGCTTCTGGCCTGGTTGGACAACGATGCGTTTGACCTGAAACCGGTCGCCCTGAATCAGCGACTCGTAAAAGCCCCAGGGGCGGTAGGTCAGGTTATGCGCCACCGCCTCATGCCGGCCGGCCCGGCGGAGGCGATCCACAACCCGCTTCACGTCCTGGGCGCGGTCGCGATGCATCGCCAGCACCGCGTCTTCCGTCACGACCACCACCGCGTCGGTCAGGCCGACGACGGCGGTCACGATCCCGTCGCTGCGGACGAAGCAGTTGGTCGCGTCCTCCAGCAGCACGTCGCCGATGCTGGCGTTGCCGTCGGCGTCCTTAAGCGACACTTCCCACAGCGCGTCCCAGCTGCCGACGTCGCTCCATCCGATGGTCGCGGGGATGACGGCGGCGCGGTCGGTCCGTTCGGCGACGGCGTAGTCGAGGCTGATGTCCGGGCAGGCGGCAAAGGCCGCGTGATCGAGCCGGGTGAAATCGAGGTCACGGGTGCGGCCATCGACCGCGGCCCGGACGGCATCGAGCACGGTCGGGGCATAGCGGGCCATTTCGTCCAGCAAGACCTGCGCCCGGAACACGAACATGCCGGAGTTCCATAGGTGCTTGCCGCCGGCGAATAGTTCGGCGGCGCGGGTGGCGTCGGGCTTTTCAACAAAGCGGGTGACCTGGAACACGCCCGGCGCGTCGGGCAGTTCGGCGCCGGGTTCGAGGTAGCCATAGGCCGTTTCGGCCCGATGCGGGGCCATGCCAAACGTCACGATACGGCCGGCGCGGGCCGCCACGACGGCTTGCGCCAATACGGTTTGCAGCGCCGCGGTATCCTTAATGCTCGCGTCTGCCGCCATCATCCACAGAACCGCGTCGGGGTCCCGCGCGATGGCGAGTAGGGCGGCGGCGGTGATGGCAGGGGCGGAGTTACGACCGACGGGCTCCAGCACGATCTCGGCGTTGGCAATGCCGATCTTGCGCATCTGCTCCGCAATCAGGAAGCGGTGTTCCTGGTTACAAATGACCATGGGCGCGGCGAAGCTGGTCCCCACGCCTCGCAGTGCCGTCTCCTGCAGCATGGTGTGGTCGCTGATCAGGGGCCAAAGCTGCTTGGGAAAACTCTCCCGTGACACGGGCCATAGCCGGCTGCCGGACCCGCCGGACAGGATGACGGGGACGATTTGGCCGGTGGTGGTCATGAGGAAGGTTCTCGCATTGTGGCGCATCCCTAACGGCAGCCCCAGCATCGATCAACCGGGTGCGGCCTTGATCGTGCCTTGATCCTGGCGCCATCGCCCCGCACCATGGCCGTATGCTCATCAATGACCCCCAAACTCACATCGCGGCCGCCGCCGAGGCGATCGCCCCGCACCTGATTGCCATCCGCCGCGACCTGCATGCCCATCCAGAGCTAGCGTTTCAGGAGACGCGCACGGCCGGCGTGGTGGCGGCGGAGCTGACCCGGCTCGGCATCCCGCACCGCACCGGCGTAGGGGGCACGGGGGTTATCGGCACGATTGCCGGCACCCGGCCTGGCCCCACCCTGATTCTGCGCGCCGACATGGATGCGTTGCCGATCCTGGAGCAGACCGGGCTCGCCTACGCTAGCACCGTGCCCGGCCGGATGCATGCGTGCGGCCATGACATTCACACCGCGACCCTGTTGGGCGCGGCAGCCGTGCTGGCGGGGATGGCGGATGGCCTGGCCGGGTCGGTGCGGCTGGTGTTTCAGCCAGCGGAGGAAATCGGGACGGGCGCCCGGGCCATGATCGCCGATGGTGTGATGGACGGGGCGGACTTCGCGATCGGGTTCCATAACTACCCGGGCATGCCGGTCGGGCGGCTGGGGTTTTGCCGCGGCGGGTGCATGGCGGCGGTGGACGTCTTCGATATCGCGATCACCGGCCGGTCCGGCCACGCGGCGCACCCGGACGAATGCGTGGACCCGATCGCGGCGGCGGCGTTCCTGATCACGCAGATGCAGACGATCGTCGCCCGCGAAATACGGCCGACGCACGCCTGCGTGGTAACGATCGCGGCGATCCATGCGGGCGACGCGAGCAACACGATCCCCGACATCTGCACGGTGCGCGGCACGGTCCGCACGCTCGATCCGGCCGTACGCGATCAGGTGGAGGCAGCGCTACGGCGGATTTGCGCCGGCGTCGATGCGTCGATGCGGGTCACGTCTGCGGTGAGCTATGTGCGCGAAATCCCGCCGACGGTGAATGATGGGCCGCTGCTGGACCGCGTGATGGCGGCGGTGGGCGCGCAATTGGGTGACGTGGTGGACGAGGGCGAGCCAAGCCTGGGTGGCGAGGACTTTGCACTGATGGCCGAGATGGTGCCGTCCTGCCACGTGCGTGTGGGCGCCGGGCTGCCGGGGCGGCATGACCGGCTGCACAACTCGGACTATCAGCCGGCGGAGGGCTGCATCGCGCTGGGCGTGCAGGCGCTGGCGCGGGCGGCGGTGGAGGTGTTGCGGTGAGGGTCTGTGTTGTGGGCGCCGGTGCGATCGGTGGGCATCTGGCGGTGCGGGCCGCACTGGGCGGGGCGGACGTGTCGGTCATGGCGCGAGGGGAGACGTTGCACGCGATCGTCGAGCGGGGCATCCGGGTAGAGTGCGCCGGCGACACGCTGCAGGCCCGTGTACGGGCGAGTACGGACCCCGCCGAGCTGGGGCCTCAGGACGCGGTGCTGGTGTGCGTCAAAGCACCGTCGCTGTCGGCGATCGCACCCATGCTGGCGCCGTTATTGGGCGCCGATACGCCGGTCGTGTTCGTGATGAATGGTATCCCGTGGTGGTATTTCGTCGGGGATGCGACGGAACCCGGGCGACGGTTGCCGGCGATCGATCCGGGCGGTGCAATGTGGGACGCCGTCGGCCCGGCGCGGGCGGTGGGGGGCGTGATCTACTCGGCCTGCACGGTGAGTGAGCCGGGTGTCGTCAAGGTCGAGTACGCGACGAACCGGCTACTGATGGGTCGCGCGGATGGGATGCCCGACGCGGCGTTATCGGCGTTGTCGGATTGTTTGGCGACCGCCGGGATGATCATGACCGTGACCGACCGGATCAGGGACGCGGTGTGGGGTAAGCTGATGCTTAACATGGCGACCGGGCCGCTGGCGGTGCTGAGTGCTACGACGCCGGGCCAATTCATGCTGCCGCCCGCGATCGCGCCGGCGGTGCGGGCGATCATCGGCGAAGTGGTGGCGATCGCGACGGCGATGGGGACGACCATCACGCCGGATGTGGAGGCGCAACTGATTTTCATGCGTAAATCGCAGCATCGGCAGAGCATCCTGCAAGATTTGGAACTGGGTCGGCCGATGGAGGTGGAGGCGCTGTACGCCACGCCCCTCGAGATGGCACGTAGCCGGGGGGTAGCGACGCCGGTGCTGGACCTGCTGGTGTCGGTCGTGCAGGTGCGGGCGCGGGCGGCGGGGCTATATTGAAACGACGCGGCCTGCTGGCCCTGCCGCTGCTCGCCGGGTGCGCGGAGCGGCTGGTGCCACTGGAGGCCGCGGCCAGTACGGATGCGGCACGGGCGCTGCTGGCGGCGAGTGCGGAGGCGCATGGCCTGCCGGCGCTGCGAACGATCGACACGGTACAAGTGAGCTACGCCGGATCCTTCGCGAGCCTTGTAGATCGACTGCAGCCGGAGCTGGTGGACGCGTCGCACCGCAGCACGGCGCAGGATCGGCTGCGGTTGCGGGATGGCGCCATCCGCCAAACGCAGTCGGGACCCGGCGGCGCGAAGCAGGTCGATCGGCACGCGGGTGTGGGCACGCCGGGCACAGTGCGGGTGTCGTTCGATGGGACAGAGGCGACGGACCGGCCGCGACGGGATGCGGCGGCGCTGGTGGCGGATTGCTACACGCTATTCCTGCTCGGGCCGATGCTGTTGGCGGGACGGTGGTCGGCCGATCGGTCGCTGGTGCTGGCGATGATGGACGGTGAGGACGTGACCGTCGATGGGCAGGCGCATGTGTGCGACCGATTGCGGGTGTCGATGCGCCCCGGCCTTGGACTGTCGGATGGGGATGAGTTGGTGTTGTGGATCGATCGGACCGAGCGGCTGATGCGCCGGGTGCGGTTCACGCTGAATGGGCACCTGCCGACGCGGGGTGCCGTGGCGGAGACGGATTTTTGGCGGCACTTTTCCCAGGCCGGCGTGCGGTGGGCGGCGGAGTATGAGGAGCGTTTGCTGCGGCCGCTGCCGTTGCCCGTGCACCGGTGGCGGATGACGGGGTTGGAGGTGGCCTAGCCTGGCACGACCGGGATGTAGGTGAGGTGGCCGGTTTTAACCCACACGCGGCAACCATCCGGGCCGGCCGTGGCGCGTAGCGGCATGCCCGGTGGCAGCCGCAGCCAGGACTGAACGACGAACGCCGCGTCGCCCTCCGTAAAACTGCCGTCGAGCACCAGCAGTTCGATCCCGCCAGGCGCCTTCAGTTCGATCGCCTGACCCGGCGCCCACCGTTCCAGCCGTACGTCCTCCCGCGCATCATGGAACAGCGGCAGGGTTTCGACGCCGGGCCGGCCGGGTACCGGGTGGAAGGGCTGGCCGCTGGTGTCCAGTCGCACCTGCGTACGGTCGTCAGGATCGAACTGCCAAAGTTTGACAAGGATTGTGCAGCCCGGGGCCGAGCCCGGCGTGTGGTGGGTCGTGGGCGGGTTGCGGATGTAGGCCCCGACAGGGAAGTCGCCGTGCTCGTCCTGGAACACGCCGTCGAGGACCAGAAACTCCTCGCCGCCGCCGTGAGTGTGGGGGGAGAATTGGCTACCAGGGGCGTAGCGGACGATGGAGGTGGCGCGCGCGACCTCCGCGCCGATCCGGTCCAGCATGCGGCGATCGACGCCGGGGATGGGCGATGGGGTCCAGTCCATTTGCCCGGCGTGGACGACGGCACGGGCGGTGAAGTCTGCGTTGAGGTTCATGGCTATGCATTACCTCGGACGGCTCGGCAGCGGTGGTAACGTATTGCGGCCTACGCCGGCCAGGCTTGGCCCAAAACCCATCCCTCCCAGCGCGTGATCCAGGGCTCGGGCGGCGCCGCGTCCTGTGCGCCCTGCAGAACGCTAAGCACGCACAGCACGCCCAGAAGGCAGTCGAGGCGGTCCTCACCGGCAGGGTCGGCGCCCATGCCCGTGGTGAGAAGGCTATCGAGCGCCGGGTCTGGGGCGGCCTTATACTGGGCCATCACGTCGCGCACCGCCGGCATGAGGGCCAGGCGGTCGGCGTGGCGGCGTTTGCTGCCACCCATCGTGAGGTTGAGTTGGCGCATGGCTTCGGCCGGGTAGGTCTCGGCGATCGCGACCCGGCCAGGGGCTAGCAGGCTGCGGAACGGCCCGTCGAACGGCCACAGCGCGGGTGGCTCGGGCGCGGCCAGCGCGGGGCGTAGCAGGCTGAGCCAGGCGCTGATCGCGGCCTTACCGACTTGATTGGCACCCAATGTCCAGAATAGCGGCGCACCGGCCGGGCGGGCGGCGGTGGCGCGGTCGCATTGACGGGAGAGTTCGGCGGTGGTCGCAAACCCCAGCGCATGTGCCAGGGAAAGCCGGGTCATGCCGAGCCGACCCCGCCGCGGGTAAAACGGCCGGCCGGGGCTGACGTCGTCGATCGTATCCGCGACATCGAAGAAGCCCGGTGGCGCATCGCGTAGGAAGCCGGGGAAGTCGCCGGTGAACGCGCCAGTGAAGTCGCCGGTGCGTCCGGCCGCATAGGCGCGGGGTAGGCCGATCGGAAAGTCCACGCCGAGTGCGACCGGGCCACCCCTGGCGGCGGCCAGCAGGCGTGGGAGCAGCGTTTCGACCGCGCCCACGGGCTGGATCATCAGCTGCCAGCCGGTGGTTACGGGTACCGCCACGCACATCCACCGTTTGCGAGCGTCCACGCTCCAATCGGCATGGACGGCGAGGGTCACTTTTTCTTTGGCGGCTGCGACTTCAGCGGCTCATGGGCGCGGTCCAGAAGGCGGGAGAGCAGGCCGGGCTTCTTCGCGGGCTTGGGCGCTGGCGGCGGGGCGGCGGTCTTGGCTTTCTCGGCCAAATGTTTATCCAGCGACTGACCCTTTTTTGCCGCACGTTTGGCCTCGTACGCCCGCTGGCCCGCACTCATCTTATCGTCCAAGTCTGTCCCCTATCCAAAGCGTCGCAGCAGCCGCGCCTGCAGCCGGGCCAGGCCCGTGTCGATCACGATGCCGGCCAGTGAGAGTAGCACGAGGGCGGCAAACATGCGGGGCACCTGCAGCCGATACCCGGCCTCGACAATACGGAAGGCGAGGCCGGACGCAAAGCCGCCGGAGCCGGCCACGAACTCCGCCACGACAGCCCCCACCAGCGCGAGGCCGCCCGAGATACGCAGCCCGGACAAGAAGGCGGGAATGGCGGCGGGCAGCCGCAGCAGCCAAAGCGTCTGCCAGCGGGTAGCGCCATGGAGGCGAAACAGGTCGAGATACTCGGCAGGTGCGGCGGCGAGCCCGGCGGCGGTGTTGGAGAAAACGGGGAAGAACGCGACGATGGTGGCGCAGACGACCAATGACGCGAACGGGTTATCCAGCCAGACAATAATAAGCGGCGCGATAGCGACGATCGGCGTGACCTGCAGCACGGTCGCCCATGGCAGGATCGCGGCCCGGGCCCAGCGGCTGGTGGCCATGGCGCCGGCCAGGAACACGCCCAGGATGACGCTGGTAATAAGGGCCAGGCCGGTGACAATCAGCGTCATCAGCAGCGAACGCAGCAACAGCGGCGCATCGGCCAGGAAGGCCGCGCCGATCGCGATCGGGCCAGGCACGAGGTACGCCGGCACCTGCCAGAAGCGAACCGCGGCCTCCCACAGCGCAAGCGCCACCAAAGCGAGGATGGCAGGAGCATATTTCATTGGGGCGTAAGAGCGTGGGTGATGGCGGCGACGAAGCTGGCGTATTCGGGCAGGAACCGCCGTTCGGGGCCGTCGGGCACGGGAGACGCCAAGGTCTGGACGATGCGGCCGGGTCGCGAGGACATCACAACGACTCGGGTGGCAAGGTAAGCGGCCTCATAGATCGAATGGGTGACGAAGATGATCGTGCGGTCGCCCCGTTGCTGGCGCAGATCGTGTTGCAGGCCATGGCGCGTGAACTCATCGAGGGCAGCGAAGGGTTCGTCCATCAGTAGAACGGAAGGGTCGGTGGCCAATGCGCGGGCGATCGACACGCGCATACGCATGCCGCCCGATAATTCGCGTGGGCGGGCATTGGTGAACGCGTCCAGCCCGACCTGCGCGAGGGCGCCCGAAGCGCGCCGGGTCTGCTCGGTACCAGAGACGCCTTGTAGGCGGAGGGGGAGGCGCACGTTGTCGACGGCGCTCGCCCACGGCAGCAGGGTCGGGTCCTGAAACACCACGCCGAGCTGGGGCGGTCGATCCCACGTGACTGTACCCTTGTCGGGTTGGTCGAGCCCGGCGATCAGGCGCAGTAGCGTGCTCTTGCCGCAGCCGGACGGGCCGAGCAGTGCCACAAACTCGCCCCGGTCGACCTGCAACGAGGTGCCAGTCAGGGCGACGGTGCCGTTGGGGTAGCGGCGGCCGACCCCATTCACGTTCAGCATGCTAGTTCGGCGCGGCGCCCCGGACGAATTTCAGCGTGTAGGCGTGTTGCCACTCCATGGTGGCCGGGTAGCCGCCGGCCGCCTGGACAGAATGGAAGAACGCCTCCCACCGCGCTGTGGTCATGGCACCCAGCGTTTCGCCGGGGGTACGGACAATATTGCGTTGGTTTAGCATGTCGCGGCCGAAGGCGAGCAGGCCGTCGGTCATTTCGGGGTTCTCGCGCTTGATG
>JANPPS010000289.1:0-19833 GCA_031428635.1 Rhodospirillales bacterium
ATCGCGCGCGCCGCCATGCATGACGCCCGGGTGGCGCAGGTCCGGCTTCGTGTCGGTACCGGCGTGTACGGTCCCGAAGCGCTGGACAAGCCAATGGCGCCCGCGCCCCCGTCCGGCCTGCGGCAGCGCGTGGCGCAGGTGCCCGGCGCGGCCGCATTGCTGCGTCGCCTGCGCGGTCCGGCGCTGACCCGCGCCGTACGGCACATGCCGGCCCCGGTCGTGTATTACGAGCCGAACCTTATCCCGCGTCCGTTCGGCGGCCCTGTGGTCATCACCATCCAAGACTGCGCGTTTCGGGAGATGCCGGACACGCTGCCGCGCGATCGCCTGGCGTATATCGAACGGCATCTGACGGCGGCGCTGCGGTCGGCCACGCGCATTACCGCCTGTACTGAGTTTACCCGGGGCCAGGCCATCCGGCTGCTGGGTGTCGCGCCCGGCCGGATCGTGACGGTGCCGTACGTGGCCGGAGCGGCATTTCGTCCATTCAGCGTCATGGACGCGCAGCCAGCCCTGACCGAATTCGGGTTAACCGACCGGTCCTACATTCTGGGTGTGTCGACGCTGGAACCACGAAAAAACTTCGACGGGCTGCTGGCGGCGTACCTTCTGCTGCCGGCCGCGCTGCGGGCACGGACCCCGTTGGTGATCGCGGGCGCCGCCGGGTGGGGACGGACGCTTGTCAGCCCGGCCGCGCACGGGGCGATCGCGCGGGGGGAGTTGCGGCTGCTCGGCTTCGTCCCGGACGCGGCGCTCGCGGCCCTGTATGCGCGGGCGTCCTGCCTGGCGTTTGTCAGCCACTACGAAGGCTTCGGCCTACCGGTGCTGGAGGCGATGGCCAGCAGCACGCCGGTGGTTGCGTCGCGTACAACCGGTACGGGGGAGGTCGCGGGTGACGCCGCGCAGTTGGTCGATCCGTCCGATCCGCCCGCTATCGCCGCCGGGTTGGCGGAGGTGGTGGGGGATGACCGGCTCGCAGACGATTTGCGCCGCCGGGGCCTGGCGCGGGCCGGGCAGTTCACGGTGGCGGCCATGATGGACGGCATGGTCGGCGCCTGGCAGGACGCGGCCGCCGGGTAGGCACGCCCTGGCCTCATTCTGCCTACGCCCTATGTGTGGGGCGTGAAAAAACGTAATCTGTCCGCGCTCCGGATTCTGCTGCCGTACATGCGGCCCTACCGCGCCCGGGCCATTGGTGCTGCGGTAGCATTGGCTGTGGCGGCCGCACTCGTGCTTCTGTTGGGTCAGGGTGTGCGGCAGCTGATCGATGGCGGTTTCGCGAGCGGCGACGCCGGACGCCTGAACCAGGCCGCGATCGCAATGGCGGGCATTGTCCTGGCGCTGGGCGCATCGACGGG
Source organism: Rhodospirillales bacterium (assembly GCA_031428635.1). GTDB lineage: Bacteria > Pseudomonadota > Alphaproteobacteria > Acetobacterales > Acetobacteraceae > JANPPS01. The sequence continues at coordinate 1,359 of JANPPS010000289.1, forward strand.
CGCCCGCTTCTACCTCGTTTCCTGGTTGGGTGAGCGGGTGGCGGCGGATTTCCGAGACGGCCTATTCGCACAGGTGCTGCGCTTATCGCCGGCATTCTATGAAACGATGCGTACCGGCGATGTTCTGACCCGGCTGACGAACGACACCTCGCAACTACAATCCCTGGTCGGTAGCGCCGTGTCGCAATGGCTACGTAGCGCGATCTTGGCCCTGGGCGCGCTGGCGATGCTGGTCGCAACGTCGGGTAAGCTTGCGGCGCTGGTCATCGCCGTCGTGCCGTTGGTCATTGTGCCGTTAATACTGTTCGGCCGCCGCGAACGCCGCCTGTCGCGCGCCGCACAGGACCGGATCGCCGACCTGGGCGCCTATGCGGAGGAAACGGTGAACGCCATCACGACCGTGCAGGCGTTCACGCATGAGGCGGAAGACCGGCGGCTGTTTAGCGTCCGTGTGGAGGCCAGCGTGACCGCGGCCCTGCGCCGGGCGCGGGTGCGGGCGTTCCTGATCACGGGCGTGATCGTGCTGGGGTTCGGGGCGATTACCCTCAGCCTGTGGGTTGGCGGGTTGGAGGTTGTGCACGGCCGCATGACCGGCGGTGAGCTGTCGGCATTCGTGTTCTACGCCGTGATCGTTGCCAGCAGTGTGGCGCAGATGAGCGAGCTATGGGGTGAGGTGCAGCGCGCCGCCGGGTCCGCGGACCGTATCGCGGAATTGCTGCGGGAGCCGCTGGTGATCACGGCGCCGGCCCATCCGGTCGCGATGCCGTCGCCGGGCCGGGGCCGGATCGTGGTGCAGGACGTGGCGTTCCGCTACCAAAGCCGCCCGGATGCGGCGCTGTCGGGCGTAAGTTTCACCGTCGAACCCGGTGAAACGGTGGCACTGGTCGGTCCGTCCGGCGCGGGTAAAACCACGCTGTTTCAGCTGCTTTTACGCTTTTATGACCCGGCGTCCGGCCGCGTTCTGATGGATGGCGTAGACCTGGCGACGGCCGATCCGCAGGACGTGCGGTCCCGGTTGGGGCTGGTGGCGCAGGACCCGGTCATTTTTGGCGCGTCCGTATGGGAGAATATTCGCTATGGCCGCCCCAGTGCGACCGATGCGGAGGTACGGGCAGCGGCCCGGACGGCGGCGGCCGGGTTCCTGGACGATTTGCCGCAGGGTTACGACACGTTCCTGGGTGAAAAGGGCGTGCGCCTGTCGGGCGGCCAGCGTCAGCGCGTGGCCATCGCCCGCGCCATCCTGCGCGATGCCCCGGTGCTGCTGCTGGACGAGGCAACGAGCGCGCTGGACGCGGAGAGCGAGGCAGCGGTCCAACATGCCCTGACGGTTTTGGCACGGAACCGGACAACGCTCGTGATCGCGCATCGGCTGGCGACAGTGCGGCGGGCGGACCGCATCATTGTACTCGACCAGGGCCGGGTGGTGGCGACCGGCACGCATGAGCAGCTGGTACGGGATGGCGGGCTGTACTCGCGACTGGCGGAGCTGCAATTCGCGGCGGCTTGAAAAATTCGCTGACACCGTTTCCGGCCACCAGCGTCATAAATTACCGGGCGGTACCTGCTGGGTGTCGCTGACCAGGGGCGCGTGTGACAGTCGCTTGGCGATAGACAGGTGCGAACATGCGTATCGGACGGATTTTGGTACCAAGGCCGCAGACGATGTGGACGTGTTTATACCGTGCGTGCGGTGGCGGAGCGCGGACCGGCTGCACAGCCAGGCCTGAACCGATGAAGTGGTTGGTGGCCCTTCTGGCGGTACTCGTCGGTGCCGCAGCCGTTGCAAGCGAACCGGTACCCTTACAGTTGGAGGCAACGATCAAGCTGCCCCACACGGGCGGCCGGATCGACCACATGGCGGTCGATCTACGCCGCCGGAAACTGTTTGTGGCGGAGCTTGGTAATGGCACCGTCGACGTCATCGATCTGGCCGCGCATGAGGTGGTCGGTCGGATCGGCGGCCTGAACGACCCGCAGGGGGTGGGGTACTCCGCGGCGGCCGATAGGCTGGCGGTGGCCAGTGCCGGGGATGGCACGGTGCGGTACTACCGGGGCGACACGCTGGCGCCGGCCGGCGTGACCGCGTTGGGCGACGATGCGGATAACATACGGGTCGACCCGCGCGATGGCACCTTCGTGGTCGGCTATGGCCGGGGCGGGCTGGCCGTCCTCGACCCGGTGTCCGGGGCCAAGCGCATGGACGTGCGCCTACCGGCCCATCCAGAGGGTTTTCAGCTCGATACCGACCGGCCACGTGCCTACGTGAACCTGCCGGATGCGCGGCAGGTCGTGGCGGTCGATCTGGTCACGGGACGGATCGTGTGGACCCTGCCGACGGGTACCGCGCGCGGAAACTTCCCGATGGCGATCGCGCCGTCCGACGCCCTGTTGGCGGTCGTGTTCCGCAGCCCGGCCGAACTGATGCTGATCGACCGGGAACGCGGGGTCATCCAGGCCCGGCTTCCGGCCTGCGACGACGCGGACGACGTGTTCTTCGATCCGAAGCGGCGGCAGATCTACGTCAGCTGCGGGGGCGGTGTGGTCGATACCTGGCGTTGGGACGGTGCGGCCTACCGCGCGATGCCGCCCACGCCGACCGCTGGCGGGGCGCGGACGTCGCTGTTTGTGCCGGAGCTTGACCGGCTGTTCGTCGCGGAGCGGGCCGGCTTGCTTGGGTCTGAGGGGGCGGTTCGGATTTACGCCCCGGTTGGGACCCGCTGATGGCCATTACGCCAGCGGCCAAAGTGATCCCTGCCGACTAACGGTAACCCCTTTTTGTGGCTGAGAGCCATCGCTCCGTCCTGGGTAAGGAGGGCGTGCGTCGCCACCGCCCGCACGGTGCATAAGGCGGGAGACGAAGCAGAACGATGCTTTCCCGAATCACACCTTCAGGCCGTTAGCATCAGGGCTCTTTCCCGGCTGTCCTCAGGAATACTCGTTTTCCCCTCGCAGCGCCGCGCAAACCGCCGCCGTCACTGTCTTCGTGGTCGCCTGTCCGCCCAAATCCGGCGTGTGCAGCGTGGGATCGGCCGTCACTTGCTCCACCGCACGCATCAACCGGTCGGCTGCCGCCTGCTCCCCCAAATGCTCCAGCATCATTGCCGCGCTCCAGAATGTAGCGACCGGATTAGCGACCCCCTTTCCGGTGATATCGAATGCCGAACCATGAATGGGCTCGAACATCGATGGCGCGTCACGCTCCGGATTGATATTGGCCGTGGGCGCAATCCCGACCGACCCGGCCAGCGCCGCCGCCAGGTCCGACAGGATGTCGGCGTGCAAATTGGTGGCCACGATCGTGTCGATCGTATGCGGCTTAGCCACCATGCGCATCGTCATCGCGTCGACGAGCATTTTATCCCAGGTGACATCCGGGAATTCCGCCGCAACTTCGGCCGCGATTTCGTCCCACATGACCATCGCGTGGCGTTGCGCGTTGCTCTTGGTCACGACCGTCAGCATCTTACGCGGCCGGGATTGGGCCAATTGGAAGGCGTAGCGGATGATGCGCTGCACCCCCGCCCGGGTCATGACGGACACGTCTGTCGCGACCTCGATCGGTAGGCCCCGGTGTACGCGACCGCCGACGCCCGCGTACTCGCCCTCCGAGTTCTCCCGCACGATTACCCAGTCTAGCTCGGGTCCGGAAACATGGCGTAGCGGGCTGGTGATGCCCGGCAGAATGCGGGTCGGGCGCACGTTCGCGTATTGATCCAGCGGCTGGCAAATCGCCAGGCGCAGGCCCCATAGCGTGATGTGATCCGGGATATCGGGCGCACCGACGGCGCCGAACAGTATGGCGTCGAACGCGCGCAGCTGATCCGCGCCATCGGGCGGCATCATCACGCCATGCCGCCGATAGTAGTCCGAGCCCCAATCGAAATGCTGGAACGCCAGCGCGAACTGCCCGCCCCGTTCGGCGCAGGCCGTCAGGACTTCCACCCCCGCATCCACGACCTCCGGCCCGATCCCGTCCCCACCGATGGCGGCAATTCGATAGGTGCGCATGGGGCGTTGGCTTCCTGAAGGGTCGTGTTGCAGAAATCGGCGACGCGGGCGCGCCGGCCGCCACCCTGTCTGCGTTCAGGCAATCAGGCAATGCGGACGGGGATGGGGCGGCCTAAATCCCGCCCGCGTTCCGATGCGGCCCCGGTCCTGAATGGCGCCTACGCGAGCCAACCCCGGATGCGGATCAGTTCGCCCAGCGACCACGCCTGCGCCGGGCAGCCGCCGGGTGTGTGCGGGGCGTCGCCGTCGGCCACTTCGCACAGATGGCCGAGCCCGGGCCCGTCGATGTGCTCCATCAGCGGATCGAGGCAGCGCCGACGCAGGTCCGGACGGGCCGCGTCGCCCCGCACCCGCAGCGCCGCTTGCACGAACGCACCCATCAGCCAGGGCCAGACCGTGCCCTGATGATACGCGCGGTCCCGCGCCACACCGTCGCCGGCGTAGCGGGGGCAGTACGCCGGGTCGGCCGGGTCGAGCGTTCGCAGGCCAAGTGGGGTCAGTAGCCGCGCCTCCACCACGTTGACGACAGCAGCGGCCTGCGCGCCGTGCACGACCTGAAACGGCAGGCCGCCCACGGCAAAGATCTGGTTGGGGCGGATGCTGCGGTCCTGGGTGCCGTCGGGGCGGATCACGTCGGCCAGCGCGCCGGTGGCAGAATCTGTGAAAATGGCCATGCTGGCCGTCGCCTGCTGTTCTAACGCCACGAACCGGTCGGTCCAGGTGCCGGCAATGCGCAGCGCGTTGATCCATAGGGCCTGGATCTCAATCGGTTTGCCGTGGCGGGGTGTGACGACGGTATCGCCGTATTTGGCGTCCATCCACGTCAGCTGCTGGCCGCAAGCGCCGGCGTGCACAAGCCCGTCCGCGTCCACGCCGATCCCATAGCGGGTGCCGGCACGGGTGCCGTCGATTACGCGCTCCACTGCCCGGCGCAGGTGGTCATCCCCGGCGCCGGCCTGCAGCAGGTCGTGTACGGCGACACAGAACCAGAGCGCCGCGTCGACAGTGTTGTACTCAGGCGGGCCGCCCTGGTCCGGGAAGCGGTTTGGCACCATGCCGCCATCGATCAGCCCGGCCCAGGTACCCAAAATGGCGCCCGCGTCATCCAGCCGGCCCGTGGCGATCAGCAGGCCGCGCAGGCTGATGAACGTGTCCCGACCCCAATCGGTGAACCACGGAAACCCGGCCATGATCGTGCGGCCCGGCGCCCGGCTAGCGAGGTAGCTGCCCGCCGATCGCGCCAGCCGGTCCGGCGTCGCCCGGCGCGCGTGTTCGCTGGTGGCGAGTTGCACCGCCATCGTGGCGGCGTCGGCGGCCAGGCTGTCGCCCTGGCGAAAGATCAGCACGGCCTCGTTGACATCGAGGTCGAACGTGAACGTGCCGGGGGAGGCTACGTCCTCGATGCAATCCATGCCGCGCGCCTGTTCGGTCGTGTACAGCACGTGGCGGAACCATTGTTCCCCATGCGCATACGCGCCGTTGGACAGCGCCCCGATCGCCAGGCCGTCCGGATGCCACGCGACGTTTTGGCCCAGTTGCGTGGGGGTCAGGTCCAGCGTGCCCTCATGCCGTAACGCGTGATAGTCGCGTACGGCCAGCAGGGGGCGGACGGTTAGTATGCCCGCGCCACGCCAGCGCAGCACGGTGCAGCCGGTGCCGGGGGCGACAAACAGATCGTGCTCGACCCACATCGCGCCGTATTCCCAGCGCCAGCGTGGCCAGGGCATGGCGTCGAACGCCAACAAATGGTCCCGACCCGGCGGATAGATCGTGTCCGGCGTGTACCGGTTGGCGGACAGGGCCAGGGTGCCGGCCCATGCCTCGACGCCGCTGACGAGCACGGTGCGGCGCGTGGGCGGCTGAAACGCGGTCAGCAGTAGCGCGTGATAGCGCCGGGTGCGGATCAGGCCGGCGGTACCCATCGCGAACCCGCCTTCTCCGTCCGCCTCCAGCCACTCGGCGTCAGTGTTCATTCTCTAGGCGCTCGATATCGGCGTCGCTGAAGCCGAAATGATGCGCGATTTCATGGACCAGGACGTTGCGGACCAGGCGGAACAGGTCCTCGCCTGTTTCGATCCATTCCAGCAGGATCGGTTCGCGATACAGAATGATGGTGTCGGGTGCTTGGTGGATGGCGCCGCTGGCCTGGCCGAACGGAATGCCGCGATAGAGGCCGGTGAGCTCCCATGCGTTGTCGATCTCAAGCGCTTCGAGCGTCTCGTCGTCGGCGACTTCCTCAACCAGGATCGAGATATGGCGAACACGGGCGCGCAACAGGGCAGGGATGGCGGCGAGCGCGCGATCGGCCATCTCGGCCAGGTCCTCGGGCGCGGGGGGTAGGCTATAGACCATGGGGCATAATGGGCGGGATTGGCAGGGCCGGGTCAAGCGGATAGTGGTGCACGATGGTGCAGGCACTGACGACGAACGAGCGGGAAGCGTTGGCCGGCGATTTGCCGGGGTGGACGGTGATGGACGGGCGCGACGCGATTAGGCGGGAGTTCCGTTTTGCCGATTTCAGCGCCGCCTGGGGCTTCATGAGCCGCGTGGCACTACTGGCGGAGACGCAGGATCATCATCCCGAGTGGTCGAACGTCTATGGGCGGGTCACCATCGTGCTGACGACGCACGACGCGGGCGGGCTATCGGCGCGGGATGTGCGGCTGGCGCGGGCGATCGATCGGGTGGCCTAGCCTAAACGTTGATACGACGGGCACGGTTTGGTTCAGGCACGACTAATCGCGGCTGAACCATCACCTGGGCAACACAGTAGCCCGTGCCGCGGCGCCGGACCTGGCGGGCTAACCCCCCGCCAATAGCGCCACGTTACCGCCCGCCGCGGCCGTGTTGACCGTCACCACCCGTTCCACCGTAAACCGGCGCAAGTAATCCGGACCGCCCGCCTTTGGCCCGGTGCCACTCAGCCCATGTCCGCCAAACGGCTGGGTCCCGACCACGGCGCCGATCATGGTGCGGTTCACGTACGCGTTTCCCGCCGGCACCGCGTCCAGCACGGATTGCACGAAGCCCTCGTTACGCGATTGCACACCCAGCGTCAGGCCGTAGCCGGTGCTGGCCAGCGCAGTCAGCAGCGACGGCAGATCCCGCCAGCGCACAACATGCAGGATCGGGCCGAACACTTCGACAGACAGGTCCTGCGGCCGCGCCAGCTCGATCAAATGGGGGGCAACGAAGCAGCCCGCCGGGGCGACGCCAGCGTAATGCACCCGGCCGTCGACGGTGCCTACGTGGGCCAGTAGCCGGTCGCGGGCGGCGGTGTCGATCACGGGGCCGATGGCGGTGGTGGGATCGGCCGGGTCACCGATGCGCAGCGTGGCGGCGGCGCCCGCGATCATGGCGATCACCTTATCCGCCACCGTGTCCTGCACACACAGTAGCCGCAGTGCCGAGCATCGCTGACCGGCGCTGCGAAAGGCGCTGGCGACGGCGTCGTCCGCGACCTGTTCCGGCAGCGCGGTCGCGTCCACGACCATGGCGTTGATCCCACCCGTTTCGGCGATCAGCGGCGCGATCGGGCCACGGCGGGCGGCCAGGGCCTGATTGATCCGCCACGCTGTTTCGGTACTGCCGGTGAACGCCACACCCGCAACGTGCGGGTCACTCACTAGCGCTGCCCCCACATCGCCGCCGCCCGGCACCAGCGCCAGCGCGCCCGGCGGCACCCCCGCCCGCAACAACAGCCGAACGGCCGCCATCGCCACCAGTGGCGTTTGTGGCGCGGGCTTAGCCACCACCGCATTACCGGCCGCCAGCGCTGCCGCGACCTGCCCGGTGAAAATCGCTAGTGGAAAGTTCCAGGGGGAAATGCAGGCCCATACGCCACGGCCGTGCCGGGTCAGGGTGTTGGTTTCCCCAGTCGGACCTGGCAGGTCGATCGGGGCAAAGATGGCGCGCGCCTGAACGGCGTTATAGCGCAGAAAATCCACCGCCTCCCGCAGTTCGGCCACACAATCATCAAGCGTCTTGCCCGCCTCGGTGACCAGTAGCGCCACGAGCGAACCGCGCGCGGCCTCGAACAGGTCGGCCGCGCGGTCCAGGATCGCGGCGCGGGCGTCGGCGCCTATCCGGTTCCAGGCGGGTTGTGCCCGGGCGGCGGCGGCGATGGCGTCGGGCACCGCATCGGCCCGTTCGACAACCGTGCCCACTGGCGCGCCAGTTGCGGGGTTGGTGACGGGTCGCGCCACGCCCGGCCGAGTTTGACCGTCGATCAGGGGTGCGGCGGGCTCCGGCGCCGGCGCCGCGTGGATCGCGGCCAGCAAAATGGCCAGGGCGTCGGCGGACCCAAACTCCATTCCCGCGCTGTTGCGCCGGTCGGGGTACAGCGCGCCGGGTGCCGGCAGCGTGGGCGCGCCTAGGGCAGCCGCAGGACGGATAAGCAGGTGTGCCACCGGCACGGCCGGGTCGGCGGCCTGCGCCACGAAGCTGGTGTTGGCACCGTTTTCCAACAGGCGTCGCACGAGGTAGGCCAGCAGGTCCGCGTGCCCGCCCACCGGGGCATAGGTGCGTATGGGCACCCCCGGACGGTCGGCCAGCAGCGCCGCGTATAGCGCGTCGCCCATGCCATGCAGGCGCTGAAATTCGAACCCAGTCGGTGCGCCGGCCATTTCCAGAATGCTCGCCACCGTCAGCGCATTATGCGTGGCAAATTGCGGGTATAGCAGGGGCCGCAGTGCCAGCATCCGCTGGGCGGCGGCCAGGTACGCCACGTCGGTCGCGGGTTTTTGGGTCCATACGGGATAGTCCGGCAGGCCGCGTTCCTGGGCGCGCTTCACCTCCGTATCCCAGTACGCACCCTTAACCAGCCGCACCATCACGGGCCGCTGGTGCCGTTCGGCCAAGTCTGCGATCCAGTCGATTGTCGAAAGCGCCCGCTTACCGTAGGCCTGTACCGCCAGGCCGAAGCCGGTCCAGCCGTCCGGCGCCCCGAGCCCGGTCATCACGGCGGCGATCACGTCCATCGATAGTTCGAGCCGGTCCTGCTCCTCCGCATCGATGGTAAAATTCAGCTGGTGCGCGCGGGCGGCGCAAGCGAGTTCGGTCACGATGGGCACCAACTCCGCCATCACGCGCCCATGGCTGACGGCCTCATAGCGGGGGTGCAGCGCCGACAGCTTGACCGAAATACCGGGCCGATCCGGTAAGGGCTGGTTGCCGGCGGCGCGTCCGATGGCCTGGATCGCGGCGGCGTAGCTGTCCCGATAGCGCAGGGCGTCGGCAGCGGTGCGCGCACCCTCACCCAGCATGTCGAAGCTGTAGCGGAACACCCGCCCGGCGCGGGATCCGGCGCGGCTCAATGCCTCGTCGATCGTCTGACCGAGCACGAAGTGGCTGCCCATCACGCGCATTGCCTGCCGGATTGCGGCACGGATGGCGGGGGTACCTATCCGCTTGGCCAGCGCCGCCAGCACGCCGTTTGGGGTTTCGTTCGGCTGGATGACGCGCACACTCAGGCCCAGCGCCCAGGCCGATGCGCCCGCCAGCAGCCCGGGAATGGCCGGATGGCCGAAGTCGCCAGCACCTAGCCGATCCTCGATCAGCCGGTCGGCGGTTGCCGCATCCGGGATGCGCAGCAGGGCCTCGGCCAGGATCATTAGCGCCAGGCCTTCCTTCGTATCGAGGGCGTAGGCGCGCAGCATTTCCTCGACGCCGCCCAGGCCCGACGGGGTGCGGATGGCATCGATGAAGCGGGTGGCCATCGTGTCGACCCGGGCCTCCCGCTCGGGCGTGAGAGCCAGGTGGGCCAGCAGCGGAGCGAGGGCGGCGGCTTCGGCCGGGCAGTACGCGGCGTGTGGCATGGGCGGCACTCCGGTTTGTATGATGGTATGTGGTGTGGGCTGGTTCTCCGACTATAACGGCGGGATGGAACTAAACAGCAACATCGATCGGCCCGCTTCAGATTTGCCCGCCCCAGATCTGCCCGTTATCGATCTACCCGCTATCTCGATGCGGGTGCGCCGGGCGGCGGCGCGACTATGCCTGCTGCACGGCTGGGCGCCGGTGCATGAGGTCCCGCTACCCAACGGCCGCCGCGCTGATATCCTGGCGCTGGCCGCCGACGGACGGCTGCATTGCATCGAGGTGAAATCCGGCCCGCGCGACTATCTGACTGACCACAAATGGCCCGAGTACCTGGACTACGCCGATGCGCTGTACTTTGCTGTCGACAGCACATTCCCCCGCACGCTGCTGCCGGATGCGGCCGGGTGGATCGTGTCGCACGGGTTGGAGGCGGAGATCGTGCGCGACGCCCCCGTCCAAACCCTGGCCCCCGCGCGACGCCGGGCGATGACGCTGCGGCTGGCCAGGCTGGCGGCGATGCGGTTGGCGGTACTGGACGACCCGGCCAACGCCGTGGCCGTGCGGGCGGCACTGCTAGTGGAATAAGGGAACCTGTATTACTCCGGCGTGTTGTGATTGCTGCAATCCTGCAACCAAACGGAGTTCGACCATGCGCCAAGTCATCATCGCCGCCCTACTCCTCGTGCTAGCCGCCCCGCTGCTGGCCGCGTGCAACACCACCGCAGGCGCCGGTGAGGACGTGAGCGCCACGGGCCGCGCCCTGACCCGCGGTGCCAACGACGTGAAGTCAGGCCTGTAAGACACGCCCGCCGTCAGGTAGTGTTCGCCGCAAAACGGGGGAACGCATGGACTTCGACCTAACGGACGAGCAGCGGCTGATTGCCGACAGCGTCAACGGCCTGATCGGCGACCGTTATGGGTTCATAGCCCGCAAGGGATTTCGAGCCGAGCCGGAGGGGTGGAGCCGCGCCATGTGGGCCCAGTTCGCCGAGCTGGGTCTGCTGGGCCTGCCGTTCAGCGAGGACGATGGCGGGTTCGGCGGCGGCCCGGTCGAGACGGGGTTGGTGATGGAGGCGTTTGGCCGCGCGTTGGTGGTGGAGCCGTATTTCGCCAGCGTCGTCCAATGCGGGGGCCTGTTGCGGCATCTGGCGTCCCCCGAGCAGCGGGCGCGCCTGGTACCCGCCCTGGCCGCCGGTGAGAGCGTGTTGGCCTATGCCCAGGCCGAGCGCCAATCGCGGTTCAGCCTCAATGACGTGATGACAACCGCCACCCGGGATGGCAATGGCTGGCTCATTACGGGTGAAAAGTCGCTGGTCCTGCATGGCGACCACGCCGATCAGCTGCTGGTTACCGCCCGCACCGCCGGCACCCATCGCGAGCGCCACGGTATCGGCTTATTCCTTGTGCAGGCCGATGGCCCGGGCGTGACCCGCCGCGGCTACCCGACGCAGGACGGCATGCGCGCGGCCGAAATCGCGTTGTCCGGCGCGCCCGCCGAGGCCCTCGGTGACCCGGCCGAGGCGCTGCCTGCGTTGGAAGCGGTAAACGACGCGACGCTTGCCGCCCTGTGTTCGGAGGCGGTGGGCGTTATGCAGGCAATGCACGACATGACGGTCGATTACATGAAGACCCGCACCCAATTCGGCCGCCCGATCGGCGATAATCAGGCGCTGCAGCACCGGGCGGTCGACATGTACGTGTCACTGGAACAGGCGCGCAGCATGGCGTTGTACGCGACCGTTATGTGCACCGACCCCAACCCTGTCGAACGTGCCCGGGCGATGCATGCGGCCAAGGTGCAAATCGGGCGCAGCGGCCGGCATATCGGTCAGGAGGCGGTGCAGTTGCATGGCGGCATCGGCGTTACGATGGAATACGCCGTCGGCCACCATTTCAAGCGCATGACGATGATCGAGCGGCTATTTGGCGACACCGACACCCACCTGGCCGCACTCGCCCGGCTGGGGGGGCTGATCGCCGCTTGATACGGTGGGCCTTTCTGCTTGTGCTGTGGGCGCTGCCGGCGCGTGCGGACTTTGAGTTATGCGAGCAGGCCGTCGCGGTAATGGAAAAGGCGGCACGGCTGCCGCCAAAACTGTTCGGCGCGATCGCCCGGGCCGAGAGCGGTCGTCCAGACGCCGCGGGCCGAGTGCGGCCATGGCCGTGGACGATCAATCTGGATGGGGTCGGGGTGTTCTTTCCGACTAAGGACGTGGCAGTCGCGGCGGTCACGCTACTGCGGCTCGGTCGGCCCCGGTCGATCGACGTCGGCTGCATGCAGATCAGTCTGGTGCATCATCCCCACGCGTTTGCGACGCTGGACGAGGCATTCGACCCCGCGGCCAACACCGCCTATGCCGCGCGATTTTTGACCAGCCTGTACCGTGAAACGCGCGACTGGCCGCTTGCGGTGGCGTCGTATCACTCGCGGGACGCGGACCGCGGGGAGGCATATCAAAAGCTGGTGTTTGGCCGGGTGATAACGCCGATAGTCGCGCGGGCGGCACCGTTGGGCGCGACGGCCGCAGGCCCAAGTCCGGCGTTCGGGGCGTTTTTACCGCGTGAGGCGCTGTTCGGGGCGTTTTCGCGGCGCTGATAAGACGGTGCGACCGTGGGCGGTATAGATCGGCGGGATCCGCTGGCCCTGGCGAACGCGGTGACCAGCCGAGCCATACGGGGCCCGTGGCCAGGATCGTGCCCTATAGCACGGTGTGGAAGATCGCTATGTCGAGCCGGATTATTCCCCGATCAGGTTGCCACGTTGCGAAGGTAGCCCATCACCGTCGCGGCAGTTGCGATGTGTGCGAACTCGTTATGGAGGTTCGACAGCGTCATCGCGTGGATCGCGGTTGCGTCGTGTACGTCAGCATCTGGACCCACTCGGTCATAGGTCCACGTCGCATCGCGCACTAGCCAGGTGTCAAAGCCCAGATTGCCCGCCATCCGGGTCGTCGTCTCCACGCAATGGTTCGTGGTAGCACCGCAGATCACGACCGAACGCACCGTTGCCGCGCGTAGTCGCGCCTCAAGGTCGGTGCCGATGAAGGCGCTGTTTACCGATTTGACCAGCACCGGCTCCCCTTCATGTTCCCGCGCTGCGTCCTGAACCAGATAACCGGGCGCGTCGGCTGCGAGGACCGAGCCCGGCGTAGAACTGCGGTGCCGGATGTGGAAGATGGGTGCGCGGGCGATGCGAAAGGCGGTCAGCAGGTCCGTTATGCGGCTGATCGCGTCAGAGTTGTTACGCCGCTGGCCGGCGGCCTCGCACAGATCGAACGTGCGCTGCACATCGATCACAACAAGGGCAGTGCGGGCTGGATCGAGCGTCAGGCGACCGTCAGCACGATCTTTCCGACATGCGTGCTGCCCTCCATCATCGCATGCGCTGCCGCGGCTTGATCGAGCGGAAAAGTCGCATGCACCACGGGCGCGCACCGCCCCGCGTCAAGCAGCGGCCACACCCGGTCCAGCAGCTGGGCCGCGATTACCGCCTTCTGCGCCGCCGTTCGCGGACGCATGGTGCTGCCGGTCACATGTAGGCGCCGGGTCATTATGGTCGTGAGGTCCACGGGCGCTTTCGACCCGCCCAGAAAGGCGATCAGCACCAGCCGGCCATCCATCGCCAGGCAGCGTAGGTTTTGTTGAAAGTATGGCGCGCCGACCATGTCGAGCACCACGTTCACGCCGTCGCCGTCGGTCAACGCGTGCAGGCTGTCGGCAAAATCCGCCTCGCGATAGTTGATCGCGCCATCCGCGCCCAGCGCCTTGCACGCCTCGCATTTCTCGGCCGTGCCCGCCGTTACATACACGCGGCTACCCAACGCCTTTGCGATCTGGATCGCCGTTGTGCCGATGCCGCTGCTGCCGCCGTGTATCAGCACGCTTTCGCCCGCGGTTAGACCGCCGATCATGAACAGGTTGGCCCATACGGTGAAAAACGTCTCCGGCAGCGCCGCCGCCTGTACCGCCGTGAAACCGGCCGGCCAGCGCAGGCATTGGCCGCCGGGTGCCACGGCGTACTCGGCATAACCGCCGCCGTTGGTCAGCGCACACACATGGTCGCCCACCGCCCAGCCGGCGTTGTCGCCCACCGCCACAACGTTGCCGGCGACCTCCAGCCCCAAAATCGGACTTGCATCCGCCGGGGGTGGGTACGCGCCGCGGCGTTGCGACACGTCGGGGCGGTTCACGCCGGCGGCCGCGACGGCGATCAGGACTTCGCCGGGCGCCGGCGTGGGCGTGGGGCCTGTCGTGACCGCCAACGTCTCCGGCCCGCCGACGGAGTGGCCGACGTAGCGCATGGTGCCCGCGATCATAGTTCGACCGCGATCATAGTTCGACCGGGGTAATCGGAGCGCCGCCGGCCTCGATCGCGGCACCCGCCGCGAGCAACAAGTCCTCGCGATACCGGGCGGCGATCAGCTGCACACCCACCGGCGTCCGCCCCACCCGCCCGGTCGCCACCGCCAGGCCCGGCAGGCCCATCAGCGGTAGCGCCGTCTGCGTGAGGTTCGCCGCCCAGACGCGGGCGAAATCGGTCCGGTCGAGGTCATCGGCAAACGGCAGTTCGGCCGATATCGGGACCAGTAAGACCGGATGGTCCGCCAAATACACCGACCAGTGGCGGCACAGCGTCTGCCGGGCCAGCAGTGCCCGGGCGATGGCGTCGGGCGGCAGGGCGCTCGCCATCGAATGCACGTAGGCCAGCACCGCCATCGCGCCCGGGTCGCCATCACGCTCGACGGCCGTGCGGAATGCGTCGTAGCCCTCACCGAGCCATAGCGTGACCTGCAGCTCCGTCGCCTCCTGCCAGGACGGGGTGTCGTTCGCCTCATCCACGTCGTAGCCGGCGCGGGTCAGGCGGTCGGCGGCGTCGGTCAACGCAGCGTCGACTTCGGGTACGATGGCCAGGCCCCCGGGGCGGCGCACTAACGTAACCCGGCGCGGTGCCGGTGGTCCGTCGAACGGCACGGGCGCATACCACGGGTCGCGCGCATCGGGCATTGCCATGGCCTGAAATGCCAGCCGCACATCGGCGATGCTGCGCGCCAGCGGGCCCGATACCGCCATCAATTGCGGCCCGATGCCGCGCTCGGGTGAGCTCATGTTCCACGCCGGTACCCGCCCCAGCGAGGGCCGCAGCCCGTGTATGCCGCAGGCATAGGCCGGGTAACGGATGCTGCCGCCGATATCTGTGCCGTGCGCCACCGCGCCGATACCGGCCGCGACGGCGCTGGCTGCGCCGCCCGACGATCCGCCGGGTGTAAGCGCCGGGTCGTGCGGGTTGCGGGTCGCGCCATGCAGCGCGTTATTGGTAAACCAGCGTAGTGAAAACGCCGGTGCGTTGGTCCGTCCGATAATGATCGCCCCGGCGCGGCGCAGATTGGCCACGACGGGATTATCGGCCGTGGCCATCAGATCGCGCTGCGCCATGACGCCGTTAGTGGTCGCGTACCCGGCCATGTCGGTGTTGACCTTGATGGTGATTGGTACGCCCGCCAGCACGCCCAATTCGTCCTTGTTGGCGATACAACGGTCGATCGCCGCGGCCTCTGTCATGGCGGCGTCATGGCGGGCGTCGACGACGGCGTTTAACGCGGGGTTCACCGCGTCCATGCGGGTCAGCGCGCTACGGGTCGCCTCGACCGCGCTGACCCGGCGCTCCCGGATGGCGGTTGCAAGGTCGGTCGCGGTCATCTGCCAGGGTTCGTTCATGGGGGTAGGCTGGCGCACTGGCGCGACTGCCGCAAGCCGTCGTGCGTGACAGTGGTCGCTAGCCGTCTGACTGCTGCAGCGTCGGGTCGAGCCGGTCGCGCAGCCAATCCCCCAGCACGCTAACGCTAAACGTCGTCACCACCACCACCACGCACGGACTAAGCAGGATCCACGGCGCACGCTCCAAATACTCCCGCCCATACCCGATCATGTTACCGAGCGACGTCATCGGCGGCTGAATGCCCAGGCCGAGGAATGACAGCCCGGATTCGAGCAGGATAACCTCCGGAAACGATAGCGTGGCCGACACGATCAGGGTCGCCGCGATATTGGGTAGGATGTGGCGCAAATAGACCCGCAGCGGCCGCGCGCCCAACTGCCGCACGGCGCTCGCGTATCCCTGCCGATCGGCCGACAACGCCAGGCCGCGGGCAATGCGCGCATGCCGCTCCCACCCGTACAAACCCATTAGCGCCACGAATAATGGCAGCGAGTTGCCGAAGAAAGCGAGCACTGCCAGCGCCAGGATCAGGAACGGCAGTGCTGCCTGGAAATCGACCAGCATGAGTACCGCCTGCTCCACCCAGCCCCGGAACTGTGCCGCCAGAAAGCCCAGCGTCGTCCCCAGCAGCGCCGCCATCGTCGTGGCGCCGAACGCGATCAGCAACGAGATGCGGATGCTTTCGATCAGCCGGGACAATACGTCCCGCCCCAATTCGTCCGTGCCCAGCCAATGGGTCGTATCCCCGCCAAAACCGACCGGTGGTGATAGGCGATGGCGCAGGTCGAACTGCGTGATGCTGTAGGGGCGCAGTACGTCGGCGAACACGGCGACGCCCAGGACCAGCAGGACCCAGGCCGCCGCCGCCAGCGCCAATACCGGCACGCGCGTGCGGGTGCGGGTAGGCGCCAGCCGTAGCGTGGTGGCGCTCATTGGGCGATCCTCAGCCGGGGATCGAGCACGCCGTACAGCAGATCGACGACCAAATTGGCCATCACCATCGTGGCCGCAACCAGCAGCAGCACCGCCTGCACCACTGCCAAATCCCGGTTAGAAACGGCCACCACCAGCAGCCGGCCTACGCCGGGCCAGCTGAATACGCTTTCGACCACAACGGCACCGGCCATCAGGCTGCCGACCATGAAGCCCACGATGGTCACGGTCGGTATTGCCGCGTTCGGCAGCGCATGGCCGCGCACGACCCGGTGCCACGGCACGCCCTTAGCCATTGCCGCCCGGATATAGGGCTGGCCCAGCACCTCCAGCATCGCCGACCGCGTGAACCGCGCCAGTACCGCGGCCCCACCCACGCCGAGCGTGATGACTGGCAGAATGGGACTAAGCGGGCTGATGTTACCGCCAGACGGCAGCCACCCGAGTTGGACGGCGAATACCAGCACCAGGACCAGGCCCAGCACAAAGCTCGGTACCGTGAACCCGGCGACGGCCAGCGCCATCACCAGCCGGTCCGTCCACGACCCGCGGTGCAGCGCCGCCTGCACCCCAGCCGGAATGCCCAGGCCCACCTTGATCAGTAATGCCGGTATCGCGAGCATGAGGGTGGCAGGCAGCCGTTCCCACACAAGCTGTGCGGCGGGGCGGCCATCGCGCATGGACTGGCCCAGGTCACCATGCAGTATCTGACCGAAATAGGCCGCGTATTGAACATAAAGCGGCCGGTCGAGCCCCCAGGCCTCACGAAATGCGGCGATGGCGGCAGGCGGCGCATCGACATTGAGAATAAGCATGGCCGGGTCACCAGACAGGCGGAGGACGACGAACGCGAACGTCACCACCAAGACGATCGTCAGTAACGCCCGGCCAAACCGGATCAGCAGAAAGCGTGTCATGGCGTACCTAGATCGAGCGCGAAGGTCCCGCTGGCCTGTAACGGCAGCGTACGCGGATGGGCGATGAAGCTCGCTGTCTGGTGCAGCACGATGTAGGCCGGATCCTCGCGCTCGGCGATCATCAGCATCCGGGTGAACGCAACCCGGCGCGCGGCCAGCGTCGTGCCGCTATCGAGCACTGTGGACAGCGCGTTGAATTCGGCGTTGGACCACTCGCCATTCGTCTGTTGCGCGCCGTGGGGCCCGTGCTGGTTCGTGAGCGAGCTGCTGGGATCGGCGAAAACGGCGCTATTGGACCAGTCGCGTACACCGCGCACGACGCCGGTACCCAGAACCTGCGCCCAGTTTTCATGCACCGACAACACAACGTTCAGGCCGACAGCGCGCCACATCTCAACCAGCACCTGGGCAGTCGCGACCTCGGCCGGGTAGTAGTTGTTGCGGATGCGGTATGGGATCGGTGCACCGTCATAGCGGGCGCTTCGCAGCAGGGAGCGGGCGAGCGGCGGGTCGAACGCAGGCACGGTCCAGCCGTCGATACGCATCGGGCCATAGCTGTCGAATTGCAGCCCGGCCGGGACCCATGTGCGACCGAGCCATAACCCGTCCACGATCGCTTGCCCGTCCACCGCGTGCGCCATCGCCTGCCGTACGCGCGGGTCCCGCAGCGCCTGGTGGTGGTGGTCGAACACCACCAGGCGATGGTTCGGCACCGGGCCACCCATGACGGTCAGGCGCGGGTTACGCTCGATCGTTTCGATCTGATCGGGGGCTACGTCGGTGGCCACCTGTACCTCACCGGCTGCCAGGGCGTCGGCGCGGGCGGCGGCCTCCGGCATTTCCACAAACGTCACGGTGGCGATCGACGGCCGGCCAGCCCAGTGGGCGTCATGCGCCTCCAGCGTGAGCGACACGTCGGGCCGGAACTCAACAATGCGGAAGCGTCCGGTGCCGATGGGCGCCTGTGCGAACTGGGCCCAGGGCCGGGCGGTGGCGGCTGGGACGATCTGCGTGCCGCCCGCGGCCAGCCGTTGTTCCAGCGCCAGGTCCGGTGTGGATGTCGTGAACCGGACCGTTGCCG
>JANPPS010000290.1:0-37262 GCA_031428635.1 Rhodospirillales bacterium
TCAAGCGCGCGACGGCCGGTACGCTGCGGGCGATGGCGCAGACGTCGGAGGTGCAGGTCGCGTTCCAGCCGGGCCCGTCGGGCGTGATCGGTAAGCGTGCCCGCCTACCGTTACCAACGCGCGCCCTGCCCCCGGCGGAGCGGGCCAAGCTGCGTGGGGCGGCCGATAGCGTGGCGTTGCGGCTGCGCCATCATGACGACGCACTCCACGCCGCACGCAGCCCCGGCCGGCGCGAGGCGCGGGACGTGTACGACGCGCTGGAGCAAGCCCGGGTTGAGACGATAGGCGCGCAACACATGGCCGGCGTAGCCGCAAACCTGCGTGCGCGGTTGAGCGACGAGTGCGAGTCCCAAGGCATGGACCGTATGACGCGAAAGGAGCAGCTGCCGCTACCCGCCGCTCTGTCCTTGCTGGCACGCGAACAAATGTCCGGCCAGGCGTCGCCGGACGCGGCAGCGCGAATTCTGGACAGTTGGCGCGGTACGCTGGGCGACGACGCGGATAACGCCCTGGCGGAAATGGCGGCGGCGCAGTTAGACCAGGGTCGGTTCACCCGCGCGGCGCGTAAACTACTCGCGGCGCTGGACTTGGCCGAGGCCGAGATCGAGGCGGAGCCCGAGGACCAGAACGACGATAGCGAGGACCAAGGCGAGCAGGCCGGTGCGCAGGATAATCAGGAACAGCAAGCCGGCGATACCCAGTCCGATGCCGACAGCACGATGGGCGCGCAGCCCGAAGAAATGCAAGCCGACGGCACCGAGGAGGACGGCGACGACGAGCAGGACGACGACAGCGCTACATCGGAAGGCGATGACCGCCCCGGCGGCCCACAGAAGTCCCGCGACCCGGTGCCCGGCGATGATCACGCCATCTACCGCGCGTATTCTCGTCAGACAGATGAGGAGGTCTCGGCCGAGGACCTGTGCGACCCTGAGGAGCTAGCGCGCCTGCGGCAACAGCTTGATCAGCAATTGCAACATCTGCAGGGGGTGGTGTCGAAGCTCGCGAACCGGCTGCAGCGGCGGCTGATGGCGCAGCAGACCCGGGCGTGGGAGTTCGACCTGGACGAGGGGATGCTGGACGCCGGACGGCTGGCGCGGGTGATCGTGAATCCGTTGCTAAGCCTGTCGTACAAGCGAGAGCGAGAGACGGATTTCCGCGACACGGTAGTGACGCTGCTGATCGACAACTCGGGATCGATGCGCGGGCGGCCGATTACGGTGGCGGCAATGTGCGGCGATATCTTGGCGCGGACGCTGGAGCGGTGCGCGGTAAAGGTCGAGGTACTGGGCTTCACGACGCGCGCGTGGAAGGGCGGCCAGGCGCGGGAACGGTGGGTGGCGGAAGGTAAGCCACGCAACCCCGGCCGGCTGAACGATCTACGCCACATCATCTACAAATCCGCCGACGCCCCCTGGCGCCGCGCCCGCAAGAACCTTGGCCTGATGCTGCGTGAGGGGCTGCTGAAGGAAAACATCGATGGCGAGGCGCTGCTATGGGCGTATCGCCGCCTGATTAGCAGGCCGGAACGGCGGCGCATTCTGATGGTCATCAGCGACGGCGCACCAGTGGATGATAGCACATTATCGGTAAACCCCGGAAATTACCTCGAACGGCATTTGCGCGAAGTGATCCGGGAGATCGAGGCGCGGGACCAGGTCGAGCTGATCGCGATCGGCATCGGCCACGACGTGACCCGTTATTACCGCCGGGCGGTGACGATCGTGGATGCGGAGGAGCTGGGTGGGACGGTGATGAAGAAGCTAGCGGAGCTGTTTGACGAGGATGCGTCGATGGCCTGGCACCGGGCGTCTTCGGAGCGGGCGTCGATGGTGGTTTAGCCTGTGCCGGTCGTAGTAGTGGCCCAGGCTGGTGCCTGGCTGCTGAAATAGAGTGACGTTAACCGCTACTCCGATAAGTATTCCGGCGGTTATCTGTACGGAATGCTTGTCGGCAGCTACCAAGTCTTTTGCAGCAGTCTAAAGGTGTTTCGGTACGTTTAAATTACGATTATATATGACAAGTAGTTTAGCCTTATACCTTAATATTTTCGCTCAACACTACCACCGATAGTTTACTTGATCGTTGAAGTCAGCGACGTCTGCTGGTATTTCCGTTCTAGTAATTTCTTATTTTCTGCCAAATACCTTACGTTTACTCATTATAAAATCTCCATTACTTAAAATGGTGGCTATCTGGCATAATAATATACTGTGTCGCGTGCAGCCTTGGCGTCAATATTATGAGCCAGCCACGCTCTTTGAGCGCGCATGGTTGGCAGCAAGCAACTTGCGCAGCGCCCAAAAGCTCGCAACCGAGACCGTCTCGAACCACTCCATCAGGATCGCCGTGCGACCTTACGCCTTCACGAGTTCCGCCAGGATCGCCGCCGCGTGACGCAGCGCCAGCGAGTAATGACCTTCCTCCGCCAGGACATGCAGGTTGAGACCTGGGATCGTTTCATACGGCTCTAGCGCCGCTCGGGGTATGAGCGAGTCTTGCGCACCGTACCACATCGACACCGGCACCCGTATGTCGGCCAGGTCGAACCCCCACGGCCGGGCGTAGATGATTGCGTCGGCAATGGCGCCCTGCACACCCCGACCCAACCCCTCTCGCCACGACAGGCCCAGGGCCGTCACGGTGCGCCGTGTCAGGACGGCGCGGTCGGCGTCCGGAAGCGATCTGCCGATCAGTGTGCCCGGCGTCAGGATGCGGCGGCGCAGTAGCGGGCGGATCATGCTGAAAACCCGTTGCGCCGCGCGGGGGTGGCGGCCCAGGCGGTATAGGTGGCCGACGCCCTGCCCACGCGCCGCGTCCGTCGACGGCGGTACCGGGCACACAAGCGCTGCGCCCAGCACCCGATCAGGCAGCGCGTATGCGCAGGCGGCCGCAAACGGACCGCCACCTGATAGACCGACCACGTGAAATTTTGCCAATCTAAGCCGATCCGCGACGCAGGCCACGTCCCGCGCATAATCGAGCAACGACCGCCCGGGGCAAGGTGATGATCGGCCGTAGCCAGGTCGGTCCAGCGCCAAAAGTCGCACCGGCAAGCTTGGGATCAGCCCAGCTTCCAACCGCGACGCGGGCCATCCATGAAAGTAAAATATTGGCGGACCGCTCGGGTCCCCATATTCTTCGGCGGCGATCGCCCGGCCATCCGGCATCCGAAATAGCATTGACGCCAGGGGGGTACGCCGCACCCGGATCCGGCGACGTATTGTGCCGATACCGATTTCCACGGCCGCAAGCCCGATGTGCTTGCGGCCGATAACCACGTGGTTAGGCCGCGGTTTGGGCCGCCGCGCGCTTGATTTGGCAACGGAGCAGACGGCGCTTCAGCACCTGCGCCTCCTCCGGCAAATTCCGGTTCGGCGTGCCCAACAAGAAGCTATCTAGGCCACCGTTATGCTCAATCGTGCGGATCGCATGGGTTGTCATGCGAACACGAATGGTGGTGCCTAGAATGTCGGACAGCAGCGACGCCTGCTGCATGTTCGGCAGATAACGACGGCGGCTTTTGTTGTTAGCGTGGCTGACGTTGTTGCCAGACTGCACGCCCTTGCCGGTGAACTGGCAGCGACGGGCCATGGTAAAACCTTATCAATACAAAAAGGGCGCTCGTGGCGCCGCGAAGTGGCAGGTATGGCGGGCGGACCCGGCTACGTCAAGCGGCGGCGGCCCGTTCTGGACCGCCGCGCCCTGGCCTAACTCTTTTGCCGCACTGCGGCTGGGTTACTGGGCGCCGATACGCGTGATCTCCTCCTTCAGACGTAACTTCTCCAATTTGAGCTTTGCCAGCGCGTCACTATCGGGTCGGGGCCGGTGATCTTCGTCCGCAATGCGCAATTCTAACGCAGTGTGGCGGCCCTTCAGGCTTTCGAGACGGGATTGCAGATTCAAACAGCCCTCCATCGCGTCGTCTGCGCGGTCGTTCGCGCGATCAAACCGTAATACGGCCAGGCTCGTCGCACCAAGCAAATTGCTGTGCTGCCCGCGTGGCATCGTGTCGCCGCCCATGGTATGCGGCGATCATGCTGATTGATCGCGACTCCCTCCTGCGCCAGCTTCACGAACTTCGCAGCGAGCATCGTGACCTCGATACCGTCATCGCCCGTCTGGCGGAGGCCGGAAGCGACCAGCTGCACCTGCAACGGCTGAAAAAGCGGAAGCTGCTGTTAAAGGACGAAGTTGCTTGGCTTGAAAGCCGGCTGATACCGGACAGCATCGCTTGACCCCTGCCCCCGCACCGGCGGTTGGGATCATTATGGGTAGCCAATCCGACTGGGCGACGATGCGACACGCGGCGGAAGTGCTGGACGCACTCGGGATCGCACATGAAACGCGGATCGTGTCGGCCCACCGCACCCCGGATCGCCTACGCGAGTACGCAACGACGGCGCGGGACCGCGGGCTACGGGTGATCATCGCAGGCGCCGGGGGGGCGGCGCATCTGCCGGGCATGTGCGCGGCATGGACGGCACTGCCAGTGCTGGGCGTGCCTGTCGAAAGCGCGGCCCTCAAGGGCATGGACTCGCTACTTTCCATCGTGCAGATGCCCGCCGGCGTCCCCGTGGGAACGCTGGCGATCGGGCCGGCCGGCGCCACCAATGCCGGGCTACTGGCCGCTTCTATACTTGCGCTATCGGACCCTACGCTGACGGCACGGATCGATGCGTACCGGGCCGCGCGCACCGCCGCCGTGGCCGAGCAACCGCAATAGTGGCCGCACTCAAGCCCAACGCCACCATCGGCATTGTGGGCGGCGGGCAACTGGGCCGAATGTCTGCCCTAGCCGCCGCCCGCCTCGGCTATCGCTGCCACGTCCTATCACCGGAACCCGACAGCCCCGCCGCCCAGGTCGCGGCCGCCCATACGCTCGGCGACTATGAGGACCCGGACACACTTCGTGCATTTGCCCGCGCCGTCGACGTGATCACGTTCGAGTTTGAGAACGTGAGCGCCGAGGGCCTCGACCTGCTGGCGTCGCTGCGGCCCGTGCGACCCTCGCCCGCCATCCTGCGCATCAGCCAGGACCGCGTCGTCGAAAAGTCGTTCCTGGCGCAGGCAGGAGTCGCAACCGCGCCATGGGTGGAAATCACTAGTGCCGAAGCCCTGGCCGTCGCCTCCGTTCCGCTGCCGGCGATACTGAAAACGACCCGGCTGGGCTATGATGGTAAGGGCCAGGCCGTGCTGCGCGTTCCTGCCGACCGCGAGCCCGCCTGGCACGCGCTGGCGCCGAAGCCGCTTATTCTTGAGGGGTTTGTGCCGTTCCAGTGCGAGCTGAGCGTTGTCGTCGCACGCGGGCTGGATGGGGCCAGCGTGACGTTCGATGTGGTCGAGAACCGGCATCGCGACGGCATCCTAGACCTGACACTGGCCCCGGCCCGCATCGACGCCAGCATGGCCGCGGCTGCACAGGCGATCGCGCGCCGGGTCGCGGATGCACTAGAGCTGGTGGGCGTACTGGCGGTCGAGCTGTTTCTGACAGCCGATGGCCGCCTGCTGGTGAACGAGATCGCGCCGCGTCCCCATAATTCCGGCCATTGGACAATCGACGCCTGCCCCGTAAGCCAGTTCGAGCTACATATCCGCGCCGTGGCCGGCCTGCCGCTGCCGCCCGCCATACGCCACTCGGACGCGGTGATGAAGAACCTGGTCGGTGCCGAGACCGATCATTGGCCACGGATCGTAGCCACGCCCGGGCTCTGTGCGCATTTATATGGCAAGGCGGAGGCGCGGTCTGGTCGTAAGATGGGCCATGTGACGCGGCTATATCCGCCGGGCGCGCTGCCAGACGACGGTGCAATCAACGCGGCGCTAGGCTGGATCGCCTGAACCGCGTCACCGCCTGAGCCGCGCCGCCGCCGCAGCCACACACGCTGTGAACGCATCAAGATCCGACCAGCCCGGCCGGTCGAGCGCGATCAGCACCCCGTCCTGGCGTACAGCGCAGTCGATCATAAGGTTCTCGTGCAGGCCGAACCGCTCGATCTCCAGCCCCTCCGTGTCATGGGTGCCGGCACCGCTGCGGTCCGATAGCAGCGCCGTCGTCGTCGTGTAGCCGAATACCGGCAGGCCTAGTCCACGCGCGAACCCCACCTCGTAAACCGTACCTACGTCGGCGCTTACGCCGCGGAACGGGGTTAAATTCGCAATTACGGCGTCGACGGCCCGGATATGCGCCTCGTTCCGGCGAGCGATGCGGTCGGCCTCCGGCAGGGCGGCCCAGGCGGCGGGCTCGTCCACCGCATCGAATGGTGAGACGGCCGTCAGGCCATGCGCCGCGCAGATCGCAGCGCGCCGTGCCGCCCAGTCGAGCGGATCAGGAAAAAACACGTCCGGCCCGGCGAGATATACAAGCATCACTGTCCTTTCGGTTGCCCCTGGTGCGCCCCGGTGCGATGGTCCGCCCGCCGTCGAGACGGACCCAAACAACGAGGACTATATGGCCAAAATCAAGGTGAAGACGCCCGTCGTCGAGCTCGATGGCGATGAGATGACACGAATCATCTGGGGGTTCATCAAAGACAAGCTGATCCTGCCGTACCTCGATATCGACCTGAAATATTACGATCTTAGCATCGAGTACCGGGACCAGACAGACGACCAAGTGACGGTCGATGCCTCGTACGCCATCAAGGAGTACGGCGTGGGCGTAAAATGCGCGACCATCACGCCCGATGAGGCGCGGGTGACCGAGTTTGGGCTGAAGAAGATGTGGCGCAGCCCGAACGGCACTATTCGCAACATCCTGGATGGCACGATTTTTCGCGAGCCGATCATCTGCAGCAACGTGCCGCGGCTGGTGCCGACGTGGACCCATCCGATCGTGATCGGGCGGCACGCATACGGCGACATCTATCGTGCGACCGAAATACGCATCCCGGGGGCCGGGTCCGTCACGATGTCGTATCAGCCGGCCGATGGTAGCCTAGCGCAGACGCTCGGCATCCACGAATTCAAGGGCGCCGGCGTCGCGATGGGCATGCACAATACCCGCGCGTCGATCGAGGGATTCGCCCGCGCCAGCCTCAATTACGGGCTGATGCGGAACTACCCCGTGTATCTATCGACTAAGAATACGATCCTGAAGACCTATGACGGCATGTTCAAGGACATCTTCCAGGAGATATTCGACGCCGAGTTCAAGGACCGGTTCGCGGCGCTGGGTCTGACGTACGAGCACCGGCTGATCGATGACATGGTCGCCAGCGCCCTGAAGTGGTCGGGCGGGTACCTGTGGGCGTGCAAGAACTACGATGGCGACGTCCAGAGTGACATCGTGGCGCAAGGCTTCGGCAGCCTCGGCCTGATGACCAGCGTGCTGATGTCGCCCGACGGCCAGACGATCGAGAGTGAGGCCGCGCACGGCACCGTCACCCGCCATTATCGCGAACACCAAAAGGGACGGGAGACGAGCACCAACCCGATCGCCTCGATCTTCGCCTGGACACGGGGGCTGCAGTATCGCGGCCAATTCGACCAGACGCAGGACGTGACGGAGTTCGCGCTCACGCTCGAAAAGGTTTGCGTGCAGACCGTCGAAAGTGGTGCGATGACGAAAGACTTAGCCGCGTTGATCGGTCCGAAGCAGCCGTGGCAGAACACGCAGGCGTTCCTGGATACGATCGACCGCAATTTGCAGAAGGCGATGGCATGACGGACGAAATCAGTGGTTTGAAGGACTACCCGCTCGCCCGCCGCGGCATGGTGATGACGAGCCTGATTGCCGGCTTCACGCTGGCGACGACCCGTGTGGACGCGCAAGCGATCCATACGGCGGCGGACGGGCTCGTGGCGGGTGCGGTAACGATCCCGACCAGCGACGGTGATCTGCCGGGTTACCGCGCGAAACCAGCGGGTGCCGGGCCGTTTCCGGTGGTGCTGGTGATCGAGGAGATCTTTGGCGTTCATGAGTACATTCAGGACGTCTGCCGCCGCCTGGCGAAGGAAGGCTACCTGGCCGTGGCGCCGGAGTTGTACGCCCGCATCGCCGACCTGTCGGGCATGACCGATGCGGCCGTGATCTTTCGGGACGTGATCAGCAAGGCGCCGGACGACCGGGTGATGAAGGATCTGGACGAGACGGCAGCCTGGGCCGCGAAGGATGGCGGGGACCTGTCGCGGTTGGGCGTGACCGGGTTCTGCCGGGGTGGGCGGGATGTGTGGCTGTATGACGCGCATAACCCGACGCTGAAGGCGGCCGTCGCCTGGTATGGCCCCGTGGGTGGAGAACCGTCAGCGATCCAGCCCATGACGGCGACGGATGTGGCGGACAAGCTGCATGCGCCACTGTTGGGGCTGTATGGTGGCAAGGACCCGAGCATTCCGGTCGACGCGGTGCAGGCGGCAATGGCTAAGGCTCGGGCGGCGGGTAAGACCGTCGAGCTAGAGGTGTTCCCGGACGCGCCGCACGGGTTCCATGCCGATTATCGGCCGAGCTACCGTCCGGACGCGGCGGCGGCCGGGTGGACGCGGATGCTGGCGTGGATGCGCGGACATGGCGTGGGGTGAGTTATTAGGTTGGGGCACTAGCGGCCCCAGCCTACCGCGACCAAAATAGGCCTGTTATCAGGCGCGGCGAATTAGCTATCGCCGGTCAGATTTGTTTTTCACGTTTTGGCCGGCAAACGCAGCGCGGGTGTTCACATCGTACCCAGCATCGCCCGTATCCGGTCCAGCGCCGCCGCCGCCTGACCCACGTCCGGGCCGCCACCCTGCGCCACTTCCGGCTTGCCACCGCCGCCCTTGCCGCCCAACACGGCACTGGCCGCGCGGGCCAGGTCCACCGCGTTGAACCGCCCGGTCAGATCGGGCGTGACGAGCACCACCACGCTTGCCTTGCCCTCGGCGGTTGAAACGAGCGCCACCACGCCGCTGCCCAGCTTTTGCGCGATCGCCTCCGCCACTGGTTTCAGCTCGCGGCCAGGAATATCGATCAGGCGGGCGGATAGGGTTACGCCCGCAATTTCCTCTGTCGTGTCGGACGCGGTGCCGGTCGCCAGTTTACGCTGTAGCGCGCTGACTTCCTTCTCCAGCCGGGCGCGGTCGTCCATCAGTTGGGTCACGCGTGCAGACAGCTCGGCCGGCGGGACCCGTAGCGTGGACGCCAGTTCCTGCAAACGCTGCTCGCTCTGCATCGCGGCCGCCAACGCGCCCTCACCCGTCACGGCCTCGATCCGGCGGATACCGGCCGCGACCGCACCCTCGCTCACGATGCGGAACAGGCCGATGTCACCCGTGCGCTCGACGTGGGTACCGCCGCATAGTTCGGTCGAGTAACCGTCACCCATCGTCACCACCCGGACCTCGTCGCCATACTTCTCGCCGAACAGGGCCATCGCACCTTCTTCGACCGCGGCCTCGGGCGTCATCAGCCGGGTGCTTACGGGCGAGTTATCGCGTATGCGGGCGTTCACTTCCTGCTCGATCAGATCCAGCTCGGCACGGGACATGGGGGTCGGCTGGCTTACGTCGAAACGCAGGCGGTCCGGGGCGTTCAGGCTGCCCTTTTGCGTCACGTGCGCGCCGAACCGGGCCCGCAATGCGGCATGTAGCAAATGCGTGGCGCTATGGTTGGCACGGATTGCCCGCCGGCGCGCGTGATCGACGGTGGCCAGCACCGGCTGACCCACCACGAGCGTACCCGCCGTCACCGTACCCGTATGCACAAACAGGTCGCCCACCCGGCGCTGTGTCGTCGTGATCGTGACCGACAGGCCGTCGATGCCCGAAATCGTCCCCGTATCGCCGACCTGCCCGCCGCTCTCGCCATAAAACGGCGTCTGGTTCAGGATGATAGCAACGGTCGCACCCGGCCCGACGTGTTCCACCGGCGCCCCGTCCACCACCAGCGCTGTGACCTTTGCCTCCGCCGCTTCGGTCGCGTAGCCCAGGAACTCGGTGGCACCGAGCTGCTCATGCAAGTCGAACCAGACCCGCTCCGTCGCCGTGTCCCCTGTGCCGGACCATGCCGCGCGGGCGCGGCGGCGTTGCTCGTCCATTGCCGTCTCGAACCCGGCCGTTTCCACGGCGCGCCCCTCCTCCCGCATTGCATCCTGCGTGAGGTCGAGGGGAAAGCCGAACGTGTCATAAAGCTTGAACGCAACGGTACCCGGTAGCGGTTGCCCGTCGCCAAGCCGGGCCGTCTCGTCCGCCAGCAATCCCAGGCCACGCTCCAGCAATGCCTTGAAGCGGTCTTCCTCCAGCCGCACCGTCTCGGTGATCAACGCCTCTGCCCGGGCTAACTCCGGATAGGCGGCGGCCATTTGCCGCATCAGGGCGGGGACCAGCGTGTGGAACGTCGCCTGCTTGGTGCCCATCATGTGCAGGTGCCGCATCGCGCGGCGCATGATGCGGCGCAGCACGTAGCCCCGGCCGTCGCGGGCGGGCAGAACGCCGTCTGCAATCAGGAAGCTCGTGCTGCGCAGGTGGTCAGCCACAACGCGATGGCTAGTCTGGAACGGGCCGTCGACCGGCTGCCGTGTCACATCGGCGCTGGCCTGCACCAGCGCACGCATCATGTCGATATCGTAGTTGTTGTGCTTGCCCTGCATGACGGCCACAAAGCGCTCGAAGCCCATACCCGTATCGATCGACGGGCGTGGTAACGGCGCGCGGGTGCCGGGCGGGTCTTCGTCGTATTGCATGAAGACCAGGTTCCAGATCTCGATAAACCGGTCTCCATCTTCATCGGCGCTGCCCGGCGGGCCGCCCGCGACGCCGGGTCCGTGGTCATAAAAGATCTCGCTGCAGGGGCCGCACGGTCCGGTGTCGCCCATGCGCCAGAAATTATCGGACGTGCCGATACGGATGATGCGCTGATCCGGCAGCCCGGCGATCTTACGCCACAGTGCCGCCGCGTCTTCGTCATCGGCATAGACGGTGACCAACAGCTTGTTCGGGTCGATCCCGAACTCCCGCGTCAGCAGCGTCCAAGCGTTCTCGATCGCGACATCCTTGAAATAGTCGCCGAAACTGAAGTTTCCAAGCATTTCGAAGAACGTATGGTGCCGCGCCGTGTAGCCGACGTTGTCCAGGTCGTTATGCTTACCCCCTGCGCGTACGCACTTCTGCGCGGTCGTGGCGGTACGGTACGGCCGTGTCTCTTGCCCCGTAAAAACGTTCTTGAACTGGACCATGCCGCTATTGGTAAACAACAGCGTCGGGTCATTCAGCGGCACCAGTGACGAGCTATGGACCCGCTGGTGGCCACGGCTGGCGAAAAAGTCGAGGAACGTGGCGCGGACGTCATTGCTACTGGGCATGGCGCGTGTATCCCCCGGCTTCACCCGGCCATCAAGGGTCAGCGCTGGTACGGAAACGGCAACAGCGTCCGCACCGGCAACTTTCGTAGGCCAAGAGGCGTCGGCACGATCACCAGCGCCTCCGGGTCATAGTCGGTCATCGTCTCCCGGCAGGCACCGCAGGGCGCTACGACAGCGATCGACTGGTCCGCCTCATCCGGCTTCGGGTGGCGGACGGCGACCGCGCATTCGATCGTACCGTCGCCGTCCATGATGGCGCGGCCGATAGCAATCACCTCCGCACAGATGGAAAGACGACCCACGACAGCACCGAGGTGCACGCCCGTCCACACCCGACCATCGCGCGACCGGATCGCGGCGCCCACCGTGTGCCAGAACGGTTTGTAATGCCGGCGCAGGACATCCCGCGCCGCCTCGATCAATGCCTCGTCCTCCGGTGCGAGCGGTAGGCCGGGCGGTGTCGACGTCTGGTCCAAGTCCCGCTAGTCCAAGCCCGGGTAATCCAGTCCTAGTCCGCCGCCTCCGCTTCCGCCTCATCGCCCTCGTCCGGCACGGCGACCATCGAGTTGGCGACTACGCCCGACTGCTCCCGGATCTTTTTCTCGATCGAATCGGCCATGTCCTTGTGGTCGCGCAGGAACTGCTTTGCGTTCTCCCGCCCCTGGCCGATGCGGGTACTGTCATAGCTGAACCATGACCCCGACTTCTCGACCACGTTCGCTTTCACACCGAGGTCGATCAGCTCGCCGACCTTGCTGATGCCTTCACCGTACATGATGTCGAACTCGACCTGGCGGAATGGCGGCGCCAGCTTGTTCTTCACCACCTTCACCCGGGTCTGGTTGCCGACCACCTCCTCCCGGTCCTTGATCTGTCCGATACGGCGGATCTCCATCCGTATCGAGGCGTAGAACTTTAGCGCGTTACCGCCCGTCGTCGTTTCGGGGTTGCCGAACATCACGCCGATCTTGAGCCGGATTTGGTTCAGGAAAATCAGCATCGTGTGCGACTTCGACACGCTGCCAGTCAGTTTGCGCAGCGCCTGGCTCATCAGCCGCGCGTGCAGTCCGACATGGGTGTCGCCCATCTCACCCTCGAGTTCGGCCCGCGGCACCAGGGCGGCGACGCTATCGATCACAACGATGTCGACGGCGCCCGAGCGCACCAGCGTGTCGCAGATCTCCAGCGCCTGCTCGCCTCCATCAGGCTGGCTGAGTAGGAGGTTATCAACGTCCACACCCAGCTTACGGGCATAGATCGGATCGAGCGCGTGTTCGGCGTCGATGAACGCGCATGTGCCACCGCGCCTCTGCGCCTCGGCAATTGCGTGCAGCGCCAGCGTCGTCTTACCCGAGCTTTCCGGACCGTAGATTTCCAGCACGCGCCCGCGCGGTAGTCCGCCGATACCCAGCGCCAGGTCCAGCCCGAGCGAACCGGACGGGATAACCTCGATCTCCTGGTCGCCCGCCTTGGCGCCCATCCGCATGATGGACCCTTTGCCGAACGCCCGTTCGATCTGCGTCATCGCAGCGTCGAGCGCCTTATTCTTGTCCATAGTAGCTCCTGTTGCGACCCGCGACACTATCCTGCCACCCCGGCGGCGTTACAACCAGAGGTAAGCGCCGACGCGGCAACCGTCAAGAACGGACAGTGAACATTACATCGAGATTTCCGGGAAACGGAGGCAGATACGGGTGCCAACATCCGCCGTCCCCCGGACTCGGATGCCGCCACCCGCCGCCTGCACCACCGTGTCGACGGTAGCCAGACCGACGCCGGTGCCGCCCGAGTCAGCCCGAGTGGTCGCAAACGGCTTACGCAGCTCCTCGAACATCTCGGCCGTCATCCCGCGTCCGGTGTCCTCCACCAGCAGCCCAACTCCGCCGCCCGGGACAAGCGCACATGTCACGAGCGACAGCGTAATCGTGCCCCCGTCGGACATCGCGTCGCGAGCGTTGCTGACTAAGTTCAGCAGCGCTTGACCGAGGGCTGTTCGCTCGATCCGGACCAATGGCCGAAACGCGGGCGCGATGTAGCGGATGGTGATACCGGGGCCGGCCATGCGAACCAGCAGCGGCAGCAATCGCTCCAGCTCGTCCGCCAACAGCAGTGATTGTGGCGGCAGGGCCGGACGCTGGCGGGCGAACAGCATGAGCTGCTGCACGAGCGCGGCCCCATGGGCGACGCTGGCACTCAGATCCCGCAGCGCGGCGTTGGATGGCGCGACCGCCTGCAGTTCGTCTGCCGCACCCACGATCACGGTCAGCATATTGTTCAGGTCATGGGCGATACTGGTGACGAAGCGGCCCAGGGTCGCCAGCCGCTCCTGACGCCCCGGATCGTCGGATGGTGCCCCGTCCGGCACGGGCTCGGTCATGTCGTCTAGCAGCGGCACCAGCTGGCCCGCTTGGAACAGCTCCCCACTCACGCAGGGCGCGCCTGGCCGCGTAGGCGCCAAACGTAGGCGACGATGGCTGCGACCGCCTTGAAATGCTCGGCCGGTATTTCGCCGTCGAGTGGGACGGCATACAGCGCCCGGGCCAGCAACGGGTTTGGCACGATCGCTACCCCATGCTGCCGAGCTACCGAGCGGATCCGCGCTGCCACGTCGTCCATTCCTTTTGCCACGACCCGGGGAGCGCCCTGTGTGCCACGTTCGTACTGTAATGCTACAGCATAATGTGTAGGATTTGTAATGACGACCGTCGCTTTCGGCACGACGGCTAACATGCGGCGGCGGGCACGGGCCGTGCGGATCTGGCGCACCCGGGCCTTTAGCTTCGGATCGCCCTCCGCCTCCCGATACTCATCTTTTACTTCCTGTGGCGTCATGCGTAGCCGGTCATGAAATCGCCACCGCACCCACAGCAGGTCGGCCAGCGCGATTACGCCTTGGCACAGGCTGATTGTCAGCAGCAGCCGGACCAGTTCCTGCCCGGCACGCTGGGCCAGATGCGGGGCGGACCAGCCAGCGGCGCCCAGCGCGGCCGGGGTCAGCCCGGCGATGGCGTGCCGCACGGCCCATAGCAGCACGCCCGCCTTGACAAGCGACTTCGCCGTCTCCGCCACGCCATCGAGGCCGAAGATGCGGGATAGCCCACGTTTTGGATTCAGCCGACCCAAATCTGGCGTTATGCCGCGGGCGCTGAGCAAAAACTGCGTCTGCAGCATCACCGCAGCTGCGCCGACCCCCGCAATCAGCAGTAATGGCAGGGCGATGGTGGTGATGATCGCCGTCGCCGATGCGGCCAGTGCCACCGGGGCCGGCCGATCCAATTGGGTCAGCATGGACGCGAGCGTGCGCGTCAGCCCGGCTGTTACGCCCGGCAATACAAGCGCCATGACCAGCGTCAGCCCGCCCAGACCCACCGCCGTTGACAGTTCCTGACTGACCGGGACCTGCCCATCCTCCCGCGCGCGGCGTAACCGCGCCTCGGTCGGGGGCTGCGTACGATCGCCACTCCCCTGCTCCGCCACGGGCTACAACCCCGGCAGGTGGGTCCAGGCTTGACGCACCCCGTCCTCCCACACCGCCAACAGACCGGCGGCGCACAGACCGAGCAGCGCCAGCCCACCCAAAATCTGACCCGGCACTGCGCCCGACGCCAATTGCAGCTTCGGCACCAGCCTGCCCAGTACGCCGAGGGCCGCCTGAAACACGACGCTGGCCAGGATAAACGGCGCCGCCAATTGCACCGCCAGCGCGAACGCAGTCAGCACAGTGCCTGTGACACTCTCGGCCGCTGGCCCGGCCGGGATCAGCGTGCCCGGTGGCAGTACCTGGTAACTGCCGGCCAGCGCCTGCAACGGCAGCGCATACAGCCCGCTGCCAAGGATCAGCACCGGTGCGGCCAATCCGAACAACCGCCCGAGCGCCGCCGACTGCCCGCCCGACGCCGGGTCTGTCTGCACGACACTGCTGAGCCCCAGCATGTAGCTCGCGATCGCGCCTGCGGTACCCAGCGCCATCGATGGCAGGCGCGCGAGCCAGCCGAGCAGGCCGCCCGCCGCCAGCTCGGCTGCGACCATGCCCGCCGCGAGTAATGGGCTGTCGGGCGGCGCCGGCACGATTGCCGCCACGATCGGCAGCAGCAGCACGGCAAGCGCGAAGGCGAGCCCGGCCCGTACGACCGCGGGGGGCTCCGCCTCACCCAGGCCGGGGAGCAGCATGATCGCCGCACCGCACCGGGCCAGGACCAGAATGAACGCAAAACCCAGCGGCGGCAGGCTCGCGAGCAGCGCCCCGTCGTTCAGCGTGCCCTCGTTCACCGGTCATCCATGTCAGGGCGCGCCGGCCAAGACCACCCGATCCATGAGTGAGGTCATGAAGTCGGTCAGCGTGGCGGCGATGAACGGACCCATTAGAATCAGCGTCGCGCAAAGCGCCAGCGCCTTGGGCAGAAACACGAGTGAGGCTTCGTTAACCTGGGTGATCGCCTGCAGGAGGGATACGACCAGGCCCACAACAAGCACGACCGTCAGCAACGGGCCGCCCAGCTTAATCACGATCAAAACCGTGTCCCGCAATGCGGCGGCAACATCAATCATAGTGGGGGCATCAGATCGGCATGCGCATGATGTCCTGGTACGCGGACACCATGCGGTCCCGGATCGCGGTCGCGGTCTGCAGGCTCAGCTCCGCCCGGCTGACAGCGGTAACGACCTGGGTTAGGTTAGCCGGGCCCGATAGCGCCTGCACCGTCGCGGTGTCCGCTGCGTGCCCGGCATCCACCGTGCCCTGGATCGCGCGACCGAGTACGGCGCTGAAATCCGGCACGCCGCCGCCCTGCTGCACGCGGGCATAGGCGTTGGCCGCATTCGCGGCGGAATTTGGTGCCGTGATCGATCCGATCAGCGATGACGCGACGGATGTGATCATGGGCGCAATCAGGGGCGCGATCACTTGAGCAGCTCGATCGTGCGGGACAGCATGCTGCGCGTCACCTCGAGCACGTTCAGATTAGCGCTGTAGCCGCGCTGGGCTTCGCGCATGTCCATGACCTCCACAAAGCTATTGACGTTCGGCGTCTGCACATAGCCGCGCGCGTCGGCGG
Organism: Rhodospirillales bacterium; assembly: GCA_031428635.1. Classification (GTDB taxonomy): domain Bacteria; phylum Pseudomonadota; class Alphaproteobacteria; order Acetobacterales; family Acetobacteraceae; genus JANPPS01. Next base: position 16,328 of record JANPPS010000290.1, read on the forward strand.
CGGGGTGGGACGGGTCGAATTTCTCGGGCAGGTCACTGCGGTCGGGCGCGATAGATTTGACGCGTACCGTCTCGGTGCCGAGCGCCTGGTCCATGCGGTTTTCGAACGTGACGACCTTACGCCGGTACGGTTTCGCGCCGGGCGTGGACCCGGTCGTGTCCTGGTTGGCCAGGTTTTCTGCAATCGTACGCAGCCGGGCGGTCTGTACATCCATGCCACGGGCCGAAACTGCGAGTGCCTTGTCGATATCCATCGATCACCGTCCCAATGCTATCAGCGTCTAGGTTTTGTTAGTGTCCGAGCGCAATGCGATACATACCAGCGTACTTGCGATACAGGCTGGCCGTCAGATCCTGCTTGCTGGCCGTATCGGCGACTTTGGACAGCTCATCCTCCAGCATGACCGTGTTGCCCGTGGCCGTCCGCTCATGCGCGTGGGCGCCGACGCTGCCGGGCGCGGGTCCGGTCCCGGCCAGGTGCAGGGGCGACGCCTGGGTCAGGGCCAACCGGCCGCCACCCGCCTGCGACAATGCCGCGGCGAATGGCTCGCTATCCCGAGCGTGAAAGCCGGGCGTGTTGGCGTTCGCCACATTGTGCGCCAGCGTCGCCTGCCGTTGATCCAGCCACGCCATGCGCCGTTCGGCCAGGGCAAAGATATCAGTCGTGCTATCCATGGATCCTCCGCTGACACCCAAACTGCCCAGCAAATCATTGAAGAAGTATGAATCGTAGATCGTCGCTGAGGTAAGCAGATCTTAAGTCTTCGCCGACATCCTGGCGGATATGCGCAATGGAGAAAATTCGAACGGACCACCGCTAACGGTGTCGTTTGACCCGGCACGCGACGTAGCCGCGTACATCGACGACTTTCGGAAAACCGTCGCTCTCTCGACGGCTCTGACCAAATCGGGGCGTCAGGTCGACCTCGCTGGGCTCGAGCAGGCTGCCGGGGTTCTCTGCGCCAAGGCGCTCGATCTCATGCCCCATGAGGGCCGGACGCTGCGCGCCGCTTTGCTCGAGCTGCTCCAGGCGCTCGACGCGCTCCTCACCGCAATGCCGCCCAAGTAGCGCGCGCGCCGCCCATCTCGGCCCGCCCATCTCGGCCCGTCTATCCCACTGGCAAAAGGCCATACCATGCTCACCACGCCAACTCTCGCCCTCGCCCTAGCCGCCCTCGCCGGGATCATCCTTCTCATTCTCGGCGCCGCCCGGATCGTGCGCGCAACCGGGTTCTCGCCTCCAACCCGGCGGCTGCGGATCGTGGACCAGCTCAGCCTCGGCCGCACCACGCTGCGCATCGTCGCCTGCGATGGGCGGGAGATGCTGCTGCTCAGCGGCGCCGCGCACGACACGATGCTTGGCTGGCTGGAGCCGCAGTAATGAACCGACTTTTGCCGCTCGCGCTGCTGTTGCTGGCGCCGGGTGCCGCGTGGGCACAGTCGGTGTCGATCGACCTCGGCGCGGGCGGGCAGGCGGGGGCGACGGGGCGGCTCGTACAACTGACGGCGCTGCTGACCGTGCTGTCGCTGGCGCCGAGCCTGCTGGTGGTCGGCACCGCGTTCACCCGCATCGTGATCGTCTTGTCGCTGTTACGTAGCGCGATCGGGGCGCAGGGCACGCCGCCTAACTCCGTGCTGATCGGGTTGTCGCTGTTCCTCACATTCTACGTCATGCAGCCAACGATGGAGCTGGCCTGGGTCAACGGCCTGGTACCGCTGACGCAGGGCGCAATTCCAGAAATGGAGGGCCTGACCCGCACTGCCGCTCCGTTCCACGCCTTCATGGCCGCCAATGCCCGGCCACCCGACATCCAGCTCTTTCTCGACCTGGCGCAGTTACCGCCGGTTCCGGCCCCGGAGCAGACGCCGTGGCGGGCACTCGTGCCCGCGTTCATGATCGGCGAGCTGCGGCGCGCGTTCGAAATGGGCTTCTTACTATACCTGCCATTCCTGGTCATCGACCTTGTGGTCGGCAGCGTGCTCATGAGCCTGGGCATGATGATGCTGCCGCCGAACGCGGTGTCGTTGCCGTTCAAGCTCATCTTTTTTGTAATCGTGGACGGGTGGCGGCTGGTGGCGGGTAGCCTGGTTCAGGGCTTTGCCCCGGGGGTGAGTGGCGGGTGAAGGGCGGCGGCGATGTAGGGCGGTAGCGCGAATGCTGCCGCATGCACCGCCGGGGACCAGTACTGGCAGCCCGTCAGGCCCGCCCGGTCCGCCCGATGCGCGATCTCTGCCACGTCCGGCGCCGGGTCCAGCAAAGCGTTGCTGGCGACGCCGATCGCCATGAAACCACCCACGTAGGTCGGGACCGCGACGACGAACGCCGACACGGACGCGAATGCCGTCGCCCGCCGGGCCGTGGACGCTGCCAACTCCTCGGCCTGCATGAACGGCACGCCGCCCTGGTTGGCCAGGATGCCACTTGGGCCGAGTATTCGGGCGCAGTCGCGGTAGAACGCCTCCGAAAACAGCACTTCGCCAGGGCCGTCCGGGTCCGTGCTGTCCACGATGATGACGTCGAACGCGCCCGCTGCTGCCGCCGCGACATAGGCAATGCCGTCTTCGATCAACACCGTTGCGCGAGGGTCGTCCCAGGCGGTGCCGCCCACGTCCGGCAAGTACAGGCGCGACAGGCGGATCACGGCCGCGTCGATTTCGACCATCACCGCCCGCGTCACCGTCCGATGCTGCAGAACCCGGCGTAGCACCCCGCCATCGCCGGCACCGATGATCAACACGCGGCGCGCGTCGCCATGCATCAGCAGCGGCACGTGCGCGATCATCTCCTGGTAGACGAATTCGTCCCGGGCCGTGACCTGCACGACGCCGTCCAGCAACAGGACCGGACCGTGCGATGCGGTATCGATGACCTCGATCGATTGGAACGCGGTCGTTTCCGTCACCAGCCGGCGGCTGACGGCGAAGCGCTGCCCCCAGCCGGGGTACAGGCTCTCATTCGCCCAGTCAGTCATGCTCACCCCAAACGAAAAACGCCGCCCGGCGGACCGGACGGCGCTAAGTGTATCGCGGTTACGCCGGGTTAGAACACCCGGCCGCGCCGTTGTTCGTCCAAGTCGATCCGCTCCGGATGGAACGCGGATTGTAGTACCGGGATCGCGTTGTGCGGGTCACAGGCCCCGCACATGAAGATGTCGATGGCGGCAAAGTCCCGCTCGGGCCAGGTGTGGATCGAGATGTGGCTTTCGGCCAACACCACTACCCCCGACACGCCGCCATTGGGCGTGAAGTGGTGAAAGTGGCTATGCAGGATCGTCGCCCCCGCCGTCACCGCTGCCAAACGCAGGGCGGTGTCGATCAGGGCCGGGTCTGCAAGATTGCTGGCCCCCCACAAATCCACAAGAAGGTGCGTGCCAGCAAAACGCTGGCCGTCCCTCTCGACAAAATAGTCACGCCGCTCCTCATCGCCGAGAGCGTCGGCGTTAACAGAAGCGTAGTTGGCAATTGTCGTCTGGTTTTCGCTCGGAAGTTCCGAGACCATCCCCAGTTGAGCAAGTGCGTTCATCACGTACCCCCAAACCAGTAGACGGCCTGTTGGGCGGAAATCGCCCCTTAGGCCTAGAGCATGTAGACATAGAGATAGGGGGGGGTAGCCGCAAGCCAAACTTGCGTGTGCTGCTCTGTGATTAACGCAGCCCCGCCGGTTGTTACGAAAGAGACTATCGTGTGGCCAGCCCTGAAAGGCGTCCCGGCAGCTCACGACCCAGCGCCAATTCCTGCCCAGCGCGCGCGATATCGATCGATCCGGTGATCGGGGGCGCGGTCAGTAGCTGCAGCAGTCCGCCCCGCCGCCCGTCCATACGCGGAATGCGGTCCCGCAATGTCGCCAGTGCCGCAACATTGTTCGACTGCACCGCAGCACCGGCCTGGCGCAGGACAATTTCCTGCGCGGCATCCGGCAGCGGGCCGTCGGCCGGCACGGTCTTACTGGCAAGGGCGTTGAGGGCGGCCAGCGCGGCGGGCCAGTCACCGGCCTGGCTCAGCAGCGTGGCACGCAAATCGTCGGCCGCCGCCGTGCCCAGCCCGGTCAGTTGAGCCACGGCACCGGCCCGGTCCTCCCGCGCGGCGCGGGCGCGGGCGACCAGCAGGACGCGCTGCTCCACCAGGCTCGGCGGCAGTCCGGGCGCATCGCTGGCAGCAAGCGCAGCCTCCGCTTCCTTGGGGTTGCCCACCTCTAGCGATAATTGCGCCACACGCGCCCCGATCCCCGCCCGCACCGGACCCGGCGGCGTGGATTGCAGCAGCGGCATCAGCACGGTACGGGCCCGTAGCGGCAGGTCGAGCTCCATCAAATGGTCCGCCAGCGTCGTTGCAAAGTCCTGGCCGGCCGGTAGACCGTCCGAAAACTCACTGACCAGCGCTACGAAATCGAGTGGTGGGATCGGTACAGCGCCGGGCGCCATCATGGCCCGGAACACATCGCCGACGCGGGCTTGCAACGCTGCCTGCGCCGCCGCTTGCTCCCCCGGTTTGATCCGGGCGTCGGCATTATCCGATAGGCTGCTCAGCGCACGCAGACCCTCCAGCGCCGCCCGCCAGGACCCGACCTCCATCCGCAATGCAACGACGCGCTGGCGCAGTGCGACCTCCTGCCCGTCACCGCGCCAGGCCAGCGCTTGCCGTTCAAGCGCATCGGCGGCTTGGGCCGCGGTCAGCTGATGGTGCTGCAGCCGCAACTCGACCGCCGCGATACCGGCACGGGTCCCGGTGCGTCGGTCGGGACTGTCGCGCAGATCGTCCAAGATCGCCAGCGCCGCATCCGGTGGGCCTGATTGTGCAAGCCGCACCGCCTGCGCCAGCCGTACGCCCGGCAGGCCAGGACTGGCTGCGTCGATCAGCGCCAGCGCCGCTTCATCCCCCGCCGCCGCGGCCGCGTCGGCCAACACGGGCGCCAGGCGCGCCTGCAGCGCGGTTGGGTAGCCCAGCGCCAGCGGAAGAAGCGCCGCGTCATGGGTGATCGATCCATCCCGCCACGCCCCCCGCACCGCCCGCCACAGGGCGATTTCGTCCGAACCGTCCAGAGCCGGATCATCGAGCCCCTGCGCCTCGTTCGGCCGGCCGGCCAAAAGGGCTGCGACTGCGCCCAGTGCCGACAGGGTCGGGTCAGCCGCGGCGGCCGGATCCTCAATCGTGGTCAGCGTAAGCAGCGCCTGGGCTTCCGATCCAAAGCCCAGGCTGATGAGACTCTGGGCGGCCATCAGGCGCGGCGCGGCGCGGGCACGGGGTGGTGCTGCGGCAGCCGCGGCCAGCTCGGCCTGCAGACGACGGACCACGGCCTCGGTCGGTAGCGCGGGTAGGTCGAACCGCCGGGACGCGACGCCGGCGGGCGGGGTCTGGGCCGCAGCCGGCGTCAGGTCATCATCCGCGGTGATGGCGAAGCCGTGCGCGAACTGCCGCAGGTCGATCGTATCCGATAGCGGTTCGATGACGACACCCAGCACGCTCGGCACCAGGGTATATTCGGGCGCGCGGAACGGCGTCGGCACGAACGCCCGCCCGCCCTCCGTCCCCCGGGTGGTTCCGATCAAGAGGGACCGGCCGTCGAGCGGGTCGATGATAGTCACCACGTGGCCGGGCTGCTCCGTCCGCAGCTCCATCCGGCGATCGGCCGGGATGGCAACCATCGGGTGCGGCGTCGCGCTGTCCGGCGCCGCGGCGATCGTCCACGCCCGGCCGCGGCGCATGATCGCCAAGGGGGTTGCGGCGGGCCATGGGACGGTCAGGATGGTCGAGTCTGGCCCCATTTGCACCTGGCCTGCCGCCGGGCCACTCGGGTTGGGCCGCAGCTGCGCCGGGTCGATCGGCACCCGTTGGTCGAACACGATGATGACCTGGTCATCATGGGCATAGGCGGCGACACCCAGGTCGGTACCGGCGACGATCTGGATGGCCGCTTCCTCCAGCACGGGCGGCGGAAGGGGCTGCCGGAGTACGGTGCCGATGACGTCCTGCAGGGTCGGCGCCTCGGCCGACGGAGGCGCGGGCACCACGGGGGCATCGGCGACGATTTTCGGCGGCGGCGTAGCCGACTCCGGTGCCGCCGGGGCTGTTTCCACGCGTTCCGGCGCGGGTGCCACGGCCGGTGCCGGGCTGACCAATGCCCCGGTGGGCTTGATCGCTGGTGCCGCCTTGGCCGACTTGGTCCGCGCGACGGCCCGTGGCCGGCTTGCGCGCGGGGCGGGCGCTGTCTCGGGCGCCAGCGAAGCCGGTGGCGGATCAAGTACGATGCGTGGCCCGGCCGGGGGGGGAGTGTCGGACGCAAGCGCCGCGGATGGAACAGGCAGTATTGCGGTCGGCATGGCCAGTGCGGCCGCCGTGATCGCCGCGACCGCGGAAGCTGAACGGGATGTCGCGGAATGGGGCAGTGCCGGACGGGTCGGTGCTGGACGGGGCGTTGCGGAATGGGGCAGTACCGGACGGGTCGGGTCAGAGCTGGCCGAGGCCGAGCTGGTCGGGGTCGAGCTGGCCGGGGCGGCATTAGCTGGCTCAGGACTATACGATGGTACGGGAGGGCCGCTCGCGACCACACGGGATGCGGCCGTGGATCCCGACCGGAACTCCTGAATATTGGTTTTGTCCGCCGCCCAACCATGCAGCGGCGTGGTCGTGAGCAAAAGCGCGAGCAAGCGGCGACGGTGGGTCAACCGCGTGGCCCCTGTAGTTGACCGGACAGTTGACCGGGTGTTGGCGTCGTCGCGGCCGGCGTCATGCCTGTGGGAGCCGCCACCTGCTTGCTGCGCAGTTGCGCCAGTTGCGCCGTCGCCGTCCGCGCCCGGTCCGGCATCATTGCCGCCAGGATCGGCGCAGCCTTCGACTCCTTCATCCGGTCCAGGACCTGTAGCAGCACCCCCTCCTCCATATCGTTAAGGATCGCAGCCGCGTCGCGGGGCCGCATGCTCTCATAGGTTTTGACGATGCCGCGCCAGTTGGCTGCGTCGTGGTCGCGGCGGCTGCCATCCAGCTCCTCCAGCCGGGTTTGCAATACCGCGAGCTGGTCCAGCCGCTCCTGCATCCGCCGTTCGGTGGCAGCCATGAGCGCCTCCTTGGACGCCAGTGTCTGCTCCCGCACGTCTAACACCGCCCGGCGGTCGCGCAATTCCAGCAGAACGGCGCGTTCGGCGCTGGGGATCGCAGGCTCGGCCGGCGCTGCCACAACCGGTGGCGCGGGCATGGGGGTAGACGGGCCGGCGGGCACGGGCTGTACCCGCTGGTCGGCTGGCTTCGCGCCGTCCTCCGCCGGTTTAGCCCCGCGCTCCGCAGCTTGGGCCCGCGGTATCACCGACCGGCCCAGGCCCAGCCCTGGCATCCCGGCCTCGAGAAGAAGGGCGAGCTTCACCGGCAGCAACACCACAATTACGGCGATCGTCCATGGTAGAGGCCGGAGGAGGGTCATGGGCGGCCTCGCTCCGCGCGTGCGACCTGCAGCATCGCCGCCAGATCGCGCTCCGCCGTACTGCGAACTGGTTTGGTACCCGCTTTGGCATCAGGCTCGGCATTTGGCTTGGCCGCCGCATTCTCGTTGCGGAGTGTCGTGGCACCGCGGCCGGCGCGAACCAGGGTCTCCAGTCGGTCCGCCACCTGACCGCCCCGCTCCATGAGGTACGCCAAGTCGTCCCGCAGCGCCGTCACTGCCGCTTCCCGACCCGCAAACTCGTCCGCGGCCTCGGTCGACAGATGACGCAGCTTACCCAGGCCCGCCTGCGCCGCACGCGCGCTGACGTCGAACCCGGCCACCACTTCGCCCAGGGCGCCCCGGTCGCGACGGAGCGCCGTCACGGCCCGTTCCAGCCGGATCGCGTGCAGCAGCACAATGGCCAGCAGGCCGACCAGAACGATCTCCAGCCCCCAGTCCAACCCGCTCATGCGACGCCCCCGTTCACGGCTTTCGGCGATCCCGACGGATCGACATGGTCGGTGATGCGCACCGCCACGCGATGCTTGCGCCGCCCGGCCTTGCCTTCGAACAGCGGGACGGTCCCGCACCGCAGATGCACCGGAGCGCCGGGTCCCACCTGCAGCGTGATCCGGCTGCCGACCTGCAGCGCCACCACGTCTGACAGCCGCATCACTTGTTCATCCAGCACCGCCTGTAACTCGATTTCCGTATCCAGCAGCTGTTCGGCCAGATGGGTTTCCCAAATGCTGTCCCGGCCGAACTTCTCACCCATGAATTGCTGCAGCAGCAGCTCGCGTACCGGCTCGAGCGTGGCGTAGGGCAGCACCAGGTCCAGCCGCCCGCCCCGGTCCTCCATATCGATACGTAACCGCGACAGGATGGCCGCGTTCGACAGTCGGCTGATGGTGGCGAACCGCGGATTGACCTCCAGCCGTTCGAACCGGAACGTCACTGGGCACAGCGGGTCGAAGCTTGCGGTCAAATCGGCCAGCACGACGGTAATCAACCGTTCGACCAACGTACGTTCGATCGTGGTGTAGGGCCGCCCCTCGATCCGCTGGGCGGCCGTGCCCCGGCGTCCGCCCAGCAGCACGTCCACGATCGAATAGATCAGCGCGCTGTCGATGACCATCAGGCCGTAATTGTCCCACTCCTCCACCTTGAACACGGCCAGCATCGCCGGCAGCGGGATTGCGTTCAGATAATCGCCGAACCGTAGCGAGACGATCGTGTCGATACTCACCTCGACATTATCGCTCGTTAATTGGCGCAGCGACGTGCTCATGATCCGCACTAGGCGGTCGAACACCACCTCCAGCATTGGCAGGCGTTCGTAGGAGATCAGCCCGCTATCGATTATGCGCTGCATGCCGCTGACCTCCGCGGTTGGGCGGATGTCGTTGCCGAGTACGCGGTCGATGTCGAATTGATCCAGCACGGGGGGCGCGTCGCTCATTGCACGATCATTTCGGTAAATAGGACGGCCGTGACCCGCGCCGGTGCCACGGCCAGGTTAGTGCGGGCGAGCAGCTCTTCCCGCAGCCGGTACGTGCTGGCGGTGCCGCGCAGCTCGTCCGGCCGCATCTCCCGCAAATAGCCCTGAAACAGGTCTAGGATGCGCGGCAGTGCGGCTTGTACGCCCGGCTGATCCTCCGCCCGGGCAAGCTCGAGCTTGGCCTTTAGCTTGATGAACGCAGCGCGGCGGGCGCCCGTGTTCAGGTTCGCCACGATGTCAGGCAGGTCGAAAAAGATGGGGGGTGACGCGACCAGGGCGGCGTGCGCGCCCTCCCCCTCATGACCCAGCAGCCTGGGGATCACGCCACTGAACCAGCCGCCAGCGCCGCCCGCGATGAGCAGGACAGGTAGGGCCAGAAGCAGTTTCTTCTTACCACCCCGCTTTGGTGTGGTCGGGTCGGCCGTTTTGGCGTCCACCGCGGCGGGCGCGGTCGGTTTGGCGCTCATGCGCGTGCTCCGTCATCAGTCACGCACACCATGACGGCGGCAGGTTAACAAACCGTTGGCGCCGCCCCGCGCCCGGCACATACGGCCCGCCCGGCACATCCTGCCGGGTGCCCTGCCCCGCCCCGCCCGGCCCCACTGGGCCGCACGTATTGGGCCGCACGCAGCCCCCGCCGTGGCACACCGCTTGCGCTACCCCGGCCAGCCACCCGGAGTGCCGCCCATGGAAGTGCCCACCTACGTCGCCCTGTCCCGCATGATGGCCCAGCAACGGGCGCTGGATGTGACGGCCACCAACCTCGCCAACGCCAGCACGCCGGGCTTTAAGGCGGAACGGATGCTGTTCAGCGATTGGCTCGGTCGGCAAAGCCAGGTCGACACGGCGCCCGGCGGCAAAACCGTCGCCTACACCCAGGACCGCGCCACGTATCGGGAACAGGCGGCTGGCCCCCTGACCCACACCGCCAACCCGTTCGACATCGCCGTGTCGGGCGAGGGGTATTTCACCGTCGATACGCCGCGCGGCCCCCGCCTGACCCGCGCCGGGCGGTTCACGCCGATGGCCGATGGCCGCGTGGGCGATCAGGACGGCAATGCGCTGCTGGACAGCACGGGCAAGCCGATGCGCGTGGCGCCGACCGACACGCGCATCACGATTTCCGCCGACGGCTCCGTCAGCAGCGAGAACGGGCCGCTCGGCCGCATCGGCCTGGTGCAACCCACCGATAGTCGCCGCGTGACAGCCGAGGGGGCCCGCCTGCTGCGCGCCGATGGCCCCACGGCGCCGGTCGTCGCGCCGAAGATCGTCCAGGGCGCCGTCGAGGATAGCAACGTTCAGCCCGTGATCGAGCTGACGCGCATGATGGCCGAGCTGCGCGATTTTCAGTTCACGGCCCAGTTCGTGCAGGGCGAGGCCGACCGCCAGCAGAACGCCATCAATAAACTGACCCAAACCAAGCAGGGATAACTACATGCGATCGTTAGATATTGCCGGCACCGGCATGCTGGCTCAACAGACCAACGTCGAGGTCATCAGCAACAACATCGCCAACATGACCACGACCGGGTTCAAGCGACGCCGGGCCGAGTTTCAGGACCTAATCTACCAGAACCTGCGGCGGGTCGGGTCCAACAGCTCCGATAACGGGACCGTCGTGCCGTCAGGCGCGCAAGTCGGCCTGGGCGTCAAAACCGCGGCCATTTACCGCATTCACGAGCAGGGCAATCTGCAGCAGACCAGCAACAGCCTGGATATGGCCATCAGCGGCAACGGGTATTTCCAGATCACACTGCCGAGCGGCGAGACGGCGTACACGCGCGACGGCACGTTTAGCCTGTCGCCGAATGGGGAGATCGTGACCGCCGACGGCTATGTCGTGGCGCCCGGCATCACCATTCCCCCGAATGCGAGGGACGTCAGCATCAACGCCGGCGGCCAGGTGCAGGCCAAAATCGACGGTACCACGGCGCCGCAGACGGTCGGGCAGCTGCAACTCGCGGGCTTTGCGAACGAGGCCGGGCTCGAGTCACAGGGCGACAACTTGCTGATCGCCAGCGCCGCGTCGGGCAACGCCGTCACCGGCACGCCCGGTGCGCCGGGCTTTGGCACCGTCATGCAAGGCTTTATCGAGACGTCGAATGTGAACGTGGTGACCGAGATCACGAACCTGATCACCGCCCAGCGCGCGTACGAGATGAACAGCCGGGTCATCACGACGTCCGACCAAATGCAGTCCACGCTGACGAACCTGCGATGAGGACGCCGCTGCTACTGGCGCTGCTCCTGGCGCTGCCCTGCATCGCGCACGCCGCGACATTGCGCCCGGTTGCGTCGATCGAGGGTCCGACCGTCCGTCTGTCCGATCTGTGGGATGGCGTCACTGTGGATCGTCCGCTCGGTCCGGCCCCGGCGCCCGGCGCCCGGTTAGTGGTGGAGGGGCCGCAATTGCTGGCCATCGCCCGCCAGTTCGGCGTGGATTGGCGCCCGGCATCGTCCACCGATCGCGCCGTTCTGGATCGCGCCGGCCGTAATCTGGGCCGGGACGATATTCTACCCGCACTGCGCACGGCGCTCGCCGGGGCGGGCCTCGCGGGTACCGAGCTTGAGCTGCCGGCGATCACGACAGCGCCGGTGCCGCCCGGGCCGGTCGCGATCACTGTGCAGCAACTGGACGCCGACGCCGGCACGGGCCGTTTCACCGCCCTGCTGTCTGTAGGCGCCGACGGCGTACCCCCGACGGCACTGCGCATATCGGGCCGCGTCGTTGAGACGGTTGAGCTACCCGTCCTGCGCCGCCGTCTGCTGTCTGGTGAGGTCGTGACGGGCACCGACTTGATCTGGGCCACGCTGCGCACCGGGCAGGCACGGGGAGAGGTGGTGCACAACCCGGCCCAGGCAACGGGCCAGGCCGCGCGGCATACATTGATGCCCGGTCAGGCGATTCAGGTCGCCGATCTCGGTCGTCCCATCGTGATCGAGCGCGGCAATACCGTGCAACTCGTACTCGATAGCCCTGGCCTGCAGTTAACTGCGCAGGGCCTGGCGATGGAGCCGGCCGGCGTGGGCGACGTGGTGCCGGTGCTGAACCCGGCGTCGCACATGATGGTGCGGGCGGAAGTTACCGGGCCCGGCCGCGCCCGCGTGCTGCCGGGCACGGCGCCGGTACTGACCAATAAACAGGTGGCCGCCCGATGATCTACACGACAACCCACACGATGATCCGCGTTACTACGGTGTGCCTGTTGCTTGGCGGTTGCGGCACGCTGAGCCGCCTGTCCGAAGTCGGCCGCCCGCCGGAAATGACACCGTCCAGCGACCCGACAGCCGACGCCCAGTATCGACCGTTATCGATGCCCATGCCCCGCGGCCAGTCCGCGCCCGCCGAGGCCAACAGCCTGTGGCGCGCCGGCAGCCGGGCGTTCTTCAAGGATCAGCGCGCGGCGCAGGTTGGCGACATCGTGACGATCCTGGTTAACATCACCGATAATGCCGACCTGTCGAACCAATCCAATCAGACCCGGGCGGGCGCCGAGAACGTCGGTATCCCAAACTTCCTCGGGCTGGAGAGCAACCTGCCTCGCAATTTGCCGAAGTCGGTGGACCCGGCCAAGCTGATTTCGACCAACAGCAGCAACACCAGCACAGGCGCGGCGAGCATCAAGCGCAATGAAAGCGTGACGCTGCGGCTGGCTGGGGTAATCACCCAGCTGCTACCGAACGGAAACCTGGCCGTCGCCGCCCGGCAGGAAGTGCGCGTCAACGCCGAACTGCGGGAGCTGCAGGTCAGCGGCGTGATCCGGCCCCAGGACATCGCGAGCGACAATACCGTCCGCCACGACCGTCTGGCGGAGGCGCGTATTTCGTACGGCGGGCGCGGCCAGATCACGGATGTGCAGCGGCCTCGCTACGGGCAGCAACTGCTGGATATCCTGTTACCGTTCTAACGCAGCCAGAAAGCCCTTGCTAACCCTGGGTTGCATATCGTTTAGTCGGATATGCCCGAAAATAACTTCGGATTGATCCGTCACTGCGCAGCACTCGCGGTACTCGTGTCCCACAGCGTGGCACTCACAACCGGACAGGAGGCGACGGAGCTGGGGATGCGCTTGACGCGCGGCCAAATGACCCTGGGGCACCTGGCCGTGTTCACGTTCTTTATCCTGAGTGGGTATCTGATCACCCAGAGCTGGCAGCGGCGGCCGCAACTGGGATCATTCTTGATCGCCAGGGCGGGCCGATTGCTGCCGGGTCTGGCACTTTCGCTCGTGGGTTGCGCGGTGGCCGGCGCGGTTGTGACGACGCTGCCGGTTGCTGAATATGCAGCCGACCCCGCAACGGGGCGATTCGTCTGGCTGAACTTGTCGTTGCTGGGCTTTGCCGGGCCGCTGCCGGGCGTGTTTGCCAGTCATCCGGTACCGGCGGTCAATGGCTCACTCTGGACGTTGCAGTATGAGGCGACGTGCTACGCCATCCTGGCCGGGTTGGGGTTGGTGGGACTGCTGCGGGGGTGGATCGTGCTGGCGCTGCTGGCGGCCGGGCTGGTAGCAGGTAAGCTGTGGATCGGCGGCGCGCTGGTGGAGTTCGGTACCTGCTTCCTGGGCGGCATGACCATGGCACTATGGCGGCCGCCGGTCCGGGCCTGGGCGCTGCTGCTGTGCGGGGGCGTGCTGATCACTGCTGCGGCGACGGGCGGATTACGGCTGGCTTGCGCCACGGCTGGCGCGTACCTCGTGATCGCCGCGGCTACGGCCCGGCCATTACGGACCGGGGTTGGTGGCGGGGCGGACTATTCCTACGGCATCTATTTGTGGGCATTTCCCGTGCAGCAGCTTGTCGTCGGCTGGGGCCTGGATCACTGGGCGGTCAATATCGCTGTCAGCCTGCCGATCGTGCTGGCCTGCGCCTGGCTGTCATGGCACGGCGTGGAACGACCGGCCTTGTTGGCTCTTCGCGCCCGCCGGTCAGCGACTAGCCTAATCCGGGGCGGTGCCGAGACCGCCGGCGGCGCAACACGGTAGGTGGCCGAGCAGGTCCGTGTCCACAAAGCTTTGATGCAACACGACGCGGTTGCGCCCGGCGCGCTTAGCGTCGAACAGCGCAGCGTCCGCCTGCGCCACCAGCATGTCTTGTCTTTGACCCGCTTGGGGATGGAGAACGGCCACGCCCAAGCTGACGCTAAGATAGCCCGTCGGCGCGCCAGGATTTGCGATCGCGAGCGCGGCCACCGCTTTCCGGATGCGCTCGGCAATCACGATCGCCCCCGCGCTGTCGGTCTCCGGCAATAAAGCGACAAACTCCTCGCCACCATAACGGGCGGCGAAATCGTTTGGGCGGCGAATACACTGCTCTATGCAGGCCGCGACCTGACGCAGCACCCCGTCGCCAGCCGGATGGCCGAAGCGGTCGTTGAACAGCTTGAAACAGTCGGCGTCCAGCATCAGCAGCGAAAGTGGCGACTGCGCCCGGGCCGCCGCCGGCCAAGCCCGGTGTAGCGCCGCATCGAACGCGCGACGATTGGCGACGCCGGTCAGGGCATCGGTAGAGGCAATGACCGACAACGCCGCCGCCGCCGCCGTCAACGCCGCCTCTGCCGTAAAACGACGCTGCATTTCGCGGCGAAAGAGGAAACACAGGCCGAGGTTACCCAGGAACAGCAGCCCCAACATCGAACCAAGCAGCTCGGCCTTACGCCACCAGGGGGCGTAGATCTCCTCCAGCGAGACGCCGAGCACCAAGACCAACGGGGTCGGTCCGATCTGGCGGTAAGACACCAGCCGTTCCACATCGTCGGTCGCGTAGGCCGTGGTGAACTGCCCGGCCACCCGCTGGCCAATCCCCTGCAGAACGGACGGGTTCGAGAACTCCTTGGTCAATCGCTCCGGCTCGGCGGAAGGCTTTTGAGCCATCAGGTGCCCATTGCGGTCGATGACTGCAATCTGGCCCTTGGTGCCAATGTCCAACCGATCGAATAGGTCCCGAAAATAGGCGAGCCGGAGCGTGAGCGCGACGACGCCGCCGAAGGAGCCATCGGCATTGTCAATCCGCCGGCTAATGGCGATGTTGGGGTCTCCAGCCCGCACACGACTTTCGAACGGTTGGCTCACGAATAAACCGGCGTCTTTGCGCTGCTGATGAACTTGGAAATACTCGCGGTCACCGAGGTACAGCGGCGCGGGCGTCATCGACGTGGACGCAGCCGTGATGCGGCCATCGACGCCGAGAACCAGGACGGAGCCGAGGAACTCGGCCGAGGCGGCGCGGTCGAAAATAGCGATGTGCCGGATTGCCGGACTCGCCGTGTCTACGCCCGGCGTCTGCACCGCGTCGCGCGCACCCTGAAGGGAGAGGTCATAGGTCGCGAAGTTGCGGGCGATATTTTCGCTAAGGACGACGGCGAGGTTTTCAGACGCGATCGACGCGAGCCGCCACGTGTCCTGACGCAAGTCCAGCAACACGGTCGTCCCCACGACGAGGGTTCCGAACGATATAAATAGCCCAAGGGCCGTCAGCCAGCTCAACAATGCGGAGAGACCGGCCGGCCGAACCGTGCCAACCTCGACAACGTCCACCACGCATCAACCTCCAGGCATCGGCCTCAAACGAGCCGGGTTTAGCAATCGAGGCGGAACTGTAACAGTGCTGGGTTTACGATTGCGGTGCAAGACGCGATCGTCGTTGCGCGTCGCGTCCCTCCGATCTGACTGATCGCGCGAACTCGACTCCCATTTACGTTCGCTATATGTTCTATTCATGGGAGGAAAAGACGCGAACCGTCAGCCGCGCTTGGGCAGCCTGAAGCACACCGCACCCGGCTGGATCCGGCTTGCGCGCTGCCGGGGCTGCGGCCATCAGGGCGTGCTGCCAGTGGACGCGTTGCTGCGGCGTTGGGGCGAGCTGCACCTCGTGGAGTTCGCGATGCAAAGTCTGCGCTGCACGTCCTGTGGGGAGAATGATGTCCGACACACGATGGTTCGACTATGCGACCCGGGCTGCCCACGGCAACGGGGTTAGGCTGGAACGCAGGCTGCTGATTGGCGATAACGGAGCGCGACCCTACCGCCGCGATGCGCCCCGGATTACATGGGCAGCATGAGTTTACTGACCCTCGATGACGTGACGCTTCGCATGGCTGGCCGCACATTGCTGGACGGCGCGTCGCTGCGTATCGACGCCGGCGCCCGCGTGGGTCTGGTGGGCCGCAACGGCGCCGGTAAAAGCACGCTGCTGAAGGTGATCGCGGGTGAATTAGGTGTCGACGGCGGCAACATCGCCCTCAGCGCCCGCGCCCGCCTGGCCCAAGTGCGGCAGGAGGCACCGTCAGGCCCGCAATCGCTGTTGGACACCGTTCTGGCCGCCGATCCGGAACGGCTAGCCTTGCTGGCGGAGGCCGAGACCACCGTCGACGGCGCACGCCTGGCGGAAATACACGACCGGCTACGGGCGATCGGCGCCGACGCCGCCCCCGCACGCGCGGCCACGATCCTGGCCGGGCTCGGGTTCGACGCCGAACGCCAGGCCCGGCCGGTCGATAGCTATTCGGGCGGCTGGCGCATGCGTGTCGCACTCGCCGCCGCCCTGTTCGCCGCACCCGACCTGCTGCTACTGGACGAGCCGACCAACCACCTCGATCTTGAGGCGACGCTGTGGCTCGAAACGTGGCTCGCCCGCTTTCCCGGCGCCTGCCTGATCGTCAGCCACGACCGCGGCCTGCTGGACCGCGCCGTGCAGGCGATCGCGCATTTGGACCAACAGAAACTCAGCCTGACGCCCGGCGGCTACGACGAATTCATCCGTATCAAGACCGAGCACGCGATGCAGCAGGGTCGCGCCGCCCAACGGATCGCCGCCCAGCGCGCGCATATGCAGGCGTTCGTCGACCGGTTTAGGGCGCAGGCGACCAAAGCGCGCCAGGCGCAGGCCCGGATCAAGGCGCTGGAAAAGCTACCCGTGCTGGACGCCGTGATCGAAGCCGCACCCACCCGCTTCGCCTTTCCCGAACCGGCCAAGCTGGCCCCGCCCGTGCTGGTGCTCGACCGGGTCAGCGCCGGCTATGGCGACACGGCCATACTGTCCAACGTGTCCGTCACGGTCGACATGCAGGACCGCATCGCGCTGCTGGGCGCCAACGGTAACGGTAAAAGCACGTTGGCCAAGCTGTTCGCTGGCCGCATGGAGCCCATGGCCGGTACGATGCACCGCCACCCAAAGTTGCGGGTTGGCTACTTCGCGCAGCATCAAACGGACGAGTTGGTGCTCGATCAATCACCGGTGCAGCACATGGCGCGCGCCCTGCCCTCGGCAACGCCGCCGCAGGTCCGGGCGCAGCTGGCCCGGTTTGGCCTGGATGCCGACCGCGCCGATACCGCTTCCGGGGCATTGTCGGGCGGTGAGAAGGCGCGGCTGCTGCTGGCACTCGCCACACGCGACGCACCCGGCCTGCTGATTTTGGACGAGCCGACGAACCACCTGGATATGGACGCGCGGGACGCCCTGGTGCGGGCGCTGGCCGACTATCAAGGCGCCGTGCTGCTGATCACGCACGACCCGCATCTGGTCGAACTGGTGGCCGACCGCCTCTGGCTGGTCGGGGACGGAACCGTGCGCCCGTATGATGGCGACATGGATGACTATCGGGCACTGCTCGCGGAGCGATCGCGCCCGGCGCGGGCCGACACAACGCCCACGCGCCGCGATGATCGCCGCGACCGGGCGGAGGCACGGGTCGCCCTCGCCCCGCTACGCCGGCAGGTAGAGCGGGCGCTGGCAGCCATCACCCGGCTAGAGGCCGAGCGTACCGCGATCCAGACCCGCATGGCCGACTCGGCGCTCTATGCCGCCGGCGCGGGTACCGAAGTGACACAATTGCAGCAACGGCTTGGCGCGATCGGCCATGCGCTGGACGAAGCCGAGGCCGAATGGCTCGCGGCCGAAGAGGTGCTGTCCGCAGCACAGCCCGCCCTGGCCATCCCCGCGTAGTGGAGGGTATCGCCGGGCAGCGCATCGCAGTCACGGGCGCGGGCGGGTTCATCGGCGCGGCCGTATGCCGGGTCGCCGCGGGTTTGGGCGCCGAAATTGTCGCGATCGGTCCCGGTACGGTGCCCCGGAACGGCACAACCGCGATTCCGATCCGGATCGAGACGGAGGAGGCGCTGGCTCCCCATCTGGCCCGCGTGTCGACGCTGATCCATGCGGCCGGGCGCGGCACGCCGGCCGGCATCGTCGCCCTACATGACCCGCTGGCGCTGCACGAACTACGCCTGACAGCGATCGTGCTGGAGGCAGCCTGCCGCGCCGGGGTCGGCCGCGTCGTATTGGTGTCGTCCGGCGGCACCGTCTACGGCGATCCGGCCGGTACGGCGCCAGTGTCGGAAGATCATGCGCTGCGACCCCGCTCCCGCTACGGCGCGGTCAAGCTGCTGGCCGAGGAGATGGCGTGGACGATGGACCGCATGGGACACGTCCGGTGCGTAGTCGCCCGCCTATCGAACCCGTATGGGCCGGGCCAGGTGAACCATCGCGGCCAGGGGCTGGTCGCGACCGTCGCCGCCTGCGTGCAGTCCGGCGCGCCGATCGAGGTCTGGGGCGATGGCAGCGCCGTCCGCGACTACCTCTATATCGACGATGCGGCCCGGGGCTTGCTGGCGGCAGCGTCCCTGCCCGGCGGCACGGCTGCCAACGTGTCGTCCGGGACCGGCATGAAGACCGCGGCCGTCGTGGCAGACATCCTGACTCAACTGGATGTAACCCACCCCGTCCACTATCGGCCCGACCGGCCGGCGGGTATAGCATTCAATATACTATGCAACCGAAGGCTGCAGGCAGCGACCGGGTGGGCTCCGCAGATTTCTTGGCCGGATGGCCTGGCCCTGACCGCGCAGTGGTGGGCTCAAGCAAAAAAGACGAATTTTTAACGGTAACTTTTGCGTCAACCGTCGTTTCGGCCCACAAGGCGCTGGATAAACAAGGGGACGGTCGTGGCGAAACTTATCCGGGGACACGTCGATAGTACCGGCGGTGGTTTTGTCGCGGGATGGGCCGCAAGAGACCGGGACGAACCGGTCGAGATCGTCGTCTTGATCGACGGGGTAGCCATCACCAAAACCAGGGCCGACCGGTTCCGGCAGGATTTACTCGATGCAGGTATCGGAACCGGTCACTGCGGGTTTCAGGCGGCTGTGCCGGCCTATTATTTCGACGGCATGCCCCACACGATCGCCGTCCAGGTCGCCGGGGCCACCATCCTCCATCCCGACCCGGCGCATGTCGTGCTGGGAGAGCCGCCACCGGCAGCCGTACCCGGAGGGGCAGACCTGCGCCCCCTGCACAGGCCGGCGGTACCCCGCCCAGCGCCGCAGCCCGTGCTGCCGGCCCCGGCCCTGCACGCGCCCGTCGCGATTTCCGTAATCCTGCCAACCTACGGCCGCGGCGAAGTGCTCGAGGCGACATTGCTTCGCCTACTCGCCTGTGCCGGCCGGGTCTCGGCCGAGATTATCGTGATCGATGACGGATCGCGTGACGACACGCCTGACCGGCTCCGCCGTTTAGCGATCGAGCATCCCGCGCTGGTCACGCACCGCGTTGAGAACGGTGGCCCGGCCCGCGCCCGCAACTTGGCCGCCACGATGGCCCGCGGCCAGTTGCTGGTCTTTGTCGGCGACGACGTGAGCCCGCCGTCCGACGACTTCCTGTCCATCCACGCCGCTGCACACACCCGCTTTCCAGAGACGGGAACAGCCGTGCTGGGCCGGATCGGCTGGCCCGACCGGGACGCGTTGCCTGTCAACGCCGTCATGGCCCACATCCAGGGCGAGGGCGAGCAGCAGTTCGGCTTCCACAACATGACCGCCTATTCCTGGTACGACTGGCGGCTGTTCTATTCATCGAACGTCAGCGTCAAAAGGGCCCTCGTGCCCGACTGGCTGACACACGGCTACGACAGCAGCTTCACCATGGCCGCATTCGAAGATCCGGAGTTCGCGCTCCGCATGAGCCAACGCCTGAATGAGGTCGGTGAGGCATTTCGGCTGTTCTACGCCCCGGCCGCCTATCTGGCGCATCACCATCCTTACTCGGTGGCCAGCTTCATCGCACGCCAGGTGTCGGTCGGCATGATGGCGCAGCGCTTCCTGGAATTGCACCCGCCGCGCGCGGCCGATCTGGGCCTGTCCGAGCTGGTGCGACGCCTTGCCACGCCGGCCGACGGTGGCGATCTACCGGTCGAGCACTATTTCTCGGTGTTCGAGGGGCTGAAATCATGGGCCCTGATAATCGAGCACCATTACGGCCTGGGACAGCAGAACTGGCACGGCGACCTGCTGCGGACCGTGTTCCGCCTGGCGTACCTAGAGGGCTTCCTGCGCGTGCAATCGGGCACCGGCGTCAACGTCGCCGCCGGCTGCCGTTACGTGCTGGAGGACGTGCGCACCAGTATGAACCGGGCGATCGCGACGGAGGTGCTGGGCGCGCTGCCGGGCTTTGGGTTGGTCTAGGCGCATGTTCACAGTCTGTGTCCCGAGCTTTAACCACCGCCTGTACCTGACTGCCGCCGTGCTATCGGCGCTGCGCTCGCCATTGGTGACCGAGGTGCTGGTCGTCGATGACGGCTCGTCCGACGGGTCGGCGGCGTTGCTGGCCTGGTTGCAGCGCATGGGCCCCCGGCTGCGCGTGCTGCCGAGCGCCGGTAATCGCGGTGCCCACGCCCGGTTGAACGAGCTGGTGGACACCGCGGCGACGGAGTGGGTTGCGGTGCTGAACAGCGACGACTGCTTTGTCGCCGGGCGGTTCGAAGCGATCGAGCGCGTGGCCAACCGCGGCCAGGCAGACCTGATTTTCGGCGACCTGATCTTGATCGACGGCCACGGCGAGCGGATCGGCCAGCGCCACGCTATCCACCATAACGAGGTGCCTTGGCCACCCCGCTGGAACATGGATCAGATGGTGCGGGATGGGCAGTGGGCCCCGATCCTGTGCCTGCAGAACATCATGGCGACAACGACCAACATGGTTTTTACCAAGTCGCTGCACCGTGCCTTGGGCGGGTTCCGCGATTACCGGTACTGCCAC
>JANPPS010000291.1:0-3105 GCA_031428635.1 Rhodospirillales bacterium
CCGGCTTCAAGGTCACGCCGCTGATCGCCAAGCTACGGCACTCGACGCCCGGGGTGACACTGATCAGTCCGCCGCCGCACCACGACATCTACTCGATCGAAGACCTGGCTCAGCTGATCTATGACCTGAAGCAGATCAACACCGAGGCGACGGTGTGCGTGAAGTTGGTCGCGCGGTCCGGCATCGGCACAATCGCGGCCGGAGTGGCGAAGGCCAAGGCCGACACGATCCTGATTAGCGGTCATAGCGGCGGCACGGGCGCCAGCCCGCAGACCAGCGTGAAGTACGCGGGCCTGCCGTGGGAAATGGGGCTGAGCGAGGCGCATCAGGTGCTGATGCTCAACCGCCTACGCCACCGGATCCGGTTGCGGACAGATGGTGGGATCAAGACCGGGCGCGACGTGGTGATCGCGGCCATGCTGGGCGCCGAGGAGTTCGGGATCGGCACCGCGAGCCTGGTGGCGATGGGCTGCATCATGGTGCGGCAATGCCACAGCAACACGTGCCCGGTTGGCGTATGCAGCCAGGACGAGACGCTGCGGGCGAAGTTCGAGGGTACGCCGGAGAAGGTGATCAACCTGTTCAGCTTCATCGCGGAAGACGTGCGCGGCATCCTGGCGTCGCTGGGTGTGCGTAAATTGACGGATGTGATCGGGCGCACGGACATGCTGCAGCAGGTCAGCCGCGGCAGTGATTTCCTCGACGACCTCGACCTGAACCCGCTACTGGCGCAGGCCGATCCGGGGCCGTATGCCCGGTACTGCACAACGGAGGGCCGTAACGAGGTGCCGGAGACGCTGGACGCGCAAATGATCGAAGACGCGGCGGCGCTGTTCAGCCGGGGCGAGAAGATGCAGTTGCAATACAACGTGCGTAATACGCACCGGGCGATCGGCACCAAGATCAGCAGCAAGATCGTGCGGCAATACGGCATGGCGACGCTGGCGCCGGGCCATCTGACGGTACGGCTACGCGGGTCGGCCGGGCAGTCCCTGGGTGCGTTCGCGGTGCAGGGCGTAAAGCTTGAGGTGCTGGGCGACGCCAATGACTACGTGGGTAAGGGCCTGTCCGGTGCCACGATCGTCGTGCGTCCGGCGCCGAGCAGCCCATTGGCAAGCCAGAACAACACCATCATCGGCAACACCGTGCTGTATGGTGCGACCGCCGGTGAGCTGTTTGCGGCCGGGCAGGCGGGTGAGCGGTTTGCGGTTCGCAACAGCGGGGCCACGTCCGTGATCGAAGGCTGCGGCAGTAATGCGTGCGAGTACATGACTGGCGGCACCGTCGTCATCCTGGGCGCGGTCGGCGACAATTTCGGCGCCGGGTTTACGGGTGGCATGGCGTTCGTATACGACGCGGACGGCCAGTTCGAGCAGCGGATCAACCCGGAGACGCTGACCTGGGCACCCGTCACCCACTCGCATTGGGAGGGCGTGCTGGCGGCGTTGATCGACCGGCATGCGGCCGAGACGCACAGCAAGTACGCGGCGATGCTGCGGCATGACTGGGCGCGAACACTGCCGCGGTTCTGGCAGGTGGTGCCGAAGGAGTACGTGAAGTACCTGGCCGTGCCGTTGACGGAGCCAGAGGCGCTGCGGGCCTAAGCGATCGTGTAAGTATAGGCGGTTGGCCGAGCGCATCCGGGGTGTCATACACCCCGGATGCGCTCCCTTTACCACCTACCGTTATCGCCTTTCTCTCGCAAAGTCCGTCTGGTACTGGCCGAAAAACGCCTGCCGTTTGAAATGTATGCCGAGAAAGTCTGGGAGCGGCGGCCGGACTACCTCGATATGAACCCGGCCTGCACGGTGCCCACATTGCGTGAGGCGAACGGGCTGGTGATCGCCGATAGCGGCGTCATTTGCGAGTACTTGGAAGAGGCGTATCCCGACACGCCGCTGATGGGCCAAACGCTGGCGGAGCGGGTGGAGGTACGGCGGATTGTCGCCTGGATGGACGGCAAATTCGCCCATGAGGTGACGATCAATCTGCTGGGCGAGAAGTTCATGAAGCGCCTGCTGGGCCGCGGTAATCCGGACGCGGGGGCGCTGCGGGCGGGGTACGCCAATCTGCGGCACCATCTGGACTACATCGGCTGGCTGGCGGAAACGCGCACGTGGCTGGCGGGCAACACGCTATCCTATGCCGACTTCGCGGTGGCCGGGCATTTATCGGCGCTAGACATGGCGGGCGATGTGGATTGGAGCCTCTCACCGGCGACGAAGGACTGGTACGCGCGAATGAAGTCACGTCCGAGCTTCCGGGCGTTGCTGGCCGACCGCATTCCGGGGCTGACGCCGCCCGCGCATTACGCGGATCTGGATTTTTGAAACACACATTCTTCTGCCTGGACGGGCACACGTGCGGCAACCCGGTGCGGCTAGTTGCAGGCGGTGGCCCCACGCTGTCGGGTGCTACGATGCTGGAGCGGCGGGCGCATTTCCTGGCGGAGTACGACTGGATCCGCACCGGGTTGATGTTCGAACCGCGCGGGCACGATCTGATGTCGGGCGCGATCCTGATGCCATCCACGCGGGACGATTGCGATGTGGGGGTGCTGTATATCGAGACCTCCGGCTGCCTACCGATGTGCGGGCACGGCACGATCGGGACGGTCACCATGGCGATCGAGCATGGGCTGGTGCGTCCGCGGGTGCCGGGGCGGCTGATGCTGGATACGCCCGCGGGGCTGGTGCTGGCCGAGTACACGATGGATGGCGAGTATGTGGCCGAGGTACGCCTGACGAACGTACCGGCATTTCTGCATGCGGCGGGGGTGGCGGTCGGCGTGCCTGGGCTGGGGCAGCTGACGGTCGATATTGCCTATGGCGGTAATTTCTACGCGATCGTCGATCCGCAGCCGGGGTATCGCGACATGGCCGATTTCTCGGCGTTGGAATTGATCGCGCATGGGCGAGCGGTGCGGGCGGCATTGATGGCGCATGACATCGTCCATCCCGAACACGCTGATATTAGCGGCGTGCGGCACGTGCTGTTCGCCGGTGCGCCTCGTGACCCGGCCGCCCATGCCCGCAACGCGGTGTTTTATGGCGAGGGCGCGATCGACCGATCGCCGTGCGGCACCGGCACGTCGGCGCGGATGGC
>JANPPS010000292.1:0-10069 GCA_031428635.1 Rhodospirillales bacterium
GCTGTGTGCTCCAACAGTGTGATCGCTACTTCCGCGCCCATCCATATTCCCCGAATCGAACGTGGGGAGAGCGAATCAGAACGCGCTTGCCAAGGGAACCCCAATCACAACGAGAGTCAGGTGTTTCGGCAGTTGGTATAACTAGGAAGGAATCCTGACGAACTCCAATCCAGATGTCACCGTCACGATCACGGGTTCGGAATTCGGGTATAACGGCGCCGGTGACGGGTACTCCCACAATCTGTACGCGGGCGTGGTCAAGGCATTGGTGATCGATAACAGCTACTTTCACGACGCCAATGTTGGGCATGAAATCAAAAGCCGGGCGCTGTCCACCACCATCACCAACAGCCGTATCATCGACGGCCCGGCCAGTATCGCCAGCTACAGTATCGACTTACCGAATGGCGGTGTCGCGCGCATCAGCACCACCGTGATCGAAAAGGGCCGAACGCCCAGAACCAGACGATCGTTCATTTTGGTGGGGAAAGCGCGCCCTATGCCGGATCGAGCCTGACGATGACGGGCAACACGATCGTCAATGACCGGGCAGCGGTGACGGGGCTGAACAATGCCGCCGGGTCGCCCGTGACGTTCACCGGCAATACTCTGTTCGGCGTGACGCCGGAGCAGTTTGGCGCCACGTCCGGCAACACGGTCGTGGACGCCCGACCAGCGCTGGACCTGTCCACCCGTGCCACGGCGCCGATTACCGTCCCGCCGGCCGCAGCCCCGGCCCCCGTGCTGGCGGACACGCCGGCAGGTCTGGCCCACGTCGATTATGGCCGGGCCGGCGCCGTGGTAGCCAGCTTCCACATCCTGTAGGTGGGTGCCGGGCGCGCGTTCACATCACTGCAATCGGCGTTGTTCGCGAGCCAGGACGGCGACACCGTGCAGGTCGACGCCGGCACGTACAACGACGATTTCGCGACCGCCAACCATAAGGTCATTATCGAAGGTGTGGGCGGCATGGCCCATTTCACGGCCGATCGTATTCCCGAAAATGGCGTTGGCATTCTCGACGTCCATGCGGACGTCACCGTCCGCAACCTGACGTTCAGCGGGGCACGCAGCTATGACGGTAACGGCGCCGGCATCCGCGTCCGCGGCGGGGATGTCACGATCGTGAACGACGTGTTCACCGGCAACGATGTGTCCGTGCTGGCAAACCCCGGGGCAAACTCGTCGGTCGGAATCTACCACTCGGAAATTGCGGCCAATGGCAACTAGGACAAGGCGACGCACAACCTGAACATCGGTGCCGCCTGGTCCGCCGCCCAACCCTGGGTAGCACCGGCCTAGCGACCAAGCAGCCCTCGGTCGCTAGGCCGGATACGCTCAGCCTGTTATTCCATACGGTTGACTACCATGCGCCGGCGCAGGTGGTGGCGGCGTTAGACGGCGTGGCAGTATGTGGCGGCACGGTACAAAACGGGGTCGACCTGACGTACACCGGGACCTGGGGCGGCGGGGCGTGCGGTTTCGGTCACCGAAGTCAATGGCCATTACGGGACCAGCGTACAGGGCGGCTTCACGCAGCTACTGCAGGCGACGCTGAACGGGGGTATCGGTCGCGGCGGGGCCGAACGATCTGGTGCGGCAGCCAACCAGTGTTTCCATCGTGGCGCTGTATCAGGCCCACTCGGCCGCACTGGCGGTGTCCGACCCGCTGGCAAACTCGCCCCTGTTCGACACACAATACTACCTGTCGCATAATCCGGATGTGGCGGCGGCTGGCGTCGATCCGGTGCAGCATTTCGAGCAGTACTGCTGGACGGAGGGCCGGGACCCGAGTGCTGCGTTCAGCGAGAGCAAATACCTATCCGCCTATGGTGACGTGAAGGCGGCGGGGATCGATCCGCTTCTGCACTACGTTCAGTATGGCTTGGCGAAGGGCCGCAGCGCGTCCACGGTAGCGGACGCGCCCTCACCAGAGGCGGCGCTGTTCGACGCCGGCGACTACCTGGCCCATAACCCGGACGTTGCGGCCGCGGGCGTCGATCCGCTGGCGCATTTTCAGCAGTACGGCTGGGCAGAGGGGCGGGATCCGAGCGCCGCGTTCTCCGACAGCCGGTACCTGCAGGCCTATGCCGACGTACGGGACGCCCATATCAACCCGCTGGCGCATTTTGCGACGTATGGCCAGGCGAAGGGGCGGATGGCTTCCGCCGTCCGGGCTCCGGCCACGGGTCCCGCGACGGAGGCGCAGCTATTTGATGCGTCGTACGACCTGGGGCACAACACCGACGTGCTGGTAGCCCACGTCGATCCGTTGCTGCATTACGAGCAGTTCGGGTGGACGGAGGGTCGGGACCCGAGCGCCGCGTTCAGCACGAAACAGTATTTGGCGACCTATACCGACGTGGCGGCCGCAAAAACCGACCCCTTGGCCCACTATGCCCAGTATGGCCAAGGGGAGGGGCGGATGGCGTTCCCGGCGCCGGTCTAGGCGCGCACCGCTCTAAATCTCAAACCCACCCGGCGCACGCTGGCCGATCATGGCCAGAAACTCGCGCCGGGTGCTGGGATCGTCGCGGAACGCGCCGGTCAAACGGCTGGTAACCATGCTGACGCCGGGCTTGTGGACGCCACGGGTGGACATGCATTGGTGCCCGGCCTCGATCACGACGCCGACGCCGCGGGGCTGCAGGACTTGGTCGATCGTGGTGGCGATCTGTACCGTCAGCCGCTCCTGGATTTGTAGGCGCTTACTGTACGCGTCCACGACCCGTGCGAGCTTGCTGATCCCCACCACCCGGTCCCGCGGCAAGTACGCCACGTGGCAACGGCCGATGATGGGCACCATGTGGTGCTCGCAATAGCTTTCGAGCCGGATATCACGCAGCAGGACAACTTCGTCATAGCCGTCGACTTCTTGGAACGTACGCTCAAGTAACGCCACGGGGTCGATCTCATAGCCGCCGAACAGTTCGCGATACGATTTCGTAACCCGGCGTGGCGTGTCTCGCAGGCCCTCACGATCGGGATCATCACCGGCCCAGCGGATCAGGGTGCGGATTGCGGCTTCGGCTTCGGACGGCGACGGACGGCCCTCGCTACGATCCTGGTGTTGGGCGGCGTCGTTCGGCGTAATGATATTCAAGGTGTAGCCTACCCCCGCAGTGCTGCCCCGATCGGGCCAGTGAAATATGTGGGCGGGGACGCGGGTTGAGCAAGCTGCAGAGGTCAGCAGGGTCGTCAGTGCAGTTTGGGTCAATGCAGGCGGGCGGGCGCATCCGGACTGTCGAGGCTGAAGCCCGGGACGGCGGCGTCGAACCCGTCCCCCTGATTGTCGATCATATGGTAGGTGCCGGTCATGAAACCCGATGACGTGGGAAGGGGCGTGCCGGACGTGTACTCGAACGCCTCGCCCGGCTGCAGGCGGGGTTGAACGCCGACAACGCCCGGCCCCTCGACCACCTGCGTGCGACCGCGGGCGTCGGTAATGCGCCAGGTACGGCGCAGCAACTGCACCACCGCATCCCCCTGGTTTTCGATCCGGACGGCGTAGGCCCAAACCCACTGGCCAGGCTCGGACTGGTCGTCCAGGAACTGCGTCCGGACCTCCACCAGCACGCCGCGGGTGGTAGCGCTGTAGATGTGGCTCATTCGGCTGCCTGCCTAATCGCGCAGGCGTCAAGTGCGGTGAGCAAATCCTCAATCAAATCGGCTGGGTCCTCGAGCCCGATCGAGATGCGAAGGGCACCGTCGGTAATGCCCAGCCGCGCGCGCTCATCGGCGCCAATGCGCATGTGGGTGGTAGTGGCCGGATGGGTCACGAGAGACTTGCTGTCGCCCAAATTATTGCTGATCGCGACTAGGCGCATTGCGTCCATGGCGCGGAACGCCGCCGACTTGCCCCCTGCGAGCTCAATCGCGATCAGGGTGCCGCCGCCTGTCATTTGCGCCATCGCCAGGCCGTGCTGCGGATGGTCCGGGCGAGTGGGGTATAGCACGCGGGAGACGGCGGGATGGCTGGCCAGCGCGTCCGCGACCTGGGCCGCGCTGGCCGTCGCGGCATGGACGCGCAGATGCAGCGTCTCCAGCCCCTTCAGCAGCAGCCAGGCGTTGAATGGCGACAGGCTTGGGCCGGTGTTGCGGATGAACGGCTGCAGCGTTTCCTCGATCCACTTGGTCGGGCCGAGCACGGCACCGCCCAGAACCCGGCCCTGACCGTCGATGTGCTTCGTGCAACTGTAGATGACGATGTCGGCACCAAGCTCGAGCGGCTTTTGCAGCAACGGCGTCGCGAACACGTTGTCCACAACGACCAGCGCGCCGGCCGCGTGGGCGAGGGCACCGATAGCGCGCAGGTCCAAAATTTCCAGCATCGGGTTGGACGGGCTTTCGAGCAGCACCATCGTGGCCGGGGTGGCGAGAGCGACACGCCAGGCAGCGAGGTCGGTGCCGTCCACGAACTCCGTATGGATGCCGTAGCGGGGGGCGAGCGTGCTGACGATCCAGTGGCAGGAGCCGAATAGCGCCCGGGACGCCACGAGCCGGTCGCCCGTGCGAAGGTGACTCATAAGCGTCGCGTGTACGGCGGCCATGCCGGTGGCGGTCGCGCGACACGCCTCGGCACCTTCCAGTAGGGCCAGGCGCTGTTCGAACATCGCGACAGTCGGATTGCCGAAGCGGGAGTACTGGAAATGCTTTTCGGTGCCAGTGAACGTGTTCTCGGCCTGGGCGGCGCTGTCGTAGACGAAGCCTGAGGTGAGAAAGAGCGCCTCGGACGTTTCGCCGTATGGGGTGCGGACGGTGCCGCCGTGGACGAGTTGTGTGGCGGGGCGATACGGGGTGGGCATGGGCATACTCCATCGTTCGATGGCCGGAGTGCCCGGCGGCGTAGTTGCTGCCGCGGGCCTCTTTAGCGCGCTTGTTTAGCCTCGCCGCAATCCGGCCGGACAAATCACGAGGGACAGCAATCTAGGCGCGGGGGCGTTGCAGGGTCAACGGGGTAGACGTATACCAGGCCCGCCGCGGGCGTAGTTCAATGGTAGAACGGCAGCTTCCCAAGCTGCATACGAGGGTTCGATTCCCTCCGCCCGCTCCATCGCGTTAGCGACCGGCCAATAGTTTAGTAAGTGCCCCAACTATTCGAGCCGCCGCCGGGCTAAAGTCCGCAGGTAGGCAAATGCTGTAGTCCAGACCTGAAGCGTTACCCGCCAACTCAGAACGTAACCTCCGTACGCAATCCAAATACGGCAGCGTCGCCCAGCCGCTTGCTCGGCTGCGCAGGGTTCTGGACGCCGCCGTTCAGGTTGAACAGGTACTGGGCGGACGGCTGGACCTGCAGCCATGGCGCGAGTTGCACTTGGTAGGTGAGCTCAAGCACGCTCTCATTGTTACGTAGCGGCCGGCCAAATGGGCCAAGGCGGTTCGTATCGGCGTCAGACTTCCGCGCGGTGTCGCTGATGCGGGCATAGGCAAAGCCAAGCCCGGCGGTGTCGTCCTCGCGACCCGAAATGGCACCTTTCCAGGTGACGCCGGTCTCCAAGTACACATTAATCAGGTTACGATCGCCCGGGGCGCCCTGGGCCCGCGCGAACACGCCGACGCCCTGGTCTTTGGTGCCGGGCTTGCGCCAAACCAACTGGTCGGCGACGGCGTAGAGCAGCCAATTACCGCGGCGTCGCTGGTCGGTGCGCTGATCGGGGGACGCGCTGGACTGGTACGCCCCGCCCACTTTGTAGGTGCCCGCCAGTTGCCCCTCACCGATGCTGTGCTGAATCTCTCCGATCAACAGGACCCCGCCCGAGGAACGACCAGTCGGGAACGGATTTGGAGCGGCCTTGAACAGGCCAACCAAAACCTTCGTGTTACCCGGCAGCGACGCTTTGACGCGTATTGCCGGTTGGGCCACCAGTGGGGAGGAACCGCCGCCCTGAACACTCTGATCGAACAGGGTCGAGAGGCCAAAGGTGCGGTTGGTGAATAGCTCACCGTATTGGCTGAGAGCGAATTCCTGGTCGAGTGCCAGTTGCCCGGCGCGGACACTTACGGCCCGGTCGAACAAGGCTTGCTCATACCATGCCTCGAACAGAATGGTGTCGCGAAACGCCTCGATGCTGCTGACGGCGTTGAGGTTGTTGTCGAGGTTGTCATGGCTCAGGCCGCGCCCGTGGATTTGGAAAGCGGAGACGTTGAAGGTGCCACCCTGCCATAGGCCTGCCTTGGCCGTATCGACGCCGATGCTCATCGATAGCAGGCCTTCGACAACTGCCCCGCGGCGAACGCCCCCCGTTGGATTACCGAGCGCTTCGGCCGTTTCCGCTAGTCCGAAGACGATACCGTGGGCGGCGGCGGCGGATCGTAATCCGCCAGGGTCGCCGAATAAGTTGTCGCGCTGCCAGAGCGGGCCAGCGTAATTCGCGGGCTCGCCCGAATTGGCAATCGGCGTGGTGGGGCCGCCGGGCACGGCCTCCCGCGCGGCGGGCGCGGCGGGTATGGCCTCATCGTCGCTAGCGGCAGCGGCGTATGGCGAGGCGAGGCAACCCAGTACGAGCACCAGCCGGGTAACGCGTTTCAGCATCGTGCGATCCTCGATCCAGCGCTACCGTGGCCGTCCCGACGATGCAGCGCACACACGGGCGTCGCAATGGAAGCTATGACGGAGCGATTGCCGAGGTGCCGGGTAAATAGACGTACGGTGTGATCACCAGCGCGTACGGATGCGTCGGCTATCATGGACGCGATGATCGCCCGGCCGTCCGCGTCGACGCAGGGGTGCGCCAGGCCATTAGCGATCCCCGCGCCAGTGGCCTTCAGTACCGCTTCCTTGATGGTCCAGAGGGCGAAAAAGCCCGCGGGCTGGGCCAAACGCGGCACCGTTTCAAGCCAGGCGGCTTCAGATGGCTCAAAGAACGCATGAGCGATATCGTAATAGGGGACGCTGTCATCGACGAACTCGAGGTCGGCGCCGATTGGGGTCTGGCGGCTCGCGGCGATAAGGGTCAGGCCCGGGCGATGGGCGCGGCTGAACCAACCCCGTGCGGGTGGTTCGAGTACTGGCATACCGCGAGACGTGCGGCTGACCGAAATATCGCGCACCGGTATATCGAGCAGCTCGGCCAGGCTGACGTCCGCCGCAGGTTTTAGCGTGGCCGGCCCGCAATCCGCGGCGGCCATCAGCAGATAGGCTTCGGGCGCGAGGCGGTAGCGGATCACCCGGTCGGACCGGCGCAGGGACGGGATGGCGAACCGGCCCAGCGCGACCCCGCCGAGATAATCTCGCCCTTCATCACCAAGGACAGAGCACCGAGCTGAGCGTCCGGTTCGAGGCGCCCGCCCGGAAGAACGATACTGTTGAAACCCATGGTGCACCGCGCACCCAATGTGACGGGGCCGACTTTCATCACCCGGTCCTCGAACAGGTGCGTCTGGGGGCTGCTGTACTGCGATAGCTCCGCTTCCTCACCGATGGTGACGAGGTCGAACTCGGTCAGGTCGGTGGTGTCGAGCCATACGCGCCGGCCGATCCGGGCGCCAAACAGCCGGAGCGCCGCGGGCAGGAACGGCGTACCGCGGAGGTGACGGAGTAGGAGCGGGACCGGCAGGCCTTCGTAGATGGCGGTCACGGCCTCCGTCAGCCAGACCGGGCGCGACCACATGGGATACTCTGCGATCCGGTAGCGTCCAACCAGGCCCCATTTCAGCGCGACGGTGCCGAGCAACGCGGGCAGGCAGAAAAGGACACAGTACAAAACGGGAATAGAAAATAGGGCGGCCCATACGCCGAGGCGGTCGGACAGGGTTTCAAAGGTGTCGAGTGCCACACACAGTAAAAAGAAGATTGCGGCGCGCGGCAACAGAATGCGCGCCGCCTCGATGGCTAGCCGCTCGGTGATTTGGCACCGGCCGGGTTGGAACGTAAGGCGGACGTCCCACGCGGTCGACGCCTGACGGACCGGAAGCAGGATTGCGGGAGAACCAAAGCAGGCCTGCCCAGGGGCGAGCGGGGTGTCGACGGGCGGGACGGAGAGGCAACCGATGAGGCAGTTATCGGCGATGTGCACACCGTCGGGTAGCAGGGCGGAATTACCGATGAACGCGCGGTTGCCGAGCACGGTACGGCGCAGAGTGAGCCGGCCGTTGCGGATTTCGGGATCGCCCAGGGTGACGGCGTCGGCGACGAACGCACCCTCGCCGATTTCGAGCAGGTCGTGGGTGACCGATGCGGCGGTCGAGATCTCTGCGCCGCGACCGACCTTGGCACCCATGGCGCGGAACAGTGGACGCACATAGAGGCTGGCGTAGAACGGGTGAAGAACGACGAGCGACATGTCGAGCAGGCGGTCGACGGTCCATTTACGGAGGAAAAATAGGGACGCAGTGCCGTGTGTACCCTCACGGACCCGGCCGAGGACGAGCCAACGGAGGCCGATGATTTCGGCTAGGACCAGCAGCACGTACGCGAGCCCAAGCACCGGGGCGAAGATCAGGAGGTCGACGCGGTCGAGGCCGAGTAGCTGCGCTTGCTCGAGCGCGAACAGGGAGGGGACCATGGGCAACAGATAGAGGGCAGGCAGCAGCAGGGACGCGACGGCCGCGAAGCCGAATGCGGAGGCCAGGAATTGCGGTCGGCTGACGGGTTCACGGGGGCCGGAAAGCGAGGCTGGGCCGCGTAATACGGCGGGGGACCCGGCCCAGACCTGGTGCGCGGGGACGCGAACGCCGCCCTGCAGCAGCGACAGGTTCGCCAGTTCGCCGCAGGCTCCGACAGCGCAGCCGCCCTCAAGCACGCATCCGGCCCCGATTTGCGCGTCGGCGCCGATCGTGACGCGTGCGAACGTCAGCCAACCGCCCTCGACCTGGGCGTTGCCGATCGTGACGTTGCTGCCAAGCGTTGCGCCGGGGCCGATTTCGAGCAGATCGTTGGCGCCGATCATGAGTGCGCCGAGATGGGCGCGGCGGCCGATGCGGGCCCCGAGGGCGCGGTGGAATAGCGCGAGCAACGGGGTATCGGCGAGAACGCTGGTGTTAACGAGGGCAATCAGGCGGGAGACGAGCCACCAGCGGAAATACATGCTGCCCCATAACGGATGCCGGCCCTCACGGACGCGGCCGAGCAAAGTCCATTTGGCGGCAATGGCCACCAGGCTGAGCGCGGGCGGGATAGCGATAAAGACGGCGAGTGCCGTAAGGACGCCGCCGACTATGCCGTGACGGTCGTGGACCCAGTCGAACGCCAGGTACGGGGCGAGAACTTCGAGTGAGGCCAGGATCAGAATGAGCGGAAGGGTGGCGAATTGGGCTGCGGAGCAGAGCGCGTGTCGTAGCGTGGTGCCGACGGGTCGGGCCGGGGTAGCCTGCTGAGCCGCGGCGGCGACGGACGGTGGAAATTGGGCCGCTAGAGCCTCCGCCGTGCGGTGCGTATAGAGGTCGATCAGAGAGAGCCGGGTGAAGCGCGACTGCTTGCGTAACTGTGAAACCAGGGTCGCCGCCAGCAGAGAATGGCCGCCGAGGTCCCGGAAGAAATCCGCAGTTGGCGCGACAGTGGCATGGGGAAAGAGGGCACGGAGGGCAATGAGGATGGGGGCCTGCCCCGGCGTATCCGGGGGGTGGTCGAACGCGAGTTCAGGCGAAAGTACAGCGGGCAGCGATTTTCGATCGACCTTGCCGCTTATTAGCCGGGGCATATCGGGGATCGCCTGGATGACGGCGGGGATCATATAGCAGGGCAGTCGCTTGCCGAGCCCGGCGCGTAGCGTAGCAAGGTCGGCCCCAGGGCCGCTGGCAAGCACGACGAACGCAGCCAGGTGCTCGCCCGGACCCGCGCCGCGCAGAACGCCGGCGGCGGCGCGGACGCCCGATAGGCGGCAGAGCTCGGCCTCGATCTCACCGAGGTCAATGCGGTAGCCGCGGTGCTTGATCTGGTTATCCAACCGGCCGTGCAGGACGAACCGGCCGTGGGGGTCGATACTGGCCGAGTCGCCGGTACGGTAAAAAAGAGGGTCTTCAAGCGACAAGCCAGCAGGGAGGGCGACGAAGCGGTCGGCGTTGAGTTCCGGACGATTAAGATAGCCGAGCGAGACGCCGGGGCCACCGATGCAGAGCTCGCCGGGGCCGC
>JANPPS010000293.1:0-2814 GCA_031428635.1 Rhodospirillales bacterium
GTCGAGTGGGTGGTGTTGACGATCCAGCCGACGGCGAAGGGGCTGACAAACCCGGCCAGGTTGCCGACCGAGTTGATGACCGCGATACCGCTCGCGGCCGCCGCACCGGCCAGGACCGCGGTCGGCAAGCACCAGAACTGCGCCAGCGTAACGAGCACGCCTGTCGTCGCAACCGTGAGCGCGATCTCGGCCACTACGACGTCCTTGGCAAACCAGATGCTGACCAGCCAGCCGGCCGTGCCGATCATGCCCGGGACCACAATGTGCCACCGCCGTTCCCGCGCGGCGTCCGACAACCGGCCACACACCACCATGCCGACCGCGGCGCAGGCATAGGGCAGCACGGTCAGCAGGCCGATCGTGAACGGATCAGACACGCCGGTGCCCTTGATTAGCGTGGGTAGCCAGAAGCCCACACCGTACAGGCCCATAATGAAGAAGAAGTAGATGCCGCACAGCTGCCAGACGCGGGGATTAGTGAACCCGTCACGCAATGAATGGGACGACGTGTTCTGCCCATCGCGCTCGACGTTGCGGCGTAGCACGGCCTTTTCATCGGTGCTCAGCCACGCCGCGCGGTCGATACCGTTATCGAGGCGGGCGAGCACAACGGCGCCCAGCACCAAAGACGGTATCGCTTCGATGACGAACATCCACTGCCAGCCGGCCAGGCCCTGCACGCCCGACATCGCCGTCAGTATCCAGCCCGATAGCGGCCCGCCGATGACGCCGGCGATCGGAATGCCGGTCATGAACAGCGCGATGATGCCGCCGCGCCGCTGGGAGGGATACCAGTAAGTCAGATACAGAATTACGCCGGGAAACAGTCCGGCCTCAGCCACACCGAGAAGGAAGCGCAGCACGTAGAACATCGTGGGCGAGCTGACGAACGCCATCGCGGCCGAGATCACCGCCCAGCTAACCATGACCCGCGCGATCCAGACGCGGGCGCCGACCTTGTGCAGGATGATGTTGCTCGGCACCTCGAACAGAAAGTAGCCTATGAAGAAAATGCCGGCGCCTAGGCCGTAGGTTTTCTCACTGAACTGGAGGTCGCCAAGCATCTGCAGCTTAGCGAAGCCGACGTTGACACGGTCCAGATACGCCGCGACGTAGCAGGCGAACAGCAGCGGCAGCAGTCGCCACGTGACCTTGCGGTAGAGCTGATTGTCGGGGTCGCTGGCCGCCCCCGCAAAAGCGACTGTTTCCGACGCTGACATGCTTCACTTCCCCGAATTCGCCCTTAAGCCTGGGCTTGTGGTGTAACCTGGATCGTCGAGCAGATTTGACGCAAGCTCAATTTTCTCACGTCGAGGTGAATCAGATTCAATGCGCCGGGTACCAAGCTTCCATGCGCTACGGGCGTTCGAGGCGGCCGCGCGGCTCGGTAGCCTGGCGCGCGCCGCCGGGGAACTGCATCTGACGCCATCGGCGATCAGCCACCAGGTCCGCGCGCTGGAGGCGCATTTCGGCCGGCCGCTGTTCGAAGCCGGGTCGAGGGCCAAGGCCTTGACCGATGACGGGGCGCGGCTGGCGGCCGGACTGGTGCTGGCGTTCGATGCGATCGAGACGGCCTGCGCCGAAGTCGTGCCAGAGGCGTCGGCCGCGACGCTTTCGGTCCATTGTGCGCCGAGCTTCGCCGCCAAATGGCTCGGGCCGCGGCTGCCGGGCTTCTTGGCACGCTATCCCGCGATCGCGATCCGGATGTCGACCGGCGCCGGACGCTTCGACCTGATACGTAACGAGGCGACGGATCTGGCGATCATCTATGGCGATAGCGCGGTTGATGCCGGGTTATCAGCCGATGCGTTGGGGGAGGAGGCGGTGAACGCCGTTTGCGCCCCGGCGTTGGTAGCCGGTTTGGTGGGCGTCGGCCGGCGCGAGCTTATGGCGCTGCCGCTGATCCAATCGTCCGTCAGCCCCATCCGCTGGTCGGATTGGTTTGCGGCCAATGGCCTGGGCCGCAACCCGCCGACGCCCACTACCGGCTTCGATCGCGGTGCCCTCGTCGTGGCGGCCGCGGTGCAGGGCATGGGCGTCGCCCTCGAAACGGAGCGGTTCGTCGCGGATGAGCTCGCATCCGGTCAGTTGATCATACTCGGCGGCGGCCAGTTCCGGCCGATACGGCGCGTGCTGCATCGCTTGCTGTGCCGGGCGGGGCCGCATCTTCCGCACCGCGTTCGCGTGTTTCGGTCGTGGCTACTGGCGGAGGCGGGCGTTTAGGCTACACCCACTCCCCGGCGCGCATCAGCGGCGACACCGTGCCGTCCGCATCCTCGCCATCAATGTCGATCGACCCAGACCCGATCATCCAGTCGATGTGGATGATGCTCGTATTCGCCCCCCGTGCCTCCAGCTCCGCCGGGCTGGCCGTCGTGCCACCCGTCAAACACGTTGTGTAGGCCTGCCCCAGGGCGATGTGGCTTGCCGCGTTCTCATCAAACAGCGTATTGAAAAATAACAGCCCGCTCGCGCTGATCGGGCTCGAATGCGGCACCAACGCCACCTCCCCTAACCGGGCCGAGCCCGCGTCCGTCGCCAGCACCTTCGTCAGCACGTCCTGCCCGGTGCGCGCGGTCGCGTCCACGATGCGCCCGGCCTCGAACCGTACCGCGATATCCTGAATAAGCGTACCCTGGTAGCTGAGCGGCTTCGTGCTGCAGACCGTGCCATCGACGTGCAGGCGGTGCGGCGTCGTGAACACTTCCTCTGTCGGCATATTCGGGTTGCACAAGATGCCGTTCTGCGCCCGCTCCGACCCGCCAAGCCACAGATGCCCGTCGGCCAAACCGATACGCAAATCGGTGCCCGGCC
>JANPPS010000294.1:0-5658 GCA_031428635.1 Rhodospirillales bacterium
CCGCCCACCTGGTTCAGTCCTCGGGCCCGGTCAAGCGCACGCCGGGCCAATGCGAGCTGCGCGCGCGATTTGTCGGCGTCGGCGTAGGCTTGGGCGAGGTCGCCGGAGTCGATTACTGCAAGCTTCTGCCCAGCGACAACGTGGTCCCCTAACCGCACCGCCAATTCCGTCACGCGACCACCAAGTGGCGGCAACACGTTGAACACGCGCGAAGGATCGGCCTCAACCGTCGCCGGAAGCATGCGGGTCTGCTCGAGCGTTCGTTGATCAACGATCGCCACCGCCACCCGCTCGCGATAGGGCGACCCTTGCGGCACGGTGACCTGCCCTTCCGTGCGCTGAAGCCCGGACCCATCCACGCTCTCCGCTGTAGCAGCTGGCTGAACCACTGCCTCCTTTTGCCGAGAGGCGATTGGGAGCTGAAGCCAGCCTTGCAGCGCAATGCCAAGGACGGCAAAGACGACCGCAACTAGCGCATAGCCAACCAACCCGCGGCGACGCAGCAGAGAGCGCTGGTCGTCACGCCCTGGCCGGCTGCCCGTTTCGGCGTTCAATAAGGTATCTGCCATGACTGCCCGCCTCCGCCAGCCGATCGTAAAAGAGTAGCAACAGGGCCCGGTGCCTGCCCGAGCTGTGCAAGATTGAGCGGCCTGCAGTCCCAGTTGCTGGCTGGGACTGGGCCGCTATCTTGCCCGTCTTCTGCTGACCGCAATCGCGCTGTCAGCAGAAGCAAGGTATGCGGGCTTGCCACGGTCCCACTATGATAACGATGCATTGTGACAACCATGGCTCGTCTGCCTAAAAGTGGAAGATGATGTCGCCTGCGCCGAGGAAAGTATGGTTCTTGTCTGGAGCCACACCACGGCTAGGGCTGCCGTTAAAGGCGTTGGCCGTGGCCGCCCAGTAGCCGACCTCGGGCCGCAATTCGATTTGCGGAGATAGCCAATGCTGCCAGCCGAGCGTCACCTCGTAATAGTCGGCTTTGGTACCGGTCCGTTGACCTTGCGGATCGTGATAGTATTCAGTGCGTAGCGAGAAGTTGTTAAGCGGGTCAGGCGTGTAGTTCAAGTACGACAACAGGCCAGTTGCACTCGCCCGGCACCGAAGCACAGCGCGATCTTTGCACTGCGCCAGGTTTGGACCGTTGATTGGGATATTCTGGGGCGAGAACGGCGTCCCACCACCTTGGAAGATCGCTTGTGCGTCGGCATTATTCGCATTCGGCACGCCATTTTGATATTCGTAATACGCTTCTAGAGAGATGTGCCAATGATCGTCGAACTTATGATAATAAGTCGCGCCGTACCACTGAAGGTTGTTGTAGCCCCAGTTACCGCGATTGATGGCGTTGACGCAGGGTTGCACATTATCATTGCCTTCGTTCCAGGTGTAGCGCACGCAGCCGGTAAAGGAAGGCTGGTTACCGGGGTCCTTTTTAAATTGCGTGCCGGAATAAAGGGCGTTGTTGGGCAAAAGATTGGGCACCATTGCGTTAGCATGCCAAAGTGGCGTCTCGGTACCGTTGCTGATGCCAAGCTGCAGAATAAGATCCTTGGTGACGGCAAGCGTTCCCTGAATCCCGGTATTGGTGTAGTTGTCGTAAACATAAGTCAGAGAGTGCGTGTACATATAGTTGTTTGGTGCCAACTGCGCCTCAATATCAGGAAGCGAGATATATCTGCCGGCCCGGATCATGAGGCCTTCGAGCACCTGTGGAATGAAGACCTCGCCGTATACCATCGGGAAGTCATACCCGTTGATGTTGTTATGCTTCAAAAGCTGGTAGCTGGCGAGACCGTAGGAGGTCGTGTACCGATAATTCATGCCGTAAATACCAGAGACACGGAAACCCCAGTCGACATGGTCCTTCTGGACTGTATCCGGCGTCCGTTCGACATAGAGCACAGTCTGAT
Organism: Rhodospirillales bacterium; assembly: GCA_031428635.1. Classification (GTDB taxonomy): domain Bacteria; phylum Pseudomonadota; class Alphaproteobacteria; order Acetobacterales; family Acetobacteraceae; genus JANPPS01. Next base: position 1,914 of record JANPPS010000294.1, read on the forward strand.
CGAGTTGGACGGTGTTGGGCGTGTAGGCATAACCGATGGGCGCATTGCCGCCTGGCCGCCGCGTGTTGGTGCTAATGTTTGCACCGACATCGACCCAGCCATAGACCTGGATGTGGGCGTCGGCGAGAATCTTGCCGAGACCGGTATTAGCGATGGACGCCATAAGGGGACTGTCGACCGACGCAGGCCGATTGACCCCAAGGGCCGTTGTTCCACCGTAAGGCCACTCAGTAAACGGCATCGGCGGGACGGTCACAGGTGTGGCAGGCCAGATATCGCGCCGCCCCGGCGGGGCAGCCGGGTCAGTCGGCGCCTCGCCATGACCCATTTCGAGCTTGTAGTAATTTAGCAGGCGGACGACGACGTTTGTGCCCAAATAATCGTCAAAACAAGCATAATTTTTGTACGGGTCGGGGTTGACCGAACAATCGGTTTTCGCGGCTGCGCCCTGTACCGGCTGTTCCGACTTTACTTGTGCCAGTGCTGGCACTGCACCGATCTGGTTCGTGGCTACGAGTACTAGGGCAGTCGTCAATATTCTGCGCATATAAATCTCCGCTCGTGTGTTTAAACGATCTTGAATTGGCTAGCCCGGGTTATCGCACGAACTTCTAAAAGGCCTTATTTCACTCAGAAACTGCCTGATCACTGTCATCCCCCGCTTCAAGATCGTGTAAGGCTATGCACGTGCCGTGCCGCGCCGCGCCGCGCCGCGCCCGCGTGAGTGGGGTCAGGAGATAGCACAAGTGGCCCGATCACCTCTCACTAACCTTTTGCGACACACACCCCTTGCTGGAGGTGTGGTTAGGGGTCTGTGCCGCCTTTGTAAATATACGGGCCGTATCGACCGCAGCGATCTTCCATAAATGATTCATAAACGCGACCTGCCGAGGTAGGCTACCGCACTGCCACTTAGATTAAAAACGTCTCCTAAATTGTTGCTCATAGGTAGTAAATATAAAATACTCCAGCTGACCTGCATTTGCCTGGTCGATAAAGAAGAGAAATAGCGTTGATGCGGAAAGATAAAGTACATTATTTCCGGGTCTCACACCTGAACATCGGCTTTGCCTTCTTCACTCCACTAACGCTCCGTGAAATCCCAATGATACCAAGTTCAAAACTGTCCATGAAGACGGCCACCCAGGAAGTTTACCGGACCACGATCCCGGTTATAAGCAGGATTGTTGATGAACTGGTAATCTCCGGTGAAGTTGATGCCCTTCACGATTCCAACGCTGTAGAACGCCTCAATCAGGCTTTCCCGTCCCGAGTTCGGCAACTGACCGTCCCCTACTAGAATGCCAAGGCCGCCAGCGTTCAGGTAATTTTTGAAGTGCCGAGTGATGCCGTTGCTGGCAAAACCGATACCCGCCGTATCGTCTGGTCGGCCCCAACCCTTGCCCGCCATTGAGAGGCCAAACGACACGGTGTTGTGGATGTCTGTATAAGAGGATGTTGACACCGTGCCGTCCTGAACCCCGGCCCGAAAGAAGAACCCGAGCTCCGACGTGATCGCCTGCTCAACGTTGACGCTGGCTCCCGGCTTGTTACGGATATGCAAAACTTTCTGCTGGTCAGGCGTGGTGCCAGTCGCCTGTCCAAGCGCAACCGCCTGGGCATAGCTGCCGAGCAGACCGCGGGTGTAAAATGCGGACAGCTTCACTTTACCGTCCTGGCCAAAAAGGGTGTGACGCTCTTCGACTTCGGCGATGTATTGCTGCTGCCGGCCAAACCGGTTGTCGAGGTATTTGTAGCCAGGCTTGGTCGGTAGATCGAAAACACCGCCGCGGATCGCCCACCAGTCCTGATACCACTCGATCGACGCGCCATAGCTGAAGCCCCAGGCGTCTCCTGCCTGGTCAAAAGTGCCAGCATCAATAAGGGCCCAGTTTAGGAAATCGTTTCGCGGGTCATGCGCGTATTTGTTGGTGTCGAACACGTCGAAGCTTGAGAACTTGCCCGCAGTTATGATGACGCGGTTTGCGGTTTGCGATCCGCCAAGCTGATTAAGGTCAGGCGAAATCCCTTGCTCCTCGCCGCCCAGATCGATTGTTTGGCGAATGAACAGCCGCGGCAGGCGTACGTACGGCTCGGCCTTTCCAAGCTTGTAGGCCTCGGCGCTGACATAGCCGCCAAGACCAAACGTGTTGCTGGGCCCGAAGCCCTGATCAACCTCGGGGTTGATCCAGATTTCGGCACCGCGCCACGGCCGAAACCCGCCATACAAAGTAACGTCGAAGGTTTCGCGGGCGCGGCTGCCAGGGTCGAGGCTATATGCCCCCCGGTAGGGTGACCGGAACGCAGGCTGGTAAATGGTAGTGAAGGTGGACTGCCCATGAATGGCCCAGTTCTCGTGGACGGGCGGCTCGTTGGGCGCGGTCGACGCGGTGAAGATGTCCGATTGCGGCTCCGTACCCCGGGTGGGCGATCGCTCGCCGCCTTCAGGCGTGGGCCCCGAGTCCGCCGCAAAAGCTGGTGCAAAGCCGCACCAAAGCAGCGCGACAGCCGTAACGGCGACCGATAAAGCACGCTGGGGTTTGCGGCGGGCGGGAGTGACTGCGCGATCAGCGTGTTCCAAGATTGTTCTCCAAGTGGTGAGGGGTAGCAGCGCCGGGCAGGCGGTCGCAGGTTTGGTCGTCGGGGAACGTGGGCCATGGGCCGTTAGTCCCTGCGTCAGGTCCACAATGGTTCTCAGTCCAGCGGAGCATCGCAGTCGGCATGGCCTGTCGATCTGGCTGGGCCTCGCCTAAGCAAAAGGTCCCCGTCCACGGTTGGGTCCATCGGACCCGTGAGCAGCGTCTCCGGATCCCTTGTAGCGGCCTGTGCGGGAGGTATACAGCCGCGCAGCGTTGCCGCGAGTATGAAAGTGAGTTTTGGCAAGGTCGCGCCCATAGGTTTTCAGCTCCGGAAGGAGGCACGTTTCGTCAGTTTATGCGGGACTGGGCGGCTCTGGCCGCCGCGGGCCGTCGGGCTAGTCTTTTGGTGGTGGCCGGCCGTTTCGCCACAGGCTCATTCCGGCCCGGGTGAGCGAGTCAGCAGCGCCGAGTGCTGCCCCGAGGCCACCTTGGCTGAGCAGCCTGCCCCGGTTCAGGTGGTGCGTTGCGGCAAGAACGAGCTGGGCGCCTGCGAAGTAAGCTGCCATCCCGGCCCGGCGCTGTAGGGCCTGCAGTGCACTTCTGGCCGAGCCGTGGGCCATTGCGGCACGCGACGGCCACGCGACGGCCCTCGCCCTCGTCTTAGCCGGGCTATGCGTGGATGTCGCGCCCGACGCCAATACCCCTGGGCGGACTGGGTCCATCCGGCCCAGCGTCCGGCGGTGGCCGCCTATCATCTGCGACAATCCATTGTTCCGGTGACTCCAGAAAATCGCGATCGTCGCTGGACGAACCCACACGTACGCCGGCAGCATGTGAAGACTGCGTTGCGCGGGGCGGTTCGCTTGGCGGATCGTGCCGAGGGCGCCTTGGATGTCGCCAATGTGGGCTGAGTCGAGTGCCGGGTGGTGGCCGGGCAAGTTGGTGTCGGGCATGAAAACTTCTTTGCTGTATCGATATGTCGACGAAAATGGATCTGGACGGGTTTGCTCAGAGACTTGCCGAAGCGCGGCCCAACGTTTTTGGAAGCTTTTCCGCGATGCCGATCTGCCCGGATCGCCCCCGCATGTCCGCCCAAACCTGGTCCGGCTTGATGCCGCATCCATGCCAAAGCACCACCAGGTGGTGGAGTGGGTCGGCGCTTTCCC
>JANPPS010000295.1:0-12051 GCA_031428635.1 Rhodospirillales bacterium
ACTTTTAGAATTGCAAGTTATTTAATCCTCATTCCTAACTCGAAAAGTCGGCAACCTCCCCCCCGAACTCCTAGCGAAAGTAAGTAGCTTGAATCTGGAACAGGTGGAAGCATTAGCTGAAGCGTTGTTAGATTTTAAGCAGGTGGAGGATTTAGAGCGGTGGCTGGCGGTTTGGCTTCGATAAATTTAGAAGTTACAACTTACCTTAAATCGATGTAATTTTTTAATCGTGAAGCAAAAAGATAGAAAATCTCTAGCATGACGATAAATCTAGAAAACTAAAAGCCCCTTTCGCATATATAAATCCAGATCTTTACGCGTAGTTAACTAAAAGCATCTGAAAAAATTATCAATGCATTTGATCGGATTTAATGTAAATACATCGTTACAAGCCCATTAAAAATGGCCTTGTCACACTCTTAAACACTGAAACTATTGATAAGCAAAGGCTTTAGTGTTTAATTAAATTAGATTCAAGGCTAAGGTAGAAAAATATATCAAAATGCTATCTATCTTCTTTGTATTATGGATTCTGTAATACGCTATTTGAGAATTTTGGTTCTTCTTGGCGGTTCCTCGCCCATCCCCCGACTAAAATTACTTGAACTATCCAAACTTACTAGTTCGCGGGGATAGGACTCGTCACCGCCTTGCTAGTGGTTAATCGTAGGTTATTTGTGGGGAGATCGGATTCGCTGATCGCTCATTTTTTTTTGCTAACGCTCGTGCTTAGTCACAGCTACCCCTTGACTCACCGCGCTAGCAAAAATTAGCACCCCGACCGACAGCGAAACGAGAGCCAGCTCAAAGCTTTACTGTCGGTCGGAGATGCCAATTTTAGCGCGGTGGTAAAGGGGCAAGCCCTTCGGGTAGCTTTCATTTCCCCCTTCCTTCATGCTCACTCAAGCCAGCAGCTTTTTTTGAGCTGACTGAACGAAAAAAAATTTGTGCATCCCACCCTATACCTACGCCCTGAGCTGGTTTTTAGCGAAGCGGTTGCGTTCGCAGCGCACTGGTCACTGGACTGCATGGCTAGGATTTTTGCCAGCGGGAACGCAAAAAAACCAGCCCCCCCCTGCGGCAGGCATTGCAGGCTATTGGCTCGGGCGTGTTTTCCCCGTCGGAGCCGCAGCGTTACGCTGGGCTGGTGGCGGCCTTGGCGGAGCGGGATCCATTCATGGTCGCCGCCGACTTCGACAGCTACGCGGCGGAGCAGGCGACGGTCGACCGGCTATGGGCGGACACGGCGGGCTGGTGGCGGTCGGCGATCAACAACACGGCCCGCATCGGCTGGTTCAGCTCCGACCGCACGATTGCCGAGTACGCCGCCGACATCTGGCACGTGCCCGTGCGACAGGGGACGCACCCATGAAGGACGAGCCCCTCGCCCGTCACGCGATGGCCTACGTCCTCGCGGGCGGACGCGGCAGCCGGTTGATGGAGCTTACGGATATTCGCGCCAAGCCGGCCGTCTATTTCGGCGGCAAGTCGCGCATTATCGACTTCGCGCTCAGCAACGCGCTCAATTCCGGCATCCGCCGCATCGGGGTGGCGACGCAATACAAGGCGCACAGCCTGATCCGCCATCTGCAACGCGGCTGGAACTTCTTCCGCCCCGAACGCAACGAGAGCTTCGACATCCTGCCCGCCAGCCAGCGTATGGCGGAGGGGATCGGCGGCTGGTATTCGGGCACCGCCGACGCGGTGTTCCAGAACATCGACATTATCGAGGGCTACGACCCCCGCTACATCGTGCTGCTAGCCGGCGATCACGTGTACAAAATGGACTACGAATACATGCTGCAGCAGCACGTGCAGCAGGGCGCGGACGTAACCGTCGGCTGTCTGGAGGTGCCGTTAGCGCAGGCGTCGGCGTTCGGCGTCATGGCCGTGGACGCGGATGACCGGATCGTCAGTTTCCTCGAAAAGCCCGCCGACCCGCCCGCCATTCCCGGTGATCCCGCCCACGCCCTGGCCAGCATGGGCATCTATGTGTTCGAGACGAAGTTCCTGATCGACCAGCTACGCCGTGACGCCGCCGACCCCAATTCCAGTCACGATTTCGGCCGCGACCTGATCCCCTTCATCGTCGCCCGTGGCCACGCTGTCGCCCATCGCTTCGGCCAGTCCTGCGTCCGCTCGTTTCAGGAAAGCGCGCCCTATTGGCGCGACGTCGGTACGGTCGACGCGTATTGGGAGGCGAATATCGACCTCACCGACTTCATCCCGGGCCTCGACCTTTATGACCGCCAGTGGCCGATCTGGACCTATGGTGAGATCGTACCCCCGGCCAAGTTCGTGCATGACGAGCCCACGCGGCAGGGCCGGGCCATCAGTTCGCTGGTGTCGGGCGGGTGCATCGTGTCGGGGTCGTCGGTAACCCGGTCGCTGCTATTCACCGGCGTCCACGTGCACTCGTTCGCACAGATCGAGGCCGCGGTGATCCTGCCCTACGCCGACGTGGGCCGCGGCGCCCGGCTGTCCAACGTCGTGGTCGATCGCGGCGTCCGCATTCCGCCCGGCCTGGTGGTCGGCGACGACCCGGCGCTGGACGCCACCCGTTTCCGCCGGACGGAGCGGGGCGTGTGCCTCATTACCCAACCCATGATCGACCGGCTGCCCGACTGATGCGCGCTTTGGCTGTCGCGTCCGAGTTCTATCCGATCGTTAAAACCGGCGGCCTGGCCGACGTCACGGGCGTGCTACCGGCCGCGCTGGATGCCGAGGGGATCGAGGTCCGCACGTTGCTGCCGGGCTACCCGGTCGTGATCGGTGCGTTGCAGCAGGCGACGGTCGTGCTGGAGGCGGAGATGATGGGTGGCCCCGCCAAATTACTGCTGGGCCGGGCCGGTGCCAACACGCTGTTCGTGCTCGATGCGCCGCATTTGTACGAGCGGATAGGATCGCCCTATTCCGACCGGGACGGGGTCGATTGGCCCGATAATGCCCAGCGCTTCGCCGCCCTGGCACAGATGGGCGCTCGCATTAGCCAGGGCGCCGTGCCCGGCTGGGTGCCGCGCGTCGTGCATTGCCATGATTGGCAAACCGGCCTGCTACCCGCCTATTTTAGCGACGGACCCCGGCCGGGCACGGTTTTCACCATCCACAACCTGGCGTTCCAGGGCTGGTTCCCGGCGGCTCTGTTGGGCGAGCTCGGCCTGCCGGACGCGTCGTTTACAGTCGATGGTATCGAGTTTTACGGCGGCATTGGCATGCTGAAGGCGGGAATTCGTTTGTCGGACCGGATCACGACGGTGTCGCCCACGTACATGGCCGAAATCCAAACGCCCGCGTTCGGTGCCGGGCTGGACGGCCTGTTGCGCAGCCGGGCCAGCGTGCTGTCGGGCATCCTGAACGGTATCGACCGCGCCCAGTGGGATCCATCACGCGACAAGGCCATCGCAGCCCCGTTTGGCCCCAGCACGCTTCGTCGCCGCGGGCGTAATAAGGCGGCGCTGCAGGTTAGAATGGGCCTGATGCCCGACGCCGCCGCGCCGTTGTTCGGCGTGGTCGGTCGGCTGACGGAGCAGAAGGGCATGGATGTCTTGCTGGACGCACTGCCGACATTGATGGCGGGCGGCGCGCAACTGGCGGTACTCGGCACCGGCGACCGCGCGATCCAGGACCGCTTTACCGCGGCCGCAGCCGGGCACCCCGGCCGGGTCGCGGCCATGCTGGGCTTTGACGAAGTGGCGGCCCACCAGTTGCAGGCCGGTATCGACGCGCTGGTGGTGCCGTCGCGGTTCGAGCCGTGCGGCCTGACCCAGCTCTGCGCGCTCCGCTACGGCGCGATCCCGGTCGTGTCGCGGGTGGGGGGTCTTGCGGACACGGTGATCGACGCCAACACGGCCGCGCTGTCGGCGGGGGTCGCGACCGGCGTGCAGTTTTGGCCCGTCACCCCGGACAACTTGGCCGCCGCAATACAACGGACCCTGCGCCTATGGTCGGTGCCGGACAGGTGGGCGAAGGTGCAGAAGAACGCGATGGCGGCCGATTTCGGCTGGTCTGGCCCGGCCCGCTCCTATGCGGACCTGTACCGGACGATCGCGGCCTGATGCGCATCGGAATTCTGGGCCGCACGGGCCGTATGGGCTGTCTGTTGGCCGAGGAGATCGAGGCCGCAGGCTATGATTTGGGTGGACCGCCGATCCGTATCCCGCGGGTGGGGGATATATCGGACCGTATCCTTAACGACCCGGCTGCCCTCGCCCGGGAGTGCGATGCAGTGGTGGATTTTACCCATGCCGACGCGATCCCTGCGCACGCCGCCGCCCTGGCCGCTGGACGCGCGGCGTGGATCCTCGGCACCTCCGGCCTGTCGGGGGCGGCCGAGGCGATGGTCGCTAATACCGCCCGGCACGTCCCCGTGGTGTTCGCGCCCAGCTTCGCGCCCGGGGTGACATTGCTGCTGGCCCTGGCGGAGCGGGCTGCCGCGTCGTTATCGTCCGAGCATTACGACGCCGAGATTACGGAGATGCACCACCGCGGCAAGGTCGATGCGCCGTCCGGCACCGCCATCGGGATTGGCCGGGCCGTGGCGGCCGGGCGGGGGGTGGACCTGAACGACGTGGCGATTCGTGGCCGCGACGGCCATACCGGGCCGCGGCCCGTTGGCGGCATCGGTTTTGCGTCGTTGCGCGGCGGACAGGTGATCGGCAAGCACCAGCTAATCTTCGCCGGTGCGAACGAGCAGATCGTGCTGAGCCATGAGGCGTTCGACCGCCGCGTTTTTGCTACGGGCGCTGTCCGGGCTGCTGCCTGGGCTGCCGGCCGTCCGGCGGGGCTTCACACGATGCGGGATGTGTTGGGGCTGCCTGCGGCTTGACCCACCCCCCCCGATCCGCCACACCGCGCCAATACCTGGCATCTGGCCGGCGCGGCCCCGGCCCGGGCGCCGCTTAACCCCTGCGACACGAGCAAAAATCCATGCGCAGCAAAGGCGAATTCCTGTTCACGTCCGAAAGCGTTTCGGAAGGCCACCCCGACAAGGTTGCGGACCGCATCAGCGACACCGTGCTGGACGCGTTCCTGGCCGCCGACCCATACGCCCGCGTGGGCTGTGAGACGCTTGTCACGACCAACCGTGTCGTGCTGGCCGGCGAAACCCGCGGCCCCAACACCGTCACGCCGGAGTTGCTGACGCACCTATCGCGCCTGGCGATCCATGACATCGGCTATGACCAGCCGGGCTTCAGCTGGCGCAATGCCATAATCGAGTGCCATCTCCATGCGCAGAGCGCGGACATCGCCGTCGGCGTCGACAGCGCCAACAACAAGGACGAGGGCGCCGGCGACCAGGGTATCATGTTCGGCTACGCCTGCACCGAAACGCCAGAGCTGATGCCGGCCCCGCTGCACTACGCCCACCTGATTTTGCGCCGCATGAGCGAGCTACGGAAGAACAACGACCCGACGGTCGCCGGCCTGCAGCCGGACGCAAAAAGCCAGGTCACACTGCGCTACGTCGACGGTAAGCCGGTGGGCGCCACCAGCATTGTCGTCAGCACGCAGCACGACGAAGGCATGGACCAGCGTGACATCAAGGCGATGCTTCACCCGCTGGTCGAAAGCAGCCTGCCGCCAGGTTGGATGCCCAAGGATGACGAGTTCTACGTCAACCCCACAGGTAAGTTCGTAATCGGCGGACCGGATGGCGATGCGGGGCTTACGGGCCGCAAAATCATCGTCGACACCTACGGCGGCGCATCGCCCCACGGAGGCGGCGCGTTCAGTGGCAAAGACCCGACCAAGGTCGATCGTAGCGCCGCCTACGCCTGCCGGTATCTGGCCAAGAACGTTGTCGCCGCTGGCCTGGCCGATAAATGCACGCTGCAGATCAGCTACGCGATCGGCGTGTCGCACCCGCTCAGCGTCTATGTCGACCTGGACGGCACGGGATATGATGTGGACGAGACGAAGCTGGAGCGCGTACTGCGCGACCTGATGAACTTGTCCCCCCGCGGCATCCGCGAGCACCTGCGCATGAACCGCCCGATCTACGCCGTGACCAGCGCCTACGGCCATTTCGGGCGGACGCCGGATGACGACCTGGGGACGTTCACGTGGGAACGGACCGATCTTGTGCCGGCGTTAAAGAGCGCGTTCAACCGCTAGCCCAATGGCCATCCGCCCGCCAGACGACCGGCTGCATGGGCGGTTGCAGGGGCATAGGCTACGGCCGCGGCAGCAGGATTTACTTAATACCCTGCTGCCACGGCTACGCTTTCCGCTCGATCGCGCTACCGACCCGGCGCACGCATTCGTCTGTCTGCCTGCCAGCTTAGGAATTGAGATCGGCTTCGGCGGCGGCGAGCATGCCCACGCCCTGATTACCGCCGATCCGGCATTCGGCCTGATCGCGTGCGAGGTGTTCGAGCCGGGTTTGTGTTCGATGCTCTCCCGTCTCATGCCCGACGAAGCGGAGCCGTCTCTGCCGCCTAATCTTCTGTTATGGGACGATGACGCGCGTGTGTTGCTGCGTGCGCTGGCGCCGGGCTGTTTGGACCATGTATTTCTCATGTTTCCGGACCCTTGGCCGAAGTCTCGTCATGCCAAACGACGATTCGTGCACCCAGCCCAGGTCCCGCTGGTGGCGCGCGTCTTGCGGCCCGGTGGTACGTGGCGCGTGGCTACCGATGACCCGACCTATCAGGCGTGGGTGCGGGATGTGATGGCGGCGCAGGGGCTGTTCGACGCTCCGCCCCCGGCACAGGCGCGTCCAGCCGGCTGGCCCCCCACGCGGTACGAGGCAAAGGCGATCCGCGCCGGCCGCTCGCCGCTCTATTGGACGTTCACCCGTAACGCGACGGCCATTTTGGCGTGAACGTCCCCGGTGATCCGCGCCCCGCTGTTCTGCGTAATGATTCGAATGGCCGGGCGCTGACGGGCCTGCGTGGCGTGGCGGCTGTGGTCGTTGTGTTGCACCACCTGCTGCTTCACTTGGGGGCTGTGGACGCAGTCCCGGGCGTCGGCCAGCGCGGCTACCTTGCCGTCGATCTGTTCTTTGTCCTGAGCGGCTTCGTCATGGCGCTGGGGTACGGCACGTGGTTTGCCGGTGCCCAGACATGGCAGGAATACATGATATTCCTGAGCCGCCGGGTGGCGCGCCTGTGGCCGCTGCACACTGCCGTGCTGACAATGCTGCTGCTGGACGGCGCGATGCGTCATACAGGTGAGTATTGGCCGCGTATGGCGATGACCAACCTGCTCCTCATCCAATCCTGGGGGTTCAGTCAGACGGTGATCACGCCGGCCTGGTCGGTCAGTACGGAAATTCTGGCCTACATCCTGTTTCCACTCCTCGGCTGGATCGCTCTACGGCGTACTCCGCGCGTTGCGTGGTTTGGCCTGGCGGGCGCCATCGGACTTCTGGTCGCGGCCGTGGCCCTGGCGCCTGCGCATGACCCGGGCCAACGCGGCGCCCTCGATCTGCATGAGAATTGGAGCCTGCTGCCCATGATGCGATGCCTGGGCGAGTTCGGCGTTGGGCTGCTGACGTGGCGGGTGTTGCGGGACGCGCGGATGCGGACGTGGGCCGGTCGCTCGGCCACGGCCAGCCTGGCGGGGCTGCTCATTGTTGCGCTGCTGGTAGGGGGTGCGCCGGACCTGGTTGTAACCGCGCTCTTCCCCGTTCTGATTGCCGGGTTGTACGCCGGTCGGGGCGCGATGGTACGCGGACTGGGGTCGCGGTCATGCGTGGCACTCGGTGTCGGGTCCTACGCACTCTATTTGGTGCACTACCCCGTCCTCGGCGTGGCTTCCGGCCTCGTGGACCGGGCGTGGGTCGTCCCCACGTTCTTGGCCCTGGTGATCCCGGCGACGCTGGCCGGGTACTGGCTCGTAGCACGGCCGGCGCAGGCTGTGCTGCGGCGATGGAGCGCGTATGTCCTGACCTCGGTACCGGGCCTTGCAGCGCGGTAAGCGGCCCGTTATATCTTAGCGCTCCAACCTAACCGACGTTGAACGGGGGTGGCCTTAACGGGCCGCCCCTTTTGTTTGGATCACCGACATGAGCCGCCCCGCCGCCGCGGATGAGCCGAACCACTCGGGCATCGAAGCCCGCATCGCCACCACGATCGCGCCTACCCTGCTGCATATGGGATATGAGCTGGTACGGGTGCTGGTCCTGGGGCGGGAGAAGCCGACGGTGCAGATCATGGCCGATCGGGCCGACGGGGCGCTGATTACCGTCAGCGACTGCGAGACGATCACCCACCAGGTCAGCGCGATGCTGGACGTCGACGATCCCCTACCGGGTGCCTGGACGCTCGAGGTTAGCAGCGCTGGCATCGACCGCCCGCTGACCCGGCTGAAAGACTGGGTTCGGTTCGCGGGGCACCAGGCCCGGGTTGAGATGCTGATGCCCGTCGATGGCCGCCGCCGCTTCACCGGCACGATCCTTGGTGCCGACGCCGAGGCCGTCCGGCTGCGGGTCGAGGACGCGGATTTTATTTTGCCTATGGGCGATATCCGTCGCGCCAAACTGATGCTGACCGACGAACTGATTGCTGCCACTGCAACGCCTGCTGCCAGCGCGACGCTGGCGAACTAGGGAAATAGCCATGGAAACCTCCGTCTCCCGCCCCGAGCTACTTCAGGTTGCCGACGCGGTTGCGCGCGAAAAGTCGATCGAGCGGGACGAGGTGCTGGAAGCGATGGAGCAGGCCATACAAAAGGCCGGCCGCGCCAAGTACGGCATGGAAAAGGACATCCGCGCCACGATCGACAAGAAAACCGGCGACGTTCGCCTGTCCCGTTGGACGGAAGCGGTGGAAGTCGTGGAGAACGAGGAAACGCAAATCCCGCTCCACATCGCCCGTAAGTTCCAACCCGACATTCAGTTGGGCGGCCACCTGATCGACCCGCTGCCTCCTATCGACTTTGGCCGCATCGCCGCGCAGACGGCCAAGCAGGTCATCGTCCAGCGCGTGCGCGAGTACGAGCGCAAGAAGCAGTACGACGAGTTCAAGGATCGCATCGGCGAGATCGTAAACGGTATTGTGAAGCGCACCGAATACGGGAATATGATGGTGGAACTGGGTAAGGCCGAGGCTCTTCTACGCCGCGACGAGCTGATCCCGCGTGAGAGTTTCCGTAACGGCGATCGCGTGCGGGCCTATATTTATGACGTGCGCGACGAGGTCCGCGGCCCGCAGATCTTCCTGAGCCGCACGCACCCCGCGTTCTTGGCCAAGCTGTTTGCGCAGGAAGTACCCGAAATCTACGACGGTATTATCGAGATCAAGGCCGTCGCCCGCGATCCCGGAAGCCGGGCAAAAATGGCCGTCATAAGCCGTGACGCGTCGATCGACCCGGTCGGTGCCTGCGTCGGCATGCGCGGTAGCCGCGTGCAGGCCGTTGTGCAGGAGTTGCAGGGCGAGAAGATCGACATCATTCCCTGGTCCAGCCAGCACGCGACGTTCGTCGTGAACGCGCTGGCCCCGGCCGAGGTGACGAAGGTCGTGATGGATGAGGAAGCCGGCCGGGTCGAGGTCGTGGTGCCAGACGAACAACTGAGCCTGGCCATCGGACGCCGCGGCCAGAATGTTCGGCTCGCGAGTCAGCTGACCCGCTGGGACATCGATATTCTGACGGAGGCCGAGGAAAGCGAGCGCCGCCAGGAGGAGTTCCGCCGCAAGACGGGCCTATTTGTCGAGGCGCTGGATGTGGACGACGTGATCGCCGGCCTGTTGGTGACGGAGGATTTTTCGTCCATTGAAGAACTTGCCTACGTGGCACCCGAGGAGCTGGCCGAAATCGAGGGCTTCGACGCAAGCGTGGCCGACGAACTGATCCGCCGCGCCCAAGCCTATCTGGGTCGCCGAGATGAGGAGTTGCACGAGAAGCGGGTGACGCTTGGCGTTTCGGACGACATCGCCGGGATCGAGGTTATTACCCCGCAAATGCTGGTGCTGCTGGGTGAGAAAGGTGTGAAAACGCTGGACGACCTGGCCGACCTGGCGTCGGACGAACTGGTGGAGATCGTGGGCGCGGGTGCCATGGACGAGGACACGGCGAACCAGGTCATCATGGCCGCCCGCGCGCATTGGTTCGGTGAGGAAGGGGAGCCTGGTGCCGAGGCCGCGCACCCGGAGCCGGATGTCGAATAACGCGGAGGAGCAAGCGGCAGTCGACCCGGCGGACGCAGACGAGGAACCCGAAACCGGCCCGTTGCGCCGCTGCGTTGTCACGCGGGAGCGGGATTATCGGGCGCGGATGATCCGGTTCGTGGTGTCCCCCGACCGGGTCGTGACCCCTGATCTGCTTGCAAAGCTGCCCGGCCGGGGAATCTGGTTGAGTGCGCGTCGGGATGTGCTAGTAACCGCGCGCTCCAAGGGCGCGTTTGCGCGAGCTGCGCGCGGACAGGTGACTGTGCCGGCAGACCTGTTGGAGATCATCCAGGCCGGACTGTCCCGGCGAGTGGCGGAGTTATTAGGCCTGGCCCGGCGCGCTGGACAGGCGGTGGCGGGGTTCCAGAAATCGCGCGAATGGCTGCAATCCCGGCGCGTCGGGATCGTAATCCAGGCGTGGGATGGAAGCAGCGATGAACGCTCGCGGTTAATGAGTGGCGTGCGTGACGTGCTGGCGGCGGCCCCGTTATCGGCCCATGCCCTGGGAGCGGTGTTCGGCCGTGACCATGTTGTGCACGTGGCGGTAGCGAAGGGCCGGCTGGCCGAGGCGCTGGAGACAGAGATTACACGGCTGCAGGGCATGAGCCCGCAGTCGACGATTGGTGAACAGGCGGGTGCATGAGCGACGGCAGTAACGAGACAGACACGGCGAAGGGGCGGCTATCTTTGCGCCCCGTTGGGCGGGGTGATGTTGGGCGGACAGTCGACGGCGGGTCCGTACGGCAGAGCTTCAGCCATGGCCGCTCCAAGGTCGTGCAGGTTGAGGTAAAGAAGAAGCGGACGACATTGGCGCCCCCGGCCCCGACCGGCCCCGCGCCAATCGCCCCGGTGGTGCCCGGCGCGCCGCCCAAGCCAATTATTGCTGGCCGTCCCGCCGCGGGCGCCGGACGGGCGCTGACCGCGACCGAGATCGCCGTCCGCCAGCGCGTGCTCGCCGAGCAGGTCAAAGACCAGGCCCGGCGCGAGGCCGAGCGGCGCGAGCAGGAGAAGATCTCGATCCTGTCTGCCGCCGAGGAAAACCGGCGTCGTGAGGACGAAGCGCGCAAGGCCGCCGAGGAGGCCAAGCGTCGCCAGATCGAGGACGAGGTCCGCGCCCGTGCAGAGGCCGCCGCGGCCGAGGCTGCCGCTGCGGCCCCTCAATCGGCCACGCCCGCGCCGATCGTTGCCCGCGTGCCCGGTGCGCCGGCACAGCGCCCAGCAGGCGCTCCGGCCGGCCCTGTTGAGACGCTGCGTCTGAAGCCTACTCGCCCAGAGGACGAGGAGGCACCGCGCCGCCGTCCGGGCGGACTGGTACTGCCTGGCAAGCGCCCGGTGCCCGTCGTCAAGAAAGTCGGTGAGCCTGGCCGCCGTCCTGGCCGTATCGACGTTATGGCCGCCATCGAAGGCGATGACGATAAGTCCCGCAGCCTCGCCAGTGTTCGTCGTCTGCGCGAGCGGGAGCGTCGGCAGGCCGAGCTTGAGATGCTGCGCTCGGATCAGGTCAAGGTTGTACGCGACGTCGTGTTGCCCGAGGCGATCACGGTGCAGGAGCTTGCCAACCGTATGGCCGCCCGCATCCCGGACGTGATCAAGGCGCTGATGCGCATGGGCGTCATGGCGACGGTGACGCAAGTGCTTGACGCTGACACGGCCGAACTGGTGGTCGAAGAGTTCGGCCATCGTAGCCGCCGGGTCAGCGAGAGCGACGTGGAGATCGGCATCGATGGCGAGGACGACGTCGATACTGACATGAAGCCGCGGGCTCCCGTTGTGACCATCATGGGGCACGTCGATCACGGTAAGACGAGCCTGCTCGATGCGCTGCGCAGCACGGACGTGGCGGCCGGTGAGGCGGGGGGTATCACCCAGCATATCGGTGCCTATCAGGTCGAGATTGGGAATCACCAGCGTATCACTTTCATCGACACGCCGGGCCATGAGG
>JANPPS010000296.1:0-40305 GCA_031428635.1 Rhodospirillales bacterium
ATGAGTAGATCGGTAGCACCAGAACTACGGCGTATAAAGAAGCCGTGGCATAGCGAGCGCAGCGACAGCACGAACCCAAACGCATCGGCTGCTAGCACAACCGCCAGGATGACAGCGAAATATCCGGGATGAGGGTTCGTCTCTGTTTTGTATCGTTTGATCAGGCGAGCAACTCGTCGATGAGCGCCTCGATCGCGTCTGGATCGTTCCACACCAGCCACACCCCAACCACCTGCACCTGGTCCCGGTCAAGGGGGTTCAGTCGGGCCGCGTCCTTCGGCGTTGTCACAGGCGTCGCAAACAATGCGGCGGCGCGATCGAACACATCCTGCAGCTCGTTGGCGCGAAACCGGTGATGATCGGGAAAGTCCGCATGGCCCACCAGCACGGCGCCCGCCTGCCGCAGCGTGGCGTGGAATTTCGACGGCCGGGCAATCCCGGCGAACGCGAACACACGCACCGACGGCAGCAGCGTATCGGCCGTCAAGTGCGCGCGCAGAACCTCTAGCGAAAGCGGCGGCAGCGGCCCATCACCGATCAACACCGCCGCCCGGCAGCGCGCGGCGGCGGCCTTGGCCGGTTCCCGCAGCGGTCCCGCCGGCATGACCCGGCCGTTGCCGAACCCCACGGCCGCGTCCACCACCAGCAACGACGCCGTCGGCCGAAGCGTCGGATTCTGCAACCCATCATCCATCACCAGCACATCCGCCCCAGTAGCAATCGCCGCCCGCGCCGCCATCGCCCGATCTCGACAGCGCCAGGTCGGCGCCGCGGCCGCCAGAAGCAGCGCCTCGTCCCCCACCCAATCCGCTGGCGCATTCGTATCGACCCGTAAAACCGAGTCGCTCGGAGCCCGTCCACCATACCCACGCGTCAGGCAATGCACCCGGCGGCCCCGTGCCTGCAGTCGTCCCACCAGGTCAAGGACGACCGTCGTCTTACCCGCACCACCCACGCCAGCATTGCCGACGCACAGTACCGGTACGGACGCCGTCCAGCCGGGCCGCGCCACCCGCCGCGCTGTCAGCCGAGCCGTGGCCCAGGCGGCCGGCTGCAAAACGCGCGGCAGCAGGCCGTCACGCTGCCAAAATGCGGGCGCCTTCATTCGATCAGGCCCAGTATCGCCCGGGCCGTGTCCGCCGGCAGTCCGGGCGCGCCTGTCGCCACACGCTGCCCCGCGACCGATGCCGCCCGACGCTGGGCCGGGTCGGTCAGCATCGTCCGCACCCAGCCCTGCAAAGCCACCGCGTTGGCCACGACCGTCAGCGCCCCGCCGGCGGACAACGCCAACACGGCATCATCGAAATTGGCTGTATGCGGCCCAACCGCGATCGCACAGCCCAGCCGCGCCGGCTCCCACGGGTTCTGCCCGCCGCAACCAACAAGGCTACGGCCCACGAACACAACGGGTGCCAGCCGGTACAACAATCCCAGTTCACCCATGGTATCGGCAATCCATAGCCCGCCCGCCGGGTCCTCCCCTGCCGCGCGATGGGGTGCATCTGGGTATAACGCGATCCCCCGGCCCGCATGGCGCGGTGCGATGATCGTCAGCAGGTCCGGCAGCTCGGCCACTAGTGCTTGGTGAATATACTCGGCGATCGCCTCCTCGCCGGGATGGGTGCTGGCGGCAAGCCACACGGGTCGGTCGCCGATGACGGTACGTAGCCGGGCGACCTCCTCCGCGGCGGCGCTCAATACCGATGCCGCGAGCTTCAGGTCGCCCGCAACCACCACGTTGGAAGCCCCTAGCCGCCGCAGCCGGGTCGCGTCGTCATTCGATCGGGCACGGACCTGCGCGAACGTTCCCAGCACCTGCCGGGCCAAGCCGGGCACCCTGCCCCAACCCCGGGTGCTGCGCTCCGACATGCGGGCGTTAACCAGCATGGCGGGGATCGCCCGCGCCCTGCATGCAGCCAGCGTGTTCGGCCACAACTCGCTTTCGACAAATACCGCCGCGTCCGGCCGCCAGTGATCGAGGAACCGCGCCACCCACGTCGGCACGTCCAGCGGTACGAAACGGTGCATTATAACATCGCCGAGCATGGGCGCCAGCAAGGCCGCGGACGTGACGGTCCCGGTCGTGAACAGCACCGTGACCCCCGCCAGATGGGGCAGCACCGGTACCATCGACACGCTTTCTCCGACGCTTGCCGCATGGATCCACACCAGCTTACCCGGCGGGCGCGGGGTGGCATCGATGCCCTCCCGCTCCGGCAGGCGACCGGCCCATTCCTTGCCCCGCGCGGCACGGTGTCGCAGCGACCGGCGCAGCAATGGGGCGGCCATTGTCGCCAGGCCGCGCCAGATCAGGTCCGTCAGCGGCATAGCGCATCGGCTCGGTCGGCGGCGTCTGTCAGGGCCTGGCCGATTACGGGCAGCGCTGCCGCCCAGTCATTGCGCGCCACCTGTATCGGCGCGCCGCAAACAATCGCGCCTCGCCCGAACGGCACCGGCAACACCATCCGATCCCATGTGTGTAGCGTGCGCCGCCGGGTTACCTGGGCGCCGCACGGCACGATCGGTACCCCGGCCAACGCCGCCAGCTGGGCCACCCCCGGCGCCGCGACCCGGCGTGGCCCGCGCGGCCCATCCGGCGTAATCACGACTTGCCCGCCGTCTGCGAGAAACGTCAGCAGCGCCCGTACGCCGCCGGCCCCGCCCTTTTGCTCTCCGCGTTTGGCCGATGATCCGTGCGCCAGCTCCACACCGAACGCCGCCATCACCTGTCCAATCAGGCGCCCGTCATGGTTACGGCTGACGAGTACCGCCATCCGTCCCGGCGCCCGGCCAGCACAATGGCGGGCACCGACCGCGCCCGTCCACAATGCTGGCATCAGCGGCAGCCGCTCATGCCAGAACGCGAAAATAGCCGGGCTTCCATCGAGGTACGCGGGTGGTAACCCCTCCATCACCCAGGCGGTGCTGTTTAGAGTGGATCGCAGCGCTGCCGTCCCCGCCCAGACCCCGCCCGCCTGGACCCAACGGTGGCGAAGCGCCTGTTTGATCATTGCCGGGCGGTAGCATAGGGGTCACGCCCCGGCAAACGATCAGACAGACCGGCGCGTGACAGCCAGGTTCGATAGAAACAGGTCGGCGCATTTTCGCCATGAGAACCGCTCGGCATGGGCGCGGCACGCCTGCCGGTCACCCGACAGCGCCCGCATCGCCGCCGCCCGCAGATCGTGATCCAACGCCCCCACCCCGGGCGCCGCCCCGGCCAGTATATCGATCGGCCCCGTCACTGGATGCGCTGCAATCGGCGTACCCGACGCGAGACTTTCCAGCAAAACCAGCCCGAACGTATCGGTCAGCGACGGGAACACGAACACGTCGGCGGCGGCATACACCCGCGCCAGATCGTCGCCCGTCTGCTCACCCAAAAACACAGCGTCCGGATAGGCCAGCTGCAGCGCCTCCCGCTGTGGGCCATCGCCGACCACAACCTTGGTTCCCGGCAGATCGAGCGACAGGAACGCACCGATGTTTTTCTCCACCGCGACCCGGCCGACATAGAGGAATACGGGCCCTGGGAATTGCGGCGCCGGTGCCGGTAGTGGCTGAAATCGACGCAGGTCGACGCCCCGGGTCCAGGGACGGACGGTGCGGAACCCACGGCCCGACAGCTCCTGCCGCAGCGTGCCCGTCGCGACCATCATCCCGCGCCCAGCATTGTGGAACCGCCGTAACCACGCGTAGCTGATACCGAGCGGAACGCTTGTGCGCGCTTGCAGATACTCCGGGAATCGGGTGTGGAACGCCGTGGTAAACGCGTATCCGCGGCGCACGGCCCACCGTCGCGCGGCCAATCCTAGCGGTCCCTCCGTTGCGATGTGCAGCGCGTCCGGCTGAAATTGCTCGATCATCGACGACAACGACCGGCCGGGCCACAGCGCCACGCGAATGCTGGAATAGGTCGGCAGTGCCACCGTCCGAAACCGTTCCGGGCCGATCACCTCGACCCGGTGGCCCAACCCCTCCAACTCGGTCGCGAGCGTCGATAGCGTCCGCACGACTCCATTGATCTGGGGGTACCAGGCGTCGCTGACGATCAAGATCCGCAGGTTTAACAGATTCTGCAGGGCAGAGGGTGTAACGGTCAGACCCGCTCCGTCAGATGGCCCGTGCCGGCCCGGGGTGAGAAGAAGCTGAGGTTGTTGACCGCTGCCCAATCGATCAGCTCCATCCGTCCGTCGTGATGTTCGACCAGCGCCGTGCAGCTTTCAACCCAATCACCGTCATTCATATACATCACGCGACCAACCTGACGCATCTCCGCATGATGGATGTGTCCGCAAATGACGCCATCGAATCCGCGCCGTTCCGCCTCACCGGCCAGCGCCGCCTCGAACCGGTCGATCGCCTTCACGGCTTCCTTCACCTGGCGCTTCAACCACTGGCTCAATGACCAGTACGGATAGCCAAGCTTCCGCCGTATGACGTTGAAATGGCGGTTCAGCACAAGCGATGTGACGTAGGCGCTGTCGCCCAAATGGGCCAGAACCTTGGCATAACGGACGACGCTGTCGAACTGGTCACCATGGGTCACTAGGAACCGCTTGCCGTCGGCTGTTACATGCTCCGCCTCATTCCGTAGCGCGATGCCTGCGACCTCAAGCGTTGTGGGGTCGAGTGCCGTAGGCAGCCAGGCGCGGAACATTTCGTCATGGTTGCCGGGGATGTAGGTTACCGCGGTGCCGTTGCGGGCGTGGCGTAGGATGTGGCGTATGACCGTGTCGTGCTCTGCATCCCAAAACCACGATTTGCGCAGCCGCCAACCATCGACGATATCGCCGACCAGAAACAAGGTGTCGCAGGTCATGGTCGCCAGGAAGTCAGCCAAGAAGTCAGTCCTGGCGCCCTTCGTACCGAGATGCGTGTCTGAAATGAAGACAGCCCGGTAGTGGTGCGTTCCACTACCGGCAAGAACTCCGCTCGGGTATTTTGGACCGGGGTATAATGCGTTCATGCGACCGTGTGATCCTCGCCATCTTGGACGACATTCGCCTCTGTTGGCGGTGCATACGGCAGACTTCGATTCCAGTCTGTGAACTTTAGGTGATTGAACACTATGTGCCGAACGCAGGCGGCCCGGATTCGTTCCCGGGCCGTATCTGTTTCGCTATCGAACCTGCTGGATCGCCGATAGGATCCAGCGGCCGCCACTAGCCCGCACGAACGTCCACAGCTCCGTCGTCATGGTGCGCAGCGCAAGATCGCCCTCCACCACCCGGCCCGCTTGGTCTCGCGTCACATCGAGGGCGGAGAACTTCATCGCTACCGTTGCATAGTTACGCGCACCCTCGCTCCAGGCCTCCGACAAGTCGCCCTGTTCGAGCTTCACATGGGTCACGCTGTTGATTACGCCGCGGCTCGCGTGATCCGCCAGCTGCTCCGCAAAGTAGCCGGCCATTTCGGGTGATGCCAGGTTGGACAGCGCGTTCGTATCCCGGGCCGTCCAAGCCGCCTGAACGCCCTGCAATAGCTGCTCGAACGCGACGTAGTCGGCCTTATTGACCGCAACCGCGCCGCCCGCCGCGGCACCCTGCATCGGCATGACGTTCGGAGCCGGTCCGGCCGTGCGCATGGCCGGACCGCCCGCCATTGCCGGCCCGGCGAAGCGACGGAAAAGCCAGCGGGCGACGAAGAACAGCAGCGCACCTTGCAGTAGCAGACTGAATAGACTCATCAGGCCAAAGCCCCCGCCGCCGAACATTCCGCCGCCGAACAGCATGCTACCGATGCCGACACCCAGCAGACCGCCGGCAAGGCCAGACATGAACCCGCCCGACCGCCGCGGCGCACCACCAAAGCCCGGGCCACCTATGTCACCGGTTGGCGCGCGCGGTGCCATGCTGCGCTCCATCGGTGCCGCCATCGACGGTGCCGTGTTGGTGCTGGGTGGCGCGGAGTAAGTCCGGGCACCTCGACTGCCAAACGAAGAACCCCCGCCGGCCTTCGCCAGCGCCAGACCAGGCGAAAGGGCCAATGTCGCGACAACCAAACCAGTCAGGAAACGGGAACGACTCATAACGTAACATACCTCCGGTGACCCCAGATATGGGATAAATCAGCCCTGGTAGTAGCCCCTTACATTGCGGGCAAAACAGTCGCGGTGCAGTCGCCAAACCCAATCGTCACCCACCCCGGCCGGCTCGCCCGCGCGCGTAGCGTGATCGTGTCACCGTCCTCCAGAAACCGCCGCGTCTCGCCAGACGGCAGCGACAGCGGTAGCCGCCCGCCATGTGTCAGTTCCAGCAGGCAGCCGGGCGCGCCGGGTTCGGATATCGTGCCGGTCCCCAGCACGTCGCCCGGGTTAAGCGCGCAGCCGTTGCTGGCCAGGTGCGTCAGCATCTGCGCCGGCGTCCAGTACAGCGCCGTCGACGAGCCGGACGACACACCATGCGGGGCCATGCTGGCCTTACGCATTTGCAGCGTGCTGATCAGTACTTCGACAACTAAGCCCAGCGCGCCTGCCGCCTGATCCTGCGCATCGGATAGATACGGCAGCAGCGCCGGGTCGGCCGGGTCGCGGGGGGCCTGCGCCACGCGGAACGGGGCCAGCGCTTCCGGCGTAATCAGCCAGGGGCTGACGGTCGTACAGAAGCTTTTGCCCAGGAATGGGCCGAGCGGCTGGTACTCCCACCCCTGGATGTCGCGCGCCGACCAATCATTCAGCAGGCTGTAACCGGCGATGTGCTCATGTGCCTGCCCGATCGGGACGCTGGTGCCGATGGCGCTGCCAGGCCCAACCCAGACGGCCAGTTCCAGCTCGTAGTCCAATGCCCGGCTAGGGCCGAAGCTGGGTGTGGCTTCGGACGCCGGCTTACGTTGGCCGTTCGGACGCCGGACTTCACCGGGGGGGCGAAGCGTGCTGGCGCGGCCATGGTAGCCGACCGGTAGCCATTTATAGTTCGGCATCAGCGGCGCGTCGGGCCGCAGCATCGCGCCCACGTTCTCCGCATGGTGAATGCCGGCATAAAAATCGGTGTAATCGCCAACGTGCGCCGGCAGGTACAAGATGCAGTCAGCCGCCCGGTGCAGCAGATGCGGTCGCGGGTTTGACCCGTCCGCCAGCAATACGCTTACCGCGTCCCGCAACGCCCGGCGCGGCCCGGCACCCAATGCCAGAAACGGGTTTAGCGACGGCCCGATGCAGGTATGGGCAACACCCTGCGCCTCGTCGTCCAGCAACGCTTCCTCATGCAACGCGCGTAGGTCCAGGATCATGTCGCCAATTGCGATGCCGCCCCGGGGTGCGCCGGCCAGCGGGCTGAACACGCCGAATGGCAGGTTCTGTATCGGAAAGTCGGCGTGGCCGTTGGCACACTCGACCCAACTGGTCAGCGTGGGGTCGTGAGTGTGGTCGATCATGGGGTAAATTTCCGTGCGAGACCGGACCAGCAATCCATGTAGTCGCGCTGCAGCTCCGGCGCTTCTGCCGCTGCTCGGGTGACCGACTGCCGGTGTCGGCTTTCGAACATGAACGCCATCGTACCCTCCAGCTTGCGCGGGGCCAGCGTCGCAGCGCTTGCGCCCTCGAACGCATCGGCGTCGGGGCCATGCGGCAACATTGCATTGTGTAGGCTGAATCCGCCTGGCACGAAGCCGCGCGGTTTCGCGTCGTACTGGCCATAGATCAGGCCCATGAACTCACTCATGACGTTGATGTGGTACCATGGCGGACGGAACGTATCCTCGGCCACAAGCCAGCGGTCGGGGAAGCAGACAAAGTCGATATTGGCCGTCCCCGGCGTTTCGCTGGGTGCTGTCAGGACGGTGAAAATGCTGGGGTCCGCATGGTCGAACAGCAGCGGCCCGACCGGCGAGTACCGGCGCAAATCGTACTTGTACGGGGCGTAATTGCCGTGCCACGCGACAACGTCGAGCGGGCTTTGCGCGATATCCGCTCGCCATAACGCTCCATTGTACTTTAGCGTGAAGCAGCTCGAGATCTCCCGGTCCTCATACCAGGCGTGGGGTGTCAGGAAATCGCGCGTATTCGCCAGGCAGTTGGCGCCGATCGGCCCCCGCTCCGGCAGGGTGAACGCGCCGCCGTAATTCTCGCACACATAGCCGCGGGCAGCGCCGTCCGGTAGCGACACCCGGAACTTTACGCCGCGGGGGATGACGGCAATCT
The DNA here is from genome assembly GCA_031428635.1 of Rhodospirillales bacterium. Taxonomy (GTDB): domain Bacteria; phylum Pseudomonadota; class Alphaproteobacteria; order Acetobacterales; family Acetobacteraceae; genus JANPPS01. The sequence continues at coordinate 8,141 of JANPPS010000296.1, forward strand.
CACCGGGGGTCAGGTCGATCAGGCCGAACTCGGTCGCCAAATGCAGGCGCCCGTCCTGCGGCACGATCAGCAATTCGCCATCGGCGTTGCTGAAGTACTCGTCCACCATGTCGCGCCCGGCGACGTAAACGTGGGCGGCCATGCCGGCGTTCGAGCTTGCGTCACCGGCCGTGGTGATCGTGACCATGCCGTCGATAAATGACAGGCCTGGCGCGTTCGCGTGCCACGGATCCCACCGCATTGGGGCCGGCGGCACCACAATTTCGGCGCAGGGGGCGGTGCGCCACAGGCTGGGCGGCGCCGGTCGGAACGCGCCCCAGTGTTGGACCGTGGGTCGGATGCGATACAGCCAGCTCCGCTCGTTCGCCATGCGCGGTGCCGTAAACGGGCTGCCGCTCAGCTGCTCGGCGTACAGGCCGTAGGCACAACGCTGCGGTGAATTGCGGCCGATCGGCAGCGCGCCGGCCAGCGCCTCCGTTTCGAACCCGTTGCCGAAGCCCGATTGGTACCCCGCGTTGGTGGTCGTGACGCTGGGTCGGAGTGTGGCGTTCATGAAGCCTCCTGCGCCTGCCGCAGCGCATCGAGCACGGCGGCGTCGTTGTCGATTTTGTGGGCCAGCAACAGTACCAGCCGGGCGTCGAGTTGGCGCGACGCTGCGTCGTCCAGCCCGTCATGCGCGGCCACCAACGCGGCGAATAGCGCATCGGGGTCGGTCATGCCGCCTGCTCCAGCGCGGCCGGGCGATGCAGGCAGGCGTCGATCGCCGCCCGGATGCGCACCGCGTCGAACCGGTTGAATGTCGCCAGCACGTGCTGGTCGGGCCGGATCAACACAACGCCACCAGGGGACGCACCATAGCGGCGAGCGGCGATGCTGTCGGCAGGAACGTCCACGATCGTCACGCCGTCCATCAGGGCGGCGGCCCCGAACGCGAGCAGGGTAAACCCGCCGCCCACTCGGTCCAGCAGCCAGCCATCAACAAGCGGTGCGTCGATCGCCGGGTCACCCGGCCGCACCCCGTCCCACATGTCACTGTCACCGCGCAACACCAGCCGGCACGGGCGTGACAGCCGCCCCGAGTTTACCATCGCCCGTGCAAACGGGTGCGTGCCGGCCAGCGACAGCACGGCGTCGCGATAGGCGCGGGCGGCTGGTGTCTTGGGCGTGATAAAGTTGGTCGCGCGCGTACTGTGCAGGATATTCTCGTCGGCCGCGGCGATACGCTCGTCATCATAGGTGCCGACCAGCGACGCGGGCGCACCGCCCAGCACAGCCGCCAGCTTCCAGGCCAGGTTATCCGCGTCCTGTACGCCGCCATTGCCGCCGCGGGCACCGAATGGGCTGACCTGATGCGCGCTGTCCCCCACGAACACGATGCGGTCGCGCACGAACCGCTCCAGGCGCCGGCAGCGGAAGGTGTAAATGCTGACCCATTCCAGCGTGAACCGCGCGTCGGGACCGAGCATGGCCTGCACGCGCTCGGTCACGCGGGCCGGGTCGCGCTCGGCCTCCGGGTCGGCGTCCCAGCCCAGTTGCAGGTCTATCCGCCAAATATCGTCCGGCTGTTTATGCAACAGGGCCGACTGGTTGGGGTGGAATGGCGGGTCGAACCAGAACCAACGCTCGGTCGGGAACGGCGCCTGCATGCGCACGTCCGCGATCAGGAACCGGTCGCGGAACACCCGGCCTACAAATGACAGCCCGAGCGTTTCCCGTACGAAGCTGCGCGCGCCGTCCGCCGCCAAAAGCCAATCGGCGTGCAGCGTGTAGCCGCCCGTGTCGGTTTCGATCGTGACAGTCGCTCCATCGGCCCGACCGGCAACGGCCACGACCCGATGGCGCCAGCGCAGGTCCACGCCGGCCGCTTGGCACGCCTCGACCAGCCATTCCTCGACGTAATACTGCTGCAGGTTGATGAATGCCGGGTATTGGTGTCCGTCCTCCGGCAGCAGGTCGAAGCTGAATAATTCCCGGTCCCGCGCGAACACGCGGCCCACATTCCAGGTGATGCCCTTCGCCAGCATCCGCCGCCCGAGGCCGAGGCGCGCAAAGATCTCCAGCGTGCGCTTGGCCACGCAAATCGCGCGGGAGCCGGTGCTGACGGTGTCGTCATCGTCCAGCAGCACGACCGGCACGCCGCGCTGCGCCAGGTCCAGCGCCAATGTCAGCCCAACCAGCCCGCCCCCCACCACGACAGCCGGATGCCAGCGTCCATCGGCCGCGGGTGGTGAGGCGCCGTAGGTGGGTGACGCGTGCATTACGCCTCCGCTGTCGGCACCGGCACGCCGCGTTCCAGCGCCCGCCACATCTCGATATCACGTTCGGCGGTCCAAATGCGCGGATGGTCGGCGCCGCGGGCCTCGTCATAGGCGCGGCTGACGTTGAACGGCATGCAATGGTCGAAAATGACCCAGTGGCCGTACTTTGGGCGCAGCGCCGCGATCGCCTGATCGTACACGGCCTTCAGCGGCGCATCACCGGCCTGGCGTACGACGGCGAACAGGTCGGCGGTAAAGGCGCGCGTGCCCTCGATCGCCTGCCGGCACTCGGCGGGCGTTACCAGCGCACGCCCACGGCCGGGCACGATGGCGAGCGGGTCCAACGCCTGCGCCGCGTCGAGCGTGGCTGGCCAGTCCGCAAAATGGGCGTCACCGCAATACGGCGTGGCGCCGAACTCCACGACGTCCCCGCTGAACAGCACCCGATGCCGCGGCACCCAGACCACCGTATCGCCGGCCGTATGGCTGCGGCCGATGTGGATGATCTGCACTTCCAGATCGCCGAGCCACAGCGTCATCCGGCGATGGAACGTGAGCGTGGGCCAAGTCAGGCCAGGGATACCCTCACGCCCGCGAAAAAGGCGGGGGAAGCGACCGATCTCGCTATCGGTGTCCTGCTGCCCGCGCTCGACGGTCATGGCCCGGCATACGTCGGACGCGATGATCTCGGCGCCGCGAAACCCGCTCGCACCCAGTACGCGCACGGCGTGGTAATGGGTCAGCACCACGTGCCGGATCGGCTTGTCCGTCACCTGCCGCACTCGGTCGATGATCCCCTGAGCCATGGCGGGTGTCGCCTGCGCGTCGACCACCAGCACGCTGTCCGGGCCGATGATGATGCCGGAGTTGGGGTCCCCCTCCGCTGTGTAGCCGTAGCAGCCGGGCGCAAGCTCATTGAACGTAATCGACTTGTCGGCCAGGTCGGTGGTGCTTGCAAAGCCGGACATACGCGGTCCCCCGTTTATGAGCACGGTACGCGGGTGCGGCACCTCCTTCAACTGCATCGACAGCGTCCGCGGTCCAGTCCATCGTACTCAGAACACGTGTTTAATGAACGAGGGAGACGTCCATGCTTGGACTGATGCAGTCACAGCCGATGCTGGTTTCCGGCATCCTGACCCATGCCGCACGCCATCATCCGCAGGGGGAGGTCGTGTCCCGCCAGGGCGACGGTACGATCGTGCGGCACGGCTATGCAGTTTTGGAGCGGCGGGCGCGGCAGTTGGCGCGGGCGCTGGGGCGGCTGGGCGTGCAGGACAGCGACCGGGTCGCGACGCTGGCCTGGAACGGGCATCGGCATTTCGAGCTGTATTATGGCGTGTCCGGCATGGGGGCCGTGGTTCACACCGTGAACCCGCGCCTGGCTCCGGACGACATCGTCCACATCCTGATTGACGCCGGCAGCGTACTGCTGTTTGCCGATCCGGCCTTCGCCCCGCTGCTGGCCGCCATCGCGCCCCGCGTGCCCGCGCTGCGTGCCATTATCGTCATGGGTTGCCGGGCGGAGATGACGGATATTCCGGTGGGCTCAGGCCAGGACCTATTGTGTTACGAGGACCTGCTGGCAGAAGACGACTATGACTGGCCTCAGCTAGACGAACGGGCAGCCAGCGCGCTGTGTTACACGTCTGGCACGACCGGTAAGCCGAAGGGCGTGCTGTACAGTCATCGCAGTACAGTAATACACGCCTACGCCATTAATCTTCGTGATGTCATGGGCCTACGCAGCATCGATCGCGCGATGCCGGTCGTACCGATGTTTCACGTCAATGCCTGGGGTATGCCGTACGCCGCGCCGATGGTGGGCGCGAGCCTAGTCATGCCCGGCCGCCAGTTGGACGGCGCCAGCCTCGCCACTCTGCTGAACAGTGAGCGGGTGACGATGTCGGCGGGGGTGCCGACGGTGTGGATGGGCCTGCTGACGCATCTTCGCGCTACGGGTGAGCGGCTCGATACGGTGGAAAAGCTCATCTGCGGCGGATCGGCCTGCCCGGCCATGCTAATCGAGGCGTTCCAGGCCGAGTACGGCGTGCGCGTCGACCACGCGTGGGGCATGACGGAGACCAGCCCGCTCGGCACCTATTACGCGCCAAAGCCGGGTTTTGCCGCTCTCACGCCCGACGAGGTGAAGCGGATGCCGTATACGCAGGGGCGCGCGGTGCCGGGGTTGGACATGAAAATCGTGGACGACACCGGTACCAACCTGCCGTGGGACGGTGTCACGTACGGCAACCTGATGGTGCGCGGCCCCTGGGTCATCCAGCGCTACATGAACGCGGATGCCGATGCGACCGATGCCCACGGCTGGTTTGCCACCGGCGACGTCGCCACCATCGACGCCCACGGCATGATGGCGATCACCGATCGGTCGAAGGACATCGTAAAATCGGGCGGCGAGTGGATCAGTTCCATCCAACTGGAGAACATCGCCGTCGAACACCCGGACGTGGCGGAAGCCGCGATCGTCGCCGCGCGCCACCCGAAATGGGATGAGCGCCCGTTGCTTATTGTCGTGCCCAAGCCCGGCCGCACAATCGACAGCGCCGCGATGCTAGCCAGCTATGATGGCCGGGTCGCGAAGTGGTGGGTACCAGATCAGGTCGTAATTGTGGAGGAACTGCCCCACACCGCCACGGGTAAGATCAACAAGTTGGCACTGAGACAGCAATTCCGCGATTTTGAGCTTGCTTCACTCGGCGGGTGAGTTGTCGGACGCGGCCGGGGATGGTTCAACGCCCCCTCACGATGGAGCGCGCGGGATGAGCAAGACCCTGACTTACACGGCCGACGGCCTTACGATGCACAGCCAGTTCTTCAGCGCCGGCCCGGCGACGGCGCCCGCTGTGCTGGTCTTCCCGGAGGCGTTTGGCCTCAGCGACCACGCGCTGCACAAGGCCGAGCGGCTAGCCGACATGGGCTATCATGCCCTGGCCTGCGATCTGCACGGCGACGCGAAGCTTGTTTCAGGGCTGGAGGAAGCGATCGGCTTGCTGCAGCCACTATTCGCGGCACCGGGCCGGACCCGCGCCCGCGCAGTCGCCGCGCTGCACGCGTTGACGGCCGAAACCGGCGTGGATGCCCACCGCATCGCCGCGATCGGCTTCTGTTTCGGCGGCACCATGGCGCTCGAACTCGCCCGCGGTGGTGCAGACATTCGGGCCGTGGTTGGGTTTCATAGCGGCCTCGGCACCGCGGCACCGCAGTCCGACGCCAAGAACATCCGCGCGAAAATCCTGGTCTGCATCGGCGCCGACGACCCGATGATCCCGCCCGAGCAACGCGCGACGTTCGAGGCGGAGATGCGATCCGCCGACATCGATTGGCAGATGCATCTCTATGGCAACACGGTCCACAGCTTCACCGCGCCCACGGCTGCCACCCGCAACATGCCGGACGCGATCCGCTACAGCCCGACGGCCGACGCACGCAGCTGGGCGTCGCTGACGTCGCTGTTTTCGGAAACGCTGAGCTAGCGGCTGCCCGGACTGGTATCGCCCTAAACCAGGCCGTTACAGTTACTCGAAGTGCCGTGGTTCAGTCTGGCTGGCTGAACCACGGGCTTCAGCGCTGCATTGGTGGCGATTGAGGGCTTTGAATGAACCCGTCCGAGTCCCGTCGTTAGAAGACCGTGGGCCCAAAACCATCGAGTATTTCGATCCGTTACCGGTGGGATAGTTGAACAATAATTCTGAACTTGGCCAAGTGGCAGGGCTCGACTTCGGGATACCCTCTGATCGTCCTTGACCGAGTAGTGCAGCGACGCCGCATATTCAGGCCGATGACCGCATCACGCTGTACCCGCCCCCTGTAGCGCCACCTCCAACTCCTGAAAGCTCGGCATGTGCTGGTTTGGCGCCATCTTACGCCCCGTCTCCACACTGATCTGCGGCGCGTTGCCATGAAGGTGCGCCACGATCACGGCGCGGATGACCTCGAAGTACTTGCTCTCCTCATCCACAATTCCCTTTAGCCGCGCCGAACACGGGCCAACCATGCCGTAGGCCAGCAGCACGCCCAGGAACGTGCCAACGAGCGCCCCGCCGATCATGGCACCCAGCACGGCCGGCGGCTCACTGATGTGCGACATCGTCTTGATGACGCCCAGCACGGCGGCGACGATGCCCAGTGCCGGTAGGCCGTCGGCCATGTTCTGCAGGGCGTGCGCACCGTGCAACTCCTCATGCAGTGTCTTTTTCAGTTCACGGCCGAGCAAATCCTCGGTTTGGTGCGGGTCGTCGGCATTCATGCCGAGCATGCGCAGATAGTCGCAAATAATTGCCGTCGCGTGGTGATTGGCCAGGATGGCAGGGTATTTCTGGAACGCGCTGCTTTCCTCCGGCTGTTCGATATGCGCTTCGAGCGCCATCGGGCCCTTCGAGTTGGCCAGCCTGGTAAAAAAGTACAGCAGACTGAGCAGGTCGATGTATTGGGCCTTGTGGTAGGTTGCCCCCTTCAGGATCTTTTTGAACCCGCCCAGCGTGTGTTTCACGTCGTGCATGCTGTTGGACATGACGAACGTGCCGATGGCGGCGCCGCCGATGGTCAGCAGTTCGAACGGCATCGCCTCGAGCAACGGTTCCAGGCTACCGCCGGACAGAACGTAGCTGCCGAACACGCAGACAAGCAGGAAGACTAGGCCACCAACGGTCAGCATGGCGCGCTCAGCCCGGACTGCTGAGTGTGTTGGGCGTGGTGGGAGGCGTAGCGAGGGGCGCAGCTGCTGGCGTGCTGGCCGGGACAACCGTCGGCACCGCCCGGCGCAGCACCATGATCGCAATCCGTCGGTTGGCCGCCGCCAGTGGGTCATCCGTGATCAACGGCTGCCGGTTTGCGTGGCCCGTGACGCTACTGAACCGGTCGTCGGGGAGGCCTAGCTCAACCAGAATACGCCGGGTCGCGTTGGCGCGCTCGGCCGATAGCTCCCAATTGGTGCGGTCGGTTCCCCGATAGGCGGCCGCGTCCGTATGGCCATCGATCGCGATCTGCTCCGGCAGGCGCAGCAGCACGGGGGCCACCTTTGTCAGCAACGCCCGGGCGCGCTCGGCCATTTGCGCCGATCCGGACGGGAACATCGGCCGCCGGTCCTCATCCATGATCTGGATCCGCAACCCCTCCGGCGTGATGTCGATCGCGAGCTGCCGGGCGATATCGGCTAGTGTTGGGTCGGTGCGGACGGCGTCGCGAATTTGTTCTGCCGCATGTTCGAACGCTGCCCGCTCCTGCTCCTCCCGCCGCTCCTCGCGTGACGCCGTGGGACCCATAGGGGTAGGCAGCCGAAGCTGGACGCTCGCCACCGCCGTCGCCTCGCCCGGACCGGCCACTCCAGCCTCGGCCTTGCCCGCCTCACCCGGACCGGAACCCGTATCCCGCTTGGCCACCGGGGTTGCGGGGGTGTCACCGTCATCCTCGTCCACCTCCAGCATCGGGATCGGCTTCGCCTTCATCAACTGCACGGCACCACGGTCGGACGCCATCGATCCAACGGTGTTGGGCGTGGTGCCGCCAAACGGCTGGCCCGAGCCGGAATTGCTGCGCGCCATCAGGTTATTGGGACTGAAGTAGTCCGCAAGCCCGACCCGCTGCTCCTCCGTCGTGGCATTCAGCAGCCACATCAGCAAAAAGAACGCCATCATGGCCGTGACGAAGTCGGCATACGCCACCTTCCATGCCCCGCCGTGATGCCCGGCCTCGACCACCTCTTCCTTCCGGATGACGATTATGGGCCTTACGCGCGTTTTGACCGCCATCCAGAACCGCTCCGCACCTACCAGTGCACACTGGCGTCGCGGGGTTAAGAATGCGTTGCGGGCGCGTCCGATAGGGCACGGGCGAACGTCGCCGGATCCACGTTGCCACCGCTCAGCACCGCCCCGACCCGGCGTCCGCGCACGTCTATCTGGCCGGACAGCACTGCGGCCAGCGCCACGGCACCACCCGGTTCGATGACCAACTTCAACTCCAGGAACGCGAAACGCATCGCATCCAGCACCTCCGCATCGGTCACCACCAGCCCGCCTGCCAGCCGCGGCTGATTGATGCTGAACGTGAGCGCTCCTGGCTGCTCCGTCAGCAGCGCGTCGCATAGCAGGCTACCGCCCGGCGCGTTACGCTCGCGCACACCACTGAGTAGGCTGCGGGCCGTGTCGTCCGACTCGGCCGGTTCGACCGCGTAGACCTGCGTACCCGTCCCCTCGACAGCCAGCGCGCAGCCCGCGACCATGCCGCCGCCGCCGGTGCAGACCAGCAAAAAATCCAGTGGCCCGGCGTCGGCCAGCAATTCCAGCGCCAGCGTCCCCTGCCCGGCGATCACATCCGGATGCTCGAATGGCGGGATGAGCGTGGCGCCCGTGCGGTCCACAACGCTCTGCGCGATGGCCAGCCGGTCGTCGGTCGCGCGGTCATACTGAATGATGGTGGCACCCCACGCCCGGGTATTCTCGACCTTAATGCGTGGCGCGTCGGCCGGCATGACAATGGTGCAGGGTATGCCGAGGCCATCCGCCGCACAGGCCAGCGCCTGACCATGATTACCCGATGACGGTGCCACGACGCCCCGGGCGCGAACGGCCGGGTCCAGGCGCTGGGTGGCGTTGGTGGCACCGCGGAACTTGAAACTGCCGGTGCGCTGCAGCGACTCGGGTTTCAACACGATCGTGCCGCCCGTTATTCGGTCCAGCGCCGCGCTTCGCAGCATCGGCGTATGCGTGACGAAGGGCGCGATGCGGGCCAGAGCCGCACGAACGTCCTCATGAGTGGGTGGGATCACGGTCGACGCTCCGGCAGGATGGTGGCAGGTCCGCGCAGCTTCACATCATAGACGCGAAAAGTCTCGGCCACGATGCCGTCCTGCGCCCGCACGAGGTCGGCAAGCGGATCGACGTCGACCCAGTAGGCGGGGTCCGGTGGCTCGCTCCGTCGTGTACTGAGAATCAGCACGCCCGTGCCGATGTCCGGATCGGCCCGGGGTAGGTCGAACAGCGCCCATCGCGGCCCGACCGCCAGCACGCGAGTACCCGGGGCATGCCACGCCAATAATGCAGCGAGGCCGTAATTCTCGGCGGCGACGTATCGGCCGGCCCCGAGTCCGGCCGCACTCGCCACCAACCGATCCCAGCCGCCCAACCGGACGAGCAGCGGACTATACGCCCGCGGCAGCCGGAGCGGCGCGGCCGTGGCCTGCACCAGCACCAGCAAGCCAATCGTCAGGCCCAGCGCGGCGGCCCCACGCCACCGCCAGCCCAGCGCCGCTGCCGCCAGCGCCGCGCCGGGATAGACCACCGCCGGCCAATTCGCCTGTACCCGGTCGCCCACCGCGTGTTGCACAAATACCAGCAGCGCCGGAATCGTCATGGCCGCGATCAGCGTCCAGGCCGGGTCCCGTAAACGGGCGCGCCGGACAGCCATCACCAGCCCGGCGCCGAACAGCACCGCAACCCAGGGCGTCGCGAGCGCCACCTGCCCTGCCACCAACTCGCCCAAATGGGTTAGGGCTTGGGCCGGCATCCAGTCGCCCGTACGCCCGCCCTGCTTTACGAAACTGACCCAGTCATGCGCCGCGTTCCATGCGGCCACCGGGGCGAATAGCAGACCGGCGATCGCACCCCCGGCCCAGAGCTGCCAGCGCAAGAATTGCTCCCGCGCACATAGTATCAGCCACAAAACGATACCGACGCCCAGGAATGCCGCCGTGTATTTGCTGTCCAGCGCCAGCCCGGATGCGACGCCGACAGCCAGCCACCAGCTCGGGTTCCGGCACACCCGCACCAACGCGGCCAGGGTTGCAGTCCAAAATAAAATTGCCGGTGTATCGGGCGTCATCGTCACTGCGCCTACGCCCAGCATCAGCGTCGCGTTCATCAGCACCCCGGCCACTAGGCCGACCCGGCGTCCCGGAAACAGCGCGTCACCCGTCGCAACCAACAGCAGCGTTCCGGCCGCCGTGGCCAGGGGTGCTAGCAGCCGCACACCTAACTCTGTCTCACCAACGATTGCCGTACCGAGCCGTATCCACAGTGCCACCATCGGCGGATGATCAAGATATCCAGGCGCAAGTGCCCGCGACCACACCCAGTAATACGCCTCATCCGCCGAGATCGGCATCGCCGCTGCCGCCACCAACCGCACCCCGGTCAGCAGCGCCAACGCCCATAACCACACTACAGCGGCACCCCGGCGAGGCTGAGGCTGGTGCGAATCGTTTGCAGCGTCTGCACCCGGCTGACGGACGGCGCACCGGTCAGCAGCTGGGTCAGCCGGTTCTCATCGGCCGTATCGCGGGCAACCAGCCGCAGCAGGAAGTCGCCGCCGCCGCGGATCATGTGACACTCCCGTACCTCCGGCCATTGGGCGACGGTGCGCTCGAACGCACTAAGCACTGCCTCCTTTTGGCTCTCGAGGCCGACGACGGCGAAGAACACGATCTCCCACCCTAGCTGCGCGGGATCGATGTCGGCGTGATAGCCGCGGATGATGCCCGCCTCCTCCAGCCGGCGCACGCGGCGCAGGCACGGGGGGGCGGTGATATCCGCCCGGCGCGCGATCTCCACATTCGTCATGCGGCCGTCCTGCTGCAATTCGAGCAGGATTCTTCGGTCGACCTGATCCAGGCCCGGCAGATCTTCCTTCATCGAGTCAATTTCATTGTGGCGTTGCTTCCCTGCGCAATTATATTACGCGGTACCGGCTTGGGAACCAAGCCTCGCCAAAGGATGATTTCATGCAGACGATCGCAACACGGGTGCTCATCATCGGCGCCGGTCCCGCCGGGTACACGGCTGCTATTTACGCGGCCCGGGGCGGGCAGGATCCGGTGTTGGTAGCGGGCCTACAACCCGGCGGCCAGTTGATGATCACCACAGACGTCGAGAATTATCCGGGGTTTGAGCACGCGATCCAGGGTCCGTGGCTGATGGAACAAATGTCGAAGCAGGCCGAGCACGTCGGCACCCGCATCCTGAACGATATCATCATGGAGGTCGATTTCAGCCAGCGCCCGTTCCGCTGCGTGGGCGATAGCGGCGACGTGTACCTGGCCGATAGCGTGATCATCGCGACCGGAGCACAGGCCCGCTGGCTGGGCCTGCCGTCCGAACAGCGGTTGCAGGGGGCCGGTGTGTCGGCCTGCGCGACCTGCGACGGGTTCTTTTATCGCGGTAAGACGGTAGCCGTCATCGGCGGCGGTAATACGGCGGTGGAGGAGGCCCTGCACCTTACCCACCACGCCGACCGGGTCACGCTGATCCACCGCCGTGACTCGTTGCGGGCTGAGAAAATCTTGCAACGGCGCCTGTTCGAGCATCCAAAGGTCACTGTCCTATGGGACCACGCGGTGGAGGAGATACTCGGCGGCGGCCAGCCAGAGATCGTGCGCGCGCTCCGACTGCGTCATACACGCACCGGCGTCGAGCAGGAGCTACCCGTCGACGGCGTGTTCATCGCGATCGGCCACACCCCCAACACCGCCGTGTTCCGCGGTCAGATCGAACTCGACTCGGAGGGGTACGTGCTGACAACGCCGGGCCTCACCCAGACCAGCGTGCCCGGAGTGTTTGCAGCCGGTGACGTGCAGGACAAGCTGTGGCGGCAGGCGATCACCGCGGCCGGTACGGGGTGTATCGCGGCACTAGAGGCGGATCGGTTTTTGACGTTGTCGGTGGAACCTGCCGCTCAGGTGACGGAGCAACTAGCGGCGGAATGAACCCCGGCCTAGGCTGGCGTGGCAATTAGGGTAGGACGGCATGGACTGGGATAAGCTGCGCGTATTTCACGCTGTCGCCGACGCGGGTAGTTTCACCCATGCCGGCGAAAGCCTTAACCTCAGCCAATCCGCCGTCAGCCGCCAGATCTCGGCGCTGGAGGAAGCGCTGCAGGTCCCGCTGTTCCATCGCCACGCCCGAGGCCTGATACTGACGGAGCAGGGCGAAAGCCTGAACCGCACTGTCCGGGAAGTATTCGCCAAGCTCGCGATGACCGAGGCATTGCTGACGGAAAGCAAGGAAAAGCCGGCCGGGCGGATCAAGGTCACGACCACCGTCGGCTTCGGCAGTAGTTGGCTGGCCCCGAGGTTGGAGGGGTTCCTTCGCATGTATCCCGACGTCACGATGACGCTGCTGCTGGATGATAACGACCTCGATCTGGCGATGCGGGAGGCCGACGTCGCCATCCGCATGCACCCGCCACGGCAGCCCGATCTGGTGCAGCGTCATTTAATGTCGATCCGCTGGGTGGTGGTGGCGCATCCCGACTACCTGGCCCGCGCCGGCACGCCAGAGCGGGCAGAGGCGTTGGACGACCATAAACTGATCCTGTTCGGCGATTACCGGCCCCCCGTGGCGGATATTAATTGGCTGGCGCAGGCCGGGCGTCGCGCTGGGTCGTCGCGACGGGCGCTGCTGGAGGTAAACAGCCTGACGGCCATGGCGGGTGCCATTCGGTCGGGCCTGGGTATCGGTGTGCTGCCGGACTGGATGGGCGATGAGCTAAACGGTCTGGTGCGGCTGCTACCGGATCTGAAAGCCCCAACGGTCGACGTATTTTTCGTCTATCCGGAGGAGCTTCGTAACTCGAAGCGCGTCATGGTTTTCCGCGATTTCCTCTTGGCCCGTTTGCAGGAGCTTGCGTAGATGGCGGCCTACATCATCGCCCATATCGCCGTGCATGAACCGGCGCTGTTTGAGCAGTACCGGGTCGGTGTATTGCCGGTCCTGGAGAAGTTCGGGGGGCGCTATCTGGCGCGGGGTGGCGCGGTCACAGTGCTGGAGGGGCCGCTACCCGACCGTCGCCTGGTGGTGATCGAGTTTCCCGATCGCGCCGCGGCGGAGGCGTTCCACGCCAGCCCTGCCTACCAGCCGCTGCTGGCGATGCGTATGGCGGCGGCCACGTCCACGCTGGTGATCGTCGACGGCGTGTAATGGATTTCTTCACGGACTTTACCCTGACCCACGTGCCGGTCGCGGACGGGACGCTGCGGGTACGTATGGCCGGCTCCGGACCGCCGCTGCTGCTGCTGCACGGCAACCCGCAGACGCATGCCATGTGGCACGCGGTGGCACCGACGCTGGCACAGACCCACACCGTCATTTGCCCGGACTTGCGCGGCTATGGTGGCTCGTTCAAGCCAGCACCGACCACCGATCACGCGCCGTATGCCAAGGCGACGATGGCACGCGACATGACGGAGTTGATGACGGCGCTGGGGCACGACATTTTCGGCGTGGTGGCACATGACCGCGGTGCCCGGGTCGCACACCGGCTGGCGCTGGATAACCCCGGCCGGGTCACGCGGCTGGCAGTGATGGATATCGTGCCGACCATCGAGCATTTCGAACGAACCGACATGTCGTTCGCGCTCGGTTACTACCACTGGTTCTGGTTCGCGCAGCCGCACCCGTTTCCAGAAGAGCTGATCAACGCCGCCCCCGCCACGTGGTTTCACGCCCACACGGCGCGGGAATCGAAGGAGCCGGGCTTCTTCCGGGCCGAAGCGCTGGCCGACTACCTGGCTGCTGCCCACGACCCGGCCGCCATCGCCGGGATGTGCGAGGATTATCGGGCGGCCGCCACGATCGACCTGGTACATGACCGAATCGCGCGGTCAGCAGGGGTACGGGTGGCATGCCCAATGCTGGTATTGTGGGGAGCGAAGGGGCGGATTGGCAGATGGTATGATCCCTTGGCCCTGTGGGGGGAGTATTGCTCGGGCAAGGTGACAGGCGGTGCGGTTGCTGCGGGGCATTATGTGGCGGAGGAGGCGCCGGGCGAGGTGCTAGGGTGGCTGAGGCAGATTACCGGCTGACGTTAACGAGCAGGGATCTCAGAGTTCGTCTCGAATCGTTTTATCAACGTGTTAGCTTTCGTTGCATTATGGCAGCGGCGGTCGCGTGGCGTAACGCCGCCGCATAGTTTTCTTACCTATCGAACGCGGCCCCAATCAAAAACTCCCGGTTCCCCTCCGGCCCCGTAATCGGACTCTCCACCACCCCCAACACCGCCCACCCGGGCAGCGCGCTCCACCACGCCACAATCCGCTCGCACACCGCCGCATGTACGGCCGGGTCACGAACGACGCCCTTCGCCCCCACCTGCCCCGGCCCAGCCTCGAATTGCGGCTTGATCAACGCCACCGCCCATGCCCCAGGCGCGCATAATGCCAACGGCGCCGGCAGTAGCGTTTGCAGCCCAATGAAACTCGCGTCACACACCAATGCCCCGATCGGGTCCGGCACCTCTGCAACCGATAGATGCCGTGCGTTACACCGCTCCCGCACCACCACCCGTGGATCGCTGCGTATCGACCACGCCAGCTGCCCGTGTCCGACATCGACGGCATGCACGCGCGCCGCCCCCCGCGCCAGCAAAACGCTCGTGAACCCGCCTGTGCTGGCACCTACGTCCAGACATACCAGCCCAGCCGGGTCGAGCCCGAAATGGGTCAGCGCATGATCCAGCTTCAGCCCGCCGCGGCTAGCCCAAGGGTGGTCCTGGCCCCGCACCTCCAGCGCCGCGCCGTCTGGCAGCGCATCGCCCGCCTTCGCCACGCGCCGGTCGCCGGTCCACACCTTACCCGCCAGAATTAGGGCTGCAGCCCGCGCCCGCGACTCCACCAGACCGCGATCGACTAGCAGCTGATCCGCACGGCGTTTCGGGGGCGCCTTCAGTGTTCCCGCGCCACCACGTACGCGGCCAGCGCCCGCAGCGGGTCAGCCCCCGCCCCGAATCCGGCCAAATGCGACACTGCCCGCGCCGACAACGCCGCCGCCCGTGCCCGCGCACCGTCCACGCCCAGCAATGACACGGGGGTCGCCTTGCCCGCTGCCTCATCCTTGCCGGCCGTCTTACCGATCCCGGCCGTCGTGCCGGTCACGTCCAGCACGTCATCCGCAATTTGAAACGCCGCGCCCAGATCCGCGCCATAGGCCGCCAGCGCCGCTTGTTGTGCGGGGTCCGCCCCACCCAGTATCGCGCCCGCCTCAACACTGTACTGGATCAGCCGTCCGGTTTTGAGCGCCTGCAGCCGCATGACCTCGTCCTCGGATAGGCGCATGCCCTCCGTCGCCATGTCCATCATCTGTCCGCCCGCCATGCCGGCAGCACCCGACGCCAGGCCTAGCGCCAGCACCAGCGCGCAGCGGGCGGCCGGTTCGGGGTGGGTCTCAGGTTCGGCCAGTACCTCGAACGCGCGGGCCTGCAGCGCGTCGCCGGCCAGGATCGCCGTCGCCTCATCGAATTGGATATGCGTGCTGGGCTGGCCGCGGCGCACGTCGTCATCGTCCATGGATGGCAGGTCGTCATGCACCAGCGAGTACGCGTGCAGCATCTCAACCGCCGCCGCCGCCCGCACCGCGCCGGGTACGTTTCCAAACAGCGACGCCGCCTCCATCACCAGAAACCCCCGCATCCGCTTACCGCCGCCCAGCGTCGCGTAGCGCATCGCCTCGATCAGCCGCCGCTCATGACCCGGCGGCACCGGCAGCAGCGCATCGATCGTCGCCTCGATCACCGCCGCCCGCGCTGCTAACGCATGAACGATCATTCCATCGCCTTCAGTGACACCGACCCGTCTGCGCGCTCGACGATGGCCTGAACCCGCGCCTCCGCCTGCGCCAGCTTCGCCTCGCAATGCCGCCGCAGCGCGTCGCCGCGTTCGTAACAGGCAATAGCCGTCTCTAGCTGTTGCGACCCAGCCTCCAACCCACGGACGATCGTTTCCAGCTCGGCCAGCGCCGCCTCAAACGACAGGCTGGCGATATCGTCACTCATTCAAAACCCTCTGTAAAATGCCCGCGTCTATTGCCGCATCAGGCGGCGGACGTGAAGGGCGGCGGACGCGGCCAGTGCATCCGGATCATACCCACCCTCCATGATCGACACGACGCGCCCGCCACACACCCGATCGGCGATGGCCAGAAGCTGGTCGGTGATCCAGCCGAAATCCGCCGTGTCCAGCCGTAAATCCGCCAACGGGTCCGCCCGATGCGCGTCGAAGCCGGCGGAGATTATAATCAGCTCCGGTGCCCACGCCGCCAGATGCGGCAACCCGGTGCGCAGCCACGCCGCGCGAAACTGCGGGCCATCTGTACCGGGCGGCAGCGGCATGTTGACGACGTTATCCGCGACGCCGGTTTCGGACACAAAGCCGGTGCCCGGATAACACGGGTGTTGGTGGCTGCTGATGTACAGAAACTCCGCGTCGTCGGCCGCGATGTCCTGCGTGCCATTTCCGTGGTGTACGTCGAAATCAACCACCGCCACTCGGCGCAGTCCCCACCGCGACCGTGCATGTAGGGCCGCGATGACGGCACCATTGACGAAGCAAAAGCCCATAGCCCGCTGCCGCTCCGCATGATGGCCGGGCGGGCGTACAGCCGCGAATGCGGTACCGGCCCAACCCTCCATCACCGCATCGACGGCTGCGATCGCCGCCCCTGCCTGATGGCGGATCGCGTCGATACTACCGGCACTCATCAGCGTGTCGCCGTCGATACGGTGGTAGGTGCCGGGTGCGATGGTACCCATGGCCATCAGCGCGGCCACGTACGCGGCCGGATGCGCCAGCGCCAACTGCGCGTCCGTGGCGGCTGGCGCTTGCTCCCGCAGCAGCGTCGCGAAACCCTCGTCATCCAAGGCCTGCAGCACGGCGCGTAGCCGGCCTGCGTTTTCCGGATGGTACGGCCCGGTATCGTGATCCAGGCACGCCACATGGGTGAATAGCGCGGTGGGCTTCACGCCGGGTCCCGCTTGCGGATGGTGAAGCTGAATACGCCTGCTTCCTCCCCCTGCGACACCAGCGCATGGCCGGTCTCGCGGCAAAACGCGGCGAAGTCACCAACCGCCGCCCGGTCGGTCGCCAGCACACGCAACCGCTCGCCAGGCGCCATCCCCCGCAGCGCACGATTGGCCCGCAACACGGGTAGCGGGCACGACAGGCCTTTCACGTCCAACAGCATTTCGGTCATGGCTTCACTATCCCCGTCCGTCAGTGGAACAGCAAGACGGTGACGACGCCCGATACAATCAGGGCTAGGCCGAGCACGTCGGATGAACGCATCGCCTCACGCAGATAGAACCGGCTGAACAGCAGTGTGAACACCATGTCGACTTGGCCCACGGTCCGCACGAGGGCCACTGGCGCCAGCGCGAACGCCGTGAACCACCCGGCGCTGCCGAGGCCCGACAGCACGCCGACCCACATCGCGCTCCGCCACTCGGTAAACGCCGCACGCAGGCCCGCCGGCTCTCGCCAGGCCATCCAGCCGCCCTGCATCATGGTTTGCAGCGCGTTGGTCAGCACCAGCGCGCACAGGGCCGCCAGCGCCGGGTCGGGGGGGTTAACGGACTGTACCGCCAATTTGATACCCACGCCCGTCAGCGCGAACCCGGCACCGGCGCCCAACCCGCATAACGCCGCCGGCTGCACCGACGCCCGCAGCAGCTGCCCCCGGTTTTGCCCGGCCAACGACAGGGTTTCCACCCCCACCAGCCCGACCGCGATCCCGACCCAGGCACCGGCCGAAAGCTGCTCGTGCAATACCACCGCGCCAACCACCGCCGCCTGCACCGCATCGGTCTTGGCATAGGCCGTACCCACGGCGAAGCTGCGATAGCCGAACGACATGATCAGCAGCGACGTGCCGATAACCTGCGCCAGCCCCGCTACGGCGCAGCCCAGCACAAACGGCCATCCCGGGACCGGCAGCGTTCCACCCCATAGCAGCCTGTAGCCGACGACCAGCACAACGCCCACGGGAACGGCGTAGACGTACCGCACGAACCCGGCTGTCGCGACCGAGAATCGGCCCCGCAGCCGCTGCTGCAGCGCCGTTCGCCACGTCTGCATCAGCGCTGCCCCGAGTGTCACGATTATCCACGACGGCAACTACCCGGGTCCGCCCACGTTGGCGGCGGAACGGAGAATTCCAATGCGTGCCATTATCGTTTTGTTACTGCTGGCCACCCCCGCCGCGGCCCAGCAGGTCTGGACGCCGGCGCCTGTCCCTAACGTGAGTACGCCGAGCGTGGCGCCCGCGGACCGGGCCGGCAGCGGCCGCACCGACGCCGCGGGTCCCGTGCGCGGGTCGCCATTCAGCGCGGCACCCCCCATGGCGAACCAGGGCACGGGCTCCGGCGGGCAGACAAGCCCCGCGGAACGCGGCACCCCGGGCAGCACGTCCGCGGGTACACCGGATCTCGGCAAATAGCGCCTCATTGCCGGTTCACCAGCATCAGCCCGGCGATGACGCAGCCCAGCCCGGCGGCGATCGGCCAACCCAACGGATCGCCCAGCAACGCCCAACCCGCCACCACTCCCAGCAGCGGCGTCAGAAACGTGAACGCCGCCAATTTGCCGGCTGGGTACTTTGTGATCAGCCAGTACCACGCCAAATAGCTCCCAAACGCCACGACCACGCATTGGTAGCCAAGCGCCCACCACGCCCGAGCACTCGCGTCCGGCCAACTCAATTGGCCATTGAGTGCGGCAGCAGCCATCAGGAACGGTAGCGCGCCGACCGTCTGGTACGTGAGCACCCGCGGCGCATCCAACCGGGCCATGGCGGGCGACGCCTTCACAATGACGGCGATCAGGCCCCACCCGATCGCAGCACCCAGCACCATTCCGTCGCCCAGCAGCGATCCGCTGGCTCCCGACTGCGAGAGTGTGGCCGCCACGCCCGCAAACGCCAGCGCCAGCCCAGCCGCGTGTGAGGGCCGCAGCCGCTCGGCGGGAATAAAATAATGGGCGCCAATGGCCGTGAAGAATGGGCCGGTAAACAGCAGCACGACCGCGCGTGACGCTGTGGTGCGCTGCAATCCTGCGAACAGCAAAAGAAACTCGGCCGCGTATAAAACGGCTGTCAGTAGGCCCGGCCACCACGACGCATCCGGCGTCACCGCACGTCGCAGCCCGACTCGCCCCTGCCGTAGCCGGATCCAGCCCAGCAACAGTCCGCCCGCCACAGCCGACCGCGCCATGGCTTGAAAGAACGGCGGCATGCCTTCCGTCAGGGCAACTTTGCTGGCGACCTGCTGCACGGCCCAGACACTGCATAGCAGAACCATGAGTGCCATCGCCGCCGCATTGATGCGCGGTGCCGTAACCGGTTCAGCCACCGGTGAAGCTCGGCGGGCGCTTGTCCAGGAACGCCGCCCGCCCCTCGCGGTGGTCGGCCGTCTGAAACAGCGCAGCCTGGCTGTCTCGCTCCCACGCCAGCACCGCATCCAGCCCGCGGCCGAGCCACTGCTTGGTCAGCGCGATAGGCAATGGCGCGGCCGCCGCGAGCCGCCCTGCCCGATCGAGTGCGGCAGCTAGCGCCGTGCCCGGCGGCACCAGGTTGTCCACCAGGCCCATCGCGTGCGCCGCCACTGCGTCGGTCCGTTCGCCGTACAGCAGCATCTGCCGCGCCCGCCCCTGCCCCACCCGCGCCGGCAAATTGTGCAGCAGGCCGAAATCGCCCACCAGCCCGATCGCCCCGAACCCCGCCATAAATCGCGCGTCTGCTGCCGCTACGATCGTGTCGCAGCACAACGCCAACGCCAATCCAGCGCCGACGCACGCGCCCTCGACCGCGGCCACGACCGGCTTTGACCCCTGCACCAGCAGGCGCACGACTGCGTGGCCTACGCGAAACCGTTCCCGCCCCGCCGCCAGGTCCGCCGCGTCCATACCGCTAATATCGCCGCCGGCACAGAACGTACCGTCGGCGCCCGTCAGCACGATGGCGCGCACAAGTCGGTCCGCCTCGATCGCGTCCAGCGCCGCCAGCAACGCGACCCGCATCGGCATCGCTAGCGCGTTGCGCCGCGCGGGGTAGTCGAGCGTGAGGACGACCGTGGAGCCGTCACGCGTGTTCTGCAGCATAGTAGCCTCCGTACGTACCCTGGCCCGCCCATTCGACTGGCGCTAGCGCCAGTGCGGGAGAAACGATGACGCAAGGGTTTATTGGCCGGTAACACGACCGCTACCCCCGCCGCTGACGGGCGGTAATAAGTCCACCCTGCTGCATGCGCCCCGCCTGCTACTAGGTGCGTTGCGCACCCCGCCGATCGAGTGCGAAGGGCCGGTACGCATTCCGTACCCCAAACACGCCAACTCCTGGCGGCCTGCACACGTGCATCTTTCCCTGTTCGGCACCGGGTTTGCACACCGGCTGATCACCCAGATATATTTCGAGGGCGATCCACCGATCCCGAAAGATGATATCAGGAAGATGATCCCCGACCCGGCCGCACGTCAGGACCTGATCGCACGACTGGACCGCGGCACCGCCCGAATCTGATCGCCCGTGCCAAGGCGAGGCGGTTCGTGTTCAGCATTCACCGGCAGCGCTCACAGGAAAACTATTTTTCGATGTCTAATCCAGTCGTTATCGCCGTCGCAATCACCGGCAGCGTTCCCCGTACCGTCGACAACCCGGCCGTGCCCGTCACCCCGGCCCAGCAAATCGAAAGCACCCATGCTGCGTTCGAGGCCGGGGCGAGCCTTGTGCACATCCACGTCCGCAATCCGGACGAGACACCATCAAGCGACCCAGCCCTGTTTGCCGCGGTGCAGGAGGGCGTGCGCCGGCACTGCCCCGGCATGATTATCCAGTTCAGCACAGGCGGCCGTGGCAGGGATCAGGCGGCGCGCGGCAATTCGCTCGACCTGGCGCCAGACATGGCGTCGCTGTCGACCGGGTCGGTCAATTTCCCGACGATCGTGTATGAGAACGCGGCCACGTTGGTTGTCGACCTGGCCACCCGCATGCAACGCAACCGCGTCCGGCCGGAGATCGAGCTATTCGACCTCAGCCATATTCATGGCGCCCGCCGCCTGATCGACGCTGGGTTGATGGATGAGCGGCCCCACGTGCAGGTTGTGATGGGCGTGAAGAATGCGCTACCGGCCGAGGAGCGGCTGTTGGATATTATGTTAGCCGAAATCCGGCAGGTGCTTCCCAACGCCACCTGGACCGCGGCCGGCATCGGCGTAAACCAGGCGCGGGTGATGGGCTGGGCGTTGGCGCGTGGCGCCGATGGGGTGCGAACGGGATTGGAGGATAATATCCGCGCCAGCCGCGACCGCTTAGCTGCGAGTAATGCGGAGCTTGTCGGCATGGCGGCGGCGATGGTGCGGGAGCACGAGCGTTCTGTCGCGACCCCTGCCGAGGCGCGGGCGGCCCTGTGTATCGCATAGGACTACGCGCCGGACGGCGGTGTTAAACTAACGGACCAATCGGCGGCCCCAGAAAACGCGTCTTGCGAGAGAACTAAGACTGCGCGTCTGGCGAAACGACCATGCAGTTCGTCCGGCTACGCGCTAGCCGCTCGCAGGCATGGGCTGCTGCGTCGTGCGACAGGCCAGTGAGCCGCGCTCGATATAGCGTGCTGTTCGACGCCCGAACGGTCGCCACTAACGGCTGAGCGCCGCCCAGCACATCCCGCACCTGATCCCTCGCGGCGGCGTTGGCTGCGGCGGCCAGGTTCGGGTTGGCGAACGCGCCCACCTGCACCGCCCAGCCGCCAGGCATACTCGCGTGGCGGACCGGCGCGGCGTTGGCGCTGGCCACGAATTGGAAACCAAGGCGGCGCGACGTACCCGGCGACTGCAACGCCGCGAACTGTTGGGACTGCGCAGACGCCGGCACGGGCGGGGCCGGCACCGGACGCGGCGGCTCCGGCAGCGATGCGGACTGGCCCAGAGTGGCGCGCGGCTCCAACGCAGGGGGCGGGGCATACGCCGAGGGTGTGTAGGACGTGAAGCCCGGCGGGGCCACGCTGGCCATCTGCACAGGCTCGGATGCCGACTCAACTGGCTGCGGCGTCAGGCGGATACGGTTCGATGGTTCAGCCGGCAGTGACGCGGCGGCGAACTGTGTCGGCGCAGCGATCTCGACCGGCGCCACCACCACCGGCGTCGGCTGGCCCAGCACAATCCGGGCTCCCCCCGAAGACGACGGCGACGGCTCCGCACGTGCAAACTGTACCGGCGGTGCCGAGTAGCGCGACCCGGCTGTTATCTGCAGCGGCGCCGCGTTCATCGCGTACTGCTCACCGGGGCTCGGGCGGTTCGGCTGGCCGCTCAACCGTGCACTGATGTTAGCCACATAGCGCCGGGTCTCATCGGGCAGTGTCCGGCTGCGGGTCAGGTAGTCATCCATCCGGCCGGGTCCGGCATTATACGCCGCCAAAAAGCCGGGCGAGCCGTAGATGTCGTACATCTCCCGGATGTAAGCGGTGCCGGCCAAAATATTGTTATGCGGATCGAACGGATCGTCGCCCAACTCCGGATAGCGGCCACGGATTTCATCATAGGTGGCCGGCATGACCTGCATCAGGCCCATGGCGCCGGCACCGGATGTGATCAGCTGCCCGCCCCGGCCAAACAGGTGACCGCCCGATTCCTGGCGCATTACCTCGCGGATCCACCGGTCCGGCACGTCGAACTTGGCGGCGGCCTCCGTAATGTAGGGCCCCCACGGATCGTTAGGCGGGCCCGGCGGCGCGTAACTGCCGCGGGCCATACTGCGATAATTCGAACTCTCCTGCTGCGCGCTGATCGGTGGGTTAGATGCACACGCCGAGACGACGGACGCCAGGATAACGGCAGCCGCAACACGGCCGTACTGATCGGAGAGGGGCAAAGCTCGGAGCCTCCGTCGTGGCGCGGCCATAGCCGGCCGGAAAGCAAAACGGGACAACCCCGCCGCATGAGGCGGACCCTGTCCGCGCTCATTTGGGCCTGTAGGAAAGCCACATAACCCACTAGTCCAGCGCCGGATTCGATGCAACCCAAAATCGCCAGTCGGGGCCGGCCGGATCGCCTTGGTTGCCGTCGGCCGATGGATCGGGTAGGGCCGGCCAACATGAGCACGACCTTGGCACCGCCCAGCCGCACATCACTCGTGATGCTGTCCGATCTCTCCACGTCCGCGCGGCGACGCTTGGCGTTGCTCGACCTGAGCGACGCCGTGCACCAATGGCGGCTGGCGGCGACGCTTGGGTGGCTCGATATTCGGCTGCGATATCGCGGCTCTATGCTCGGCCCCTTCTGGCTTACGCTATCCACCGCCGTGATGGTCGCTGCACTGGGTGTGTTGTATTCGACACTGTTTAAAATGGAGATACACGACTACCTGCCATATCTGGCACTCTCGCTTGTCCTATGGGGCTTCCTCTCGACCCTCGTCACCGACGCATGCACGTGTTTTCAGCAGGCTGAGGGCATGATCCGCTCCATGCGCATGCCATTCCATCTGCATGCGTTCCGGACCGTCGTGCGCAACGTCCTTGTCCTGGCGCATAATGTGATCGTGATCGTGGTCGTATTCGTGATTTTCGGCGTTTGGCCAAGCTGGACGGCATTGCTGGCACTGCCGGGCTTCGTGCTGTGGCTGTTGGACGGGCTCGCGGTCTGTCTGCTGCTCGGCTCCGTCTGCGCGCGGTTCCGGGACATCCCGCCCATTATCGGCAGCGTGATGCAGATCGCCTTCTTTGTCAGCCCGATCATCTGGAAGCCCGAGTTACTGACCGGGACCGCGGCCGAAGTCCTATGGCTTAACCCGTTCTACACACTGCTCGAAGTCGTGCGCGGCCCACTACTCGGGCATGCGCCGCACGGCCTGATCTGGATGTCGGCAGTAGGCTACAGCCTAGCCCTGCTTGCGCTGTCATGGGTGTTGTTCACCCGCGCCCGCAGCCGCCTTGCGTTCTGGATCTAGCGCTGATGGTCGCGATTGATGTCCAGGGCGTACACGTCAGCTTCCCGATCTACCACGGCAACGGACGCAGCCTGAAACGCACCATGTTCGCCGCCGCATCCGGCCGCCTACGCCAGAGCCGGCTGCAATCGGATGGCGGCCGGATCGTGGTGGAAGCCCTGCGCGATATTTCTCTGAGCCTGCGTAGTGGCGACCGACTAGGCCTCGTGGGAGGCAATGGCGCTGGCAAAACAACGCTGCTCCGGACACTGGCGGGCATATACGAGCCGGTGGTCGGCCAAGTCCGGGTCGAGGGATCGATCGGCGCGCTGCTGGACCCCAACCTCGGCATGAATCCGGAGCTGACCGGACGTGAGAACATCGCCCTGCGGGGCCTTTTTAACGGCATGAACGCTCCGGCCGTCCGGCGGCTTGAAGATGACGTGCAGGAGTTTGCGGACCTAGCCGAGTTCTTGGACCTGCCGCTACGGTTTTACAGCTCCGGCATGGTTATCCGTCTTGGTTTTGCGTTGGCTACCGCGATCCGGCCGCAGGTGCTGCTGATGGACGAATGGTTCCTGGCGGGCGACGCCGCATTCATGGACCGCGCCAAGTCACGGCTTGAGGACATGGTCCGCGGCGCCGAGATTCTTGTTCTATCGTCGCACGCCACCCCGATTGTCGAGAGCTGGTGCACCCGCGCCATCTGGCTCGATCAGGGGCGGATCATTCAAGACGGCACGCCGACCGCCGTGCTGGACGCCTACCTAAAGCGAGAGGCAGCGGAGCCCACTTGAGGACCCCGCTGCCGTTAGGCCTCGCTAGTTTAGACTTCTCGCCGCTTCATCAGATCGGCGATCGTATCGGCCTGCCGGATGGCAAGTGCCACGATCGTCAGCGTCGGGTTACAACCGGCACCAGAGGTAAACTGGCTACCGTCACTCACGAACAGATTCTTGATGTCGTGAGCCTGACCGAACTTGTTGACCACGCCATCCTGCGCCCGCGCACTCATGCGGTTAGTACCAAGGTTATGGGTGCTCGGGTCCGGCGGTGTCGGGATGGTCCGGATCGCTCCGACAGAGTTGTAGACGGCCGACGCTTGGGCCGTGGCGTGATTACGCATTGCCACATCGTTCGGGTGATCGTCGAAGTGAACGCTGGCCACTGCAAGCCCGGCCTTGTCCTTCGCCGTTGCATCCAGCGTGATACGGTTCGTCGACTGCGGTAGATCCTCACCAATCAGCCACATACCGGCCATGTTGGGGTAGTCGTCCATGATCGACGTGAACGACCGGCCCCAGCCACCCGGGTTTGCGAAGGCCGCCATAAATGGCACGCCGAGCGATATGGTTTCCAGCTCATACCCGCCGACAAACCCGCGTGATGGGTCATGCCCGGCTTCATCACGGATAATGCCCGCCATCGTCGTACCGCGATACATGTGCACGGGACGGTCGAAGACGCCGTACACATTGCCGGTCATGTGCCGCATGTAATTACGCCCGACCTCGCCGGAACTGTTCGCCAGCCCGTCCGGGTACTTCGAACTCGCGCTGTTGAGCAACAACCGCGGGCTTTCGATCGAATTGCCAGCAACCGCGACAATCCGGGCCTTCTGCCGGTGCATGGCACCGGTGCTATCGGAATAGAGGACACCCGTTACCGTTCCACTCGCGTCGTGTTCGACTTTGTGGACCATGCTGCCAGGACGAACTTCGAGGTTGCCTGTCGCTTCTCCCTTCGGAATTTCGACTTGCAGCGTCGACCACTTGGCACCCGACTTACAGCCCTGAAAGCAGAAACCGATTTGCTGACACGAGCCCCGGCCATCCCGCGGTAGGCTGTTGATGGCCATCCTGCCCGTATGGACTTCCTTGTAGCCGAGCTTTTTGGCGCCCGCCTCCATGACCTTGAAGTTGTTGTTGCCAGGCAATCCCGGGATCCCGTTTGTGCGCGTGACGCCCATCTTGAACTCGGCTTTTTCATAGTAGGGAGCCAGCTCGTTGCCCGTGATCGGCCAATCCAGCAGCGCGGCACCCGCGACGTCTCCGTATGTGCTGCGCGTTTTGAACTCATGATCCTGGAACCGAAGCGACGCGCCAGCCCAGTGAACGGTCGAACCGCCCACGGCCTTCACGATCCAGGCCGGCAGGTTCGGGAAGTCCTTTGCCACCCGCCACGATCCCGACGTGGTCCGCATGTCTGACCAGGCGAGCTGCTGAAAGCTCTCCCACTCGTCATTCACGAAATCCTGCGCCTCGTACCGCTGACCCGCCTCAAGGATCACGACCTTGATGCCCTTCTGCGCCAGCTCGTTACCAAGCGTACCGCCGCCGGCGCCGGAGCCGACGATGCATACGACTGTGTCGTCATTCAAATCGAATTTTGCCATGTTCATCTCCCCCTTAGACCGGTAGCCAATCGATGTCATCGAAACCGCGCGCGATATAGCCGCCATGTTCCGCAGACGAGCCTTCGTAACCGAACTTCGGCCATATCGCTGGCTGGTTATAAAGAGAAACGACCAAATCGCCCCGGAGCTTTTGGAAGAACGGGGTCTGTTCGATCGCCCGCAAAACGACGAGGCGATCTTCTTCCCAGCCCGTGTTCAAGTAATCCGTGCCGAACTTCTTTTTTGCATCCAAGTCGACTGCCTGGACACCCTCCGTAAGCATGATCTTGAAGGCCGGGTCAGTACCGGCCTTTGTATCCCAAGGCTTCGCGGCAGTGATGTAAAAGCTATCAGCGATTTTATCATGCGGGTAAATATCACGCGCCATTTTCACGAGAGTGGCCATCGTGTGGGCCGTTACCGCCGTAGCGTCCGCGGCCAAAACATCAGTGGCGGAGATCGTAACACCGACGGAAGCAAGGGCCGCTGCTGGTAGCAGCGTAGCCCCGCCTCGCATCAGCGAGCGCCGATCTAGGCGAGTACTTGGGTCGATGGTTCGCATTATTTCTCTCCCTGTTGTAGTGCGGGCCCTCATTCTATCGAGGGCCTCGTTAGGCTGGATTAGCCGAAGCGGCCTCCTCTGCGGATGACTTCGATTTTATAGCCATCCGGATCGGTCATGAAGAAAAAGCGCGCCAGTGTGATGCCTTCATGTTGAAGGTTTCGGCATTCAGTCGCCGGGACCCCGGCCTTTACGGCCTCGGCCCGAGCAACATCAACGTCGGCGACGACGACGGCCAAGTGCCCGTACCCGTTGCCGAGATCGTATGCAGAAGCCTGGTCTTTGTTGATCGTCAGCTCTAGCTCGAAAGCCGACTCGGCGTTGCTCAAATAGACCAGGGTAAACGTAGGAAAGTCGAAACGGTCAGCCACCTCTAAACCAAACGCTGCTTTGTAGAAGGCGACCGACCGGGCTTCATCCCGGATGCGGATCATGGAGTGGACGGCCTTGGCGATCATCGGGGCTGACTCTCAAGATAGCTAATGATGGCCGTCCGTACTTCCGGCTTAGTCTGGCGATAAGCCATGTTGCTACCGGGTATCAGCGCCTGCGGATTGGTCAGATATTCATCCAGGTGTGCCGCGTCCCACACAAACTCGGCCTGTTCGTAGCCCGCCGAGTATTTAAACCCAGCGACGCTGCCTGGCTTCCGGCCGATCACTCCGGCGAGATGAGGACCCTGTCGCGCCGCTGCGTCGGGCTCGAGTACGTGACAGGTCCCGCATTGGCCACGAAACAACGCCGCGCCATTTAGTGGGGGCGAGTCGCCTGAAAACTGAGCGTTGGCTGGTGCGGCCAACAAGCTGCCCACAACCACAAGGTATCGCACATTCATCCAGCCGTTTTCTCCCAAGTTTAGGCTATACGATTACCACCCAGGGCCTTGGTAGTACTCCGCTACGACAGGACGACTTTTTTACTTTCTGCCAACTGGCTCACATACGCGTCTTTATGCCGCAAATAGTGGATGCACGTGACGCGAAGGAAGGAGGCGAAATTGGCGATCTCCCCGTGTTCCTCTGTGATCTCGTCCTGCAACACGGCGCAGAACCGGCCCAGGGGCATTCCCTCCCGCGCCGCAATCTCTTCCAACAATTTCCAAAACGATGTTTCAAGCCGGATCGACGTTGCGTGGCCATGCAGCCGAATCGCTCGCGTCTCGGACGCGTAGGCTGCTGGATCCTGCATTTTAAACAGCCGGCACATTCTTCGCTCCCCTTTGCCTGATATATGAGCAGGATCGAACGACGCGCAACGGCATTCAAAGTCGGTGCCATTGCGCTCCAGGATATGGCGCGCCGCACCAGTTTCTTTCCCGAGCCGGACGCGGAGGGCACAGGCGGCGTTGTGGCGTCCAACAGACTAGTTCTGACCAACAGCACGGTCGTGATCCTGCAGTCTCGATCAGAGCCGGGCCATGCAGCACCAAATGGCGGCCGACGCGTTGGAAACGGTCGCTCGTGGGACCTGCTGGTCCTCAAATGCTCATGGCGGACCATATCGGTGCTCATGATCGCCGATGAATATCAGTGGCCAGCCCGCCTTCGTATTCTGGTGACCGGAGCGTCCGGCCTGATCGGGCGTGAGATGTGCGGCGTATTGGCCGACCGGGGGCACAGCGTGATTGCGCTGCTGCACCGCAGCCATACGCTGCGGCGTAACGACGGTGCCGTAATCCCGACAATGCCATTCGACGGGACCCCTCAAACGAGTGTTGTCGCTGTGCTGGACGGTGACGTAACAGCCGATCGTTTCGGCCTCAGCCTACCTATGGCAGGTGCGCTGATGGCAGGCGTGGATGTAATCATCCACTGCGCCGCGGTGACAGCGTTTAACCTGCCACAATCGACCTATGACCGTGTGAACGTTGGCGGCACGGCACAGGTGCTGGCCTTCGCCGCACGAGCTGGACCGGGCATGCGGGTGCTCCATGTCAGTACGGCCTATGTCTGCGGGGAGGCGGCGGGCATCATACCCGAAGCACCCACGGCCGCGGTACGCTTCAATAACGGCTATGAGGCGAGCAAGGCCGCTGCCGAAGCCCTGGTACTGACGGCGCACCGGCAGGGCCAAGCCGTAGTGATCGCCAGGCCATCGATCGTGGCCGGCCACTGGGAATCCGGGGCGATCGGCGCCTTTGGAAGCATCTACCAACTGTTCCGCCTGATCACCGATTGGCGAACCGGGCCGCTATCGACCTCATCCCACGCCAGCCTGAGTCTTGTACCGGTCGACCACGTGACCGGCGCGTTGACCGACATCGCAGAAAGGATGGGTCAGGCCGACGGCCAAATATTCCATCTCACCGCAAGCGATCCCGTGCCGCTCACCACCGTCGAAAACCTTGCCCGGGAGTTCGCCGCATCCCGCCCCTACCCACCCGACCGGTTGCGCCTGTCGCCACGGCAGCAATCGCTGCACGCGACGGTCGCGGCCACCTATGCGTCGTACCTGCGCCCTAGCCCCGACTTTACGACGTCCAACCTTGCCGCTCTTAGCGGGCGCTGCTGCCCACCAACGGATACGGGCTATATTTGCCGCCTGATCCGGTACGCCATCACGATGGGCTTCCTGCCGGAAAACCGTCCGGCGCCCATCACCGGACGTCCGGATAATACCGATCCAGCTTTGTTCGACGACCGAACGCCCAGCTCACGCTGATGCGCAGGTAGATGAGGTTGGCGCGTATGGCGCCCCAGGCAGCGATCCGGCGGTCGGATGAAATCACCACCCGATTGACCATCCGCGTCCGACCGAGCCGGGTAAGGCGAATGCACAGATCCGCATCCTCCATAATCGGCAGGCCGGTATCGCATCCGCCCACGGCGAGGAAATCGGCCCGGCGAAAAAACATCGCATGATCGCCGAATAGTAGCCGCCCGCCGCGCAGGAACAGATGCGGCCGGAATAGCAGCGGGCCATAATACGTCTTGGCCCAGTTATGTAGGCTAGTACCCCAGCGCACGCCGCCTGGCCCGCTCAGCAACGGTAAAAAGCTTGCGAGCGCCAGTCTTGGGTTGGCCATGGTGCTTGCGATGACGGCGATCGCGTCATCCGGCAGCAACGTGTCGGCATGCAGCACGCAGACGAGCGGGGCAGACGCGGTCGTCACGCCTGCGTTGATTGCAGCCCCTCGGCCCCGCGCTGCTTTGATCACGCGAAGGCCGCCTGCCTCCGCGATCGCGACGGACTGATCCGCGCTGCCACCATCCACCGCGATAATCTCTGTAGGCGCCGGGTCCAGCACGCTGAGATACCGCAGCAAGCGGGGTAATGACGGCGCCTCGTTCAGCATGGGGATGATGATCGCCACGCCGGTCGTGGGGGCGGGGCGATCGGGCAGTTAGAGCTTACCGTGGCAGTGCTTGAACTTCTTACCCGACCCGCACGGGCATGGCGCATTGCGGGATATGTCGCGCCAGGTCGTGGGATCGGCTGGGTCGATCGACGTGCGTGGCCGCTCAACCTCCAGCACGTCGCTGCCGGCGTACGGGGCGGCAGCGCCCGGGTCGGAATACCCGGACACGTACGGCATGGGCGACGGCTCCGCCACCGGCTCCGGCCCTAGCTCGACCCGGGATAGCGTGCTTGTCACCCGCTCCTTCAATTCGTCGAGCATGGCGTTGAACAACCCGAACGCTTCGCTTTTGTACTCATTCAGCGGATCGCGCTGGCCGTACGCGCGCAGGTTAATGCCCTGCCGCAGGTGATCGAGCGCCAGCAGATGCTCCTTCCAAACCGCGTCCAGCGTCTGCAGCAGCATGGACTTCTCCACGTACCGCATCAGCTCGGGGCCGAGGTTGGCGGCCTTGCTTGCCATGAACGACGCGACGGTGGCCGTCAGGCGCTCGCGAATGCCGGTCTCGTCCATGCCCTCTTCCTGGCCCCAGGCGACGATCGGCAGATCGAGGTTCAGTAGCCGCCGCACTTCGTCCGTCAGTTCGGCCGTCTTCCACTGCTCGGCATAGGCTTTTTCAGGAATATAGCGTGTGACGAGGGCAGAGATGATCTCGTCCCGCATGTCCTGGACGGTCTCACTCACGTCCTCGGCGCGCATGAACTCGCGGCGCTGGGCGTAGACCTCGCGACGCTGGCTGTTCATCACGTCGTCGTACTTCAGCACGTTCTTACGCGTGTCGAAGTTGCGGGCCTCGACCTTCTTCTGCGCCTTCTCCAGCGCCTTGTTGATCCAGGGGTGGATGATGGCCTCGCCGGGCTTCAGGCCCATGCGCTGCAGCATGCCACCCATGCGGTCGCTGCCGAAGATGCGCATCAGATCGTCCTCAAGGCTGAGGAAGAACCGGCTGGCGCCCGGGTCACCCTGCCGCCCGGACCGGCCGCGCAGCTGGTTGTCGATGCGCCGGCTCTCATGCCGTTCCGTACCCACGACCAGCAGGCCGCCCGACGCCTTAACCTGGTCATGGAACAGCGCGACCTCGGCGGTGATGGCGGCAGCGCGGGCGGCGCGTTCCTCCTCCGGCAGGTCGGCCGTTTCCAGCTTGATACGCATATCGGCGTTGCCGCCCAGTTTAATGTCGGTGCCGCGGCCCGCCATGTTGGTGGCGATCGTGATGGCGCCGGGTGCCCCGGCCTGGGCCACGATGGTTGCTTCCCGCTCATGGAAACGGGCGTTCAGCACCGCGTGGGGGACCTTTTTCGTGGTCAGCAATTCGCTGATAATTTCGCTCTTTTCGATGCTGGTCGTACCCACCAGCACGGGCTGCCCGCGCTCCCGCGCTTCCGCGATCAGGGCGGCCACGGCGTCGTACTTTTCGGCCGCGGTCCGGTACACCTCGTCGTCCGAGTCGGCGCGCTGTATGCCCACGTTGGTCGGCGCTTCCAGCACGTCCAGCTTGTAGATCTCGGCGAACTCATCCGCCTCCGTCAGCGCAGTGCCGGTCATGCCGGCCAGCTTCGGATACAGCCGGAAGTAATTTTGGAATGTAATGCTGGCCAAGGTCTGGTTCTCGGGCTGAACCGTCACGTGCTCCTTGGCTTCCAGGGCCTGATGCAGCCCCTCGCTGAAGCGGCGGCCGTCCATCATGCGGCCGGTAAACTCGTCGATCAGGATCACTTTATCGTCACGGACGATGTAGTCCACGTCGCGGTGGAACAGCGTGTTGGCGCGTAGCGATTGCTGAACGTGATGCAGCACGCTCACGTTGAACATATCGTATAGGTTGCCTTCGGTCACGATGCCGGCGTCGGTCAGCATGCGCTCCACCGTCTCCGACCCGGTCTCCGTCATGGTGACA
>JANPPS010000297.1:0-7994 GCA_031428635.1 Rhodospirillales bacterium
GCAGCCGGGCGCGCCGCTGGAGGCCGAAATACACGCCGGAAACGAACCGGGCGGCACCGGCAGCACCGACACCGGCACGGCTGGGCGGGCACGGGAGGCGGCGCCCGATGAGCGCGGCGCGGTGATCGCGACTTACCCCGAATGGGACGCCATGGCGGGATTTGAGCGCCCGGACTGGACCACGCTACGTGACGTGCCGGCACGCGCCGCCGATCCTGGACCGTTGCGGGCGGCAATCGTGGCGGAGGGCGCGGTGCGGGCCAGTATCGCCCGGCTAGTGCGGCGGGCGGCGGTAGGCCGGGTGCGCCGCCGCCGCCAGTCGGATGGCGACGGCCTCGATCTGGATGCAGCCGTCAGCGCCATGATCGCGTTGCGCACCGGGCAGGTGCCCGACCCGCGTTTATACACCGCCATGCGGCCGCGCCGCGGGGACATGACGACGCTGGTGTTACTCGATAGTTCGGCGTCCAGTGCGGCACGGTTGCCGGACCGGCGGTCGGTGCTGGACGTACAGGTCCTTGCCGTCTCACTTCTGGCAGAGGCGCTGGCGGCGCAGCACGACCCGCTCGCGTTACGCGCGTTCGCGTCGGACGGACGGCAGGATGTCCGCATGACCCGAATCAAGGACTTCGCGGAGCCTTTTAACGACGCAGCCCTCGGTCGACTGGCCGCACTTCGCCCAGCGCTCTCGACCCGGCTCGGTACGGCACTGCGCCATGCGACAGACGAGTTCGGCACCGTTCGCACCGGTCGCCGGTTACTGCTGGTAATGACCGATGGCGAGCCGTCCGATCGGGACGCGGGTCCGGACGATTTGGTGACCGACGCTCGCCGGGCCGTGCTGGGGCTGCGATCGGTGGGAATAGACGTGTTCGGAGTGGTGCTCGATCCGCTCGGCGTAGGGTCGGCCAAAACCATTTTCGGCCGGGCCGGTACGATGCCAATACACCATCTACCGGATCTGCCAGCGCGCCTGGCGGGGCTGTATTTCCGCCTAGCGCGCCGGTAGCCGCCTTATTTGTGTATCGTCGACTCGTTCGGAATACCCTCGATCGGACACTCCTCGGTGCCGATCGTGGGCCGGGTCAGCGCTTCCACCATCTCTCGCGTCGCTTCCGGATCGGCGATCCACTTGGCATAGAAGTCGTACGGGCATGCCGCGGCACCCTTATCGCCTTCGCCCGAATTGAGCATGCCGGTGTAGCCGCGGTGCAGCAGCTTGAATAAATGATTCTCCGACTGCATCGTCCGTCGCGCGTCGCGGATCAGGGACTTGGACAATGCTGCATATTGAATGCAGTTTTCCTCCGTCCCGCACTCCCCCAAAGTACGCCCGTCGAAGCCGATGATCGCCGAGTGGCCGAAATACGAATACACCCCGTCGAACCCGGCCGCGTTGGCCACGGCGACATAAACGTTGTTGGCAAACGCCATCGATTTCGACATGAGTATCTGCTGCTCTTTGGCCGGGTACATGTAACCCTGGCAGCGGATGATCAGTTCGGCCCCCTTCATCGCGCAATCGCGCCAGATTTCCGGATAGTTGCCGTCGTCGCAAATAATCAAGCTTATCTTCAGGCCTTTGGGACCATCCGAGACGTACGTGCAGCTACCGGGATACCAGCCCTCGATCGGCACCCAGGGCATGATCTTTCGGTATTTCTGCACGACCTCACCCTGGTCGTTCATCATAATCAGGGTGTTGTACGGAGCCTTGTTCGGGTGCTCCTCGTGCCGCTCACCGGTTAGCGAGAACACGCCCCAGACTTTGGCTTTGCGGCAGGCCTCGGCGAAGATTTCCGTCTCCTCACCGGGGCAGGACGATGCGGTGTCGTACATCTCCTTGCTGTCGTACATAATACCGTGGGTCGAGTATTCCGGGAAAACTACCAGGTCCATGCCTGGCAAGCCCTTCTTCATGCCAATCAGCATTTCGCCGATCTTACGAGCATTGTCCAAAACCTCGGCACGCGTGTGCAGGCTTGGCATCTTATAGTTCACAACGGCAACACCGATGGTGTCTTTGCTGCTGGAGATATCACCGTGCATCATTTTAGTTTCTCCGTGGGATAAGTTGGCGGGTTTTGGCCGGTTAGCTGGCCAGCAGTTCCTTTAGCCGCGCATCGATAAAGACGACGTCGTCCGGGCTGGTACCGGGTCCGCCGGCGAAGTGCCCCCATACCGAGGGGATTGTGATCAGGCGGGCGTTGGGCATTTGCGCCACCTCCAACTCGCTGTCCTCGGGCGGGAAATACAGGTCCGTCTGGCCCGGCATCACGAACGCTTTGGCCTTGATCGCGCCCAGCGCGCGGTGGAAGTCGCCGCCGTAAAGCTCGTTGGCGCTGATGTCCCCGTTCTGCCACGTCCAAAGCATGGCCAGCAGATTATTGGCGTCCCTGGGTAGGAAAATGCCTTCCCAGAAGGCCACCAGAAAGTCTTCGAGCGAGGAGTAGCCCAGTACCTTGAGGTCCAGCTCCTGCCGGTAGAATGCCTGCGAAAACCCCCAGCCGGCATAGACCCGCGCCATCGCGCGCAGCCCCTTCATGGGCTTGTCGCCATACCACCCGTCGGCGAATGCCACATCGGCGGTCAGCGCGGCCTTCACGCCCTCCAAAAAGACGAAATTATGCCGCGAGCACTTTGCCGAGCCGCAGAACGGCGCAATCCGCTCCACCATGTCCGGATACAGCGCACCCCAATGAAAGGTCTGCAGCGCGCCCATGGACCATCCGGTAACCAGGCGCAGCCGCTCTATCCCGAACTTCTCCGTCACCAGCCGGTGCTGCGCCCGCACGTTGTCGGTGGCGGTCACGTTGGGAAAGCGCGGGCCGTTATAGGGCTCCGGTGTGTTGCTGGGGGACGATGACAGCCCGTTGCCGAGCATATTCGGCACGATGATAAAGAGCTTGGACGGATCGAGCGCCATACCCGGCCCGATCAGCCACTCGTTCTCATAATGCTGGCCGGAGTACCACGTCGGATACACGACCACGTTGTCCCGGGCGGTATTGAGGGTGCCGTAGGTCTTGTAAGCCAGCTTGCAGCCGCGGATCGTGGCACCGCCTTGCAGTCGCACGTCGCCTAAGTCATGAATTTCATAGTCCATGAACGCCCTCCTTATCGCTGCTACACGCCCCGTCACTTTCTTCCGATCGCAGTGGGCCGGAAGAAAGGTACAGAGTCCAGTTTTTAGACGCCGCACGCACGATCGAACGACGCAGTTCGCTTGGATACCGCTTTCGCTCTGACGCCGCTGCTACGATGGCGTCGGCGCTATGGCGCGTTCGTCCAGTCACTGTCTCGTTGTGCGCCGGTCTCCATTATTAGTGACTGATCATCCAGGGCCGCGCCGCCGGAAAGCTTTTGGCAGCCGTGGCGCCGGGTGCCCCCACCGCCTCTGCCCGCCGGCTGCCGGTCTTGCAGCAACTGCACGATGACGGATGGCGTTTTGCCTTGGTGGGCGCGTGGGCACTGCGCTCATTGGTGGCGTGCGCGTGCCGTCGGCCGGCATCCATCCCGGCCAGGCCCGGCGCGGTCAGCATCGCCCGACGTGCCGGGGTTCCGCACCCGGCACATAAATGCGGAGCCTGAAACTCCGCCATCGGACGCAGTGCCGTAAACGGGCCGCACGCGTCGCACAGGTAGTCATAGACCGGCACGGCTACAGGTCCGGTGCCAGCGGCATGTCCACGCCGCCCTTGATCCCGCCACTCGGCCCGTCCGCCCCCGGGTTGATGTCGAAATCGAAGATCTCGGTCGGCAGCCACAGCGTCGCGCAAGAGTTCGGGATGTCGACCACGCCGCTAATGTGTCCCTGCACCGGCGCCGTTCCCAAAATCGAATAGGCCTGCGCGCCAGAATAGCCGAACTTCTTCATGTATTCGATGGCGTTCAGGCACGCCTGGCGGTAGGCGACGTTCACATCGAGGTAATGCTGCTCGCCCGCCTCATCGACCGAAATACCTTCGAAGATTAGGTAGTCCGTGTAGTTTGGTTTGATAACGCTGGGCTTGAAGATCGGGTTCTTGATGCCGTACTTCGCCATCCCGCCCTTGATCAGGCTAACCTTTAGGTGGATCCAGCCCGGCATCTCGATCGCGCCGCAGAAAGTGATCTCCCCGTCGCCCTGGCTGAAGTGCAAATCGCCCATCGATAGCCCGGCGCCGGGCACATAAACGGGGAAGTAGACCTTTGCCCCACGGGAAAGGTCCTTGATGTCGCAATTGCCGCCATGTTCGCGCGGCGGCACTGTGCGGGCGCCCGTAGCGGCAGCGGCGTCACGCTTTTCGCCCTTCAGCCGGCCCATGTGTGCCGTGGGCGCGAACGGGGCGTTAGCCAGCGGCGGCACGCGGGTTGGGTTGGTCGCGATCAGCCCGGTTTCGCGCCGGTTCCAGGTGTCGAGCAGCTTCGGGTCCGGCAGGCAGCCAATCAACCCCGGGTGGATCAGCCCCGCGAAGTTCACGCCCGGCACGTGCCGGGACGAGGTGAACATGCCCTGGAAATCCCAGATCGACTTTTGCGCTTGCGGAAAGTGATCGGTCAGAAACCCGCCGCCATTATTCTTGGAGAAGAAGCCGTTGAAGCCCCACTGATGGTTCTTGAAGGCGCCGATATCGAGAAAATCCACCACCAGCAGATCGCCCGGCTCGGCACCCTCGACCCCCACCGGGCCGCTCAGGAAATGCACAATGCTGAGGTCGATATCGCGCACATCGGCCGCGCTGTCGTCGTTCTTGATAAAGCCGCCGGTCCAGTCGTAGCACTCGATGATAAAGTCATCGCCGGGCTTAACCGTCGCCACCATCGGAATGTCCGGGTGCCAGCGGTTATGGATCATGTCGTTGTCGTAGGCGGGCTGCGACAGGTCCACCTTGATGAGAGTTTCCGTCATGGCGTGATGCTCCTGTTTTGGATGGATCAAACGGCGAGGTAGCTGGCGACTTTCGCGTGGTCCACGTCGGCGCGGGCGTCTTCGTGCACGACCTCGCCCCCTTCGAGCACCAGAACGCGGTCGGCGATGTCGAGCGCGAAGCTCAGCACCTGTTCGGAGGCGACGATGCTCAGGCCGCGTTCGTCACGGATGCGCCGCAGGGTGCGCGCCATTTCCTGAATGATGCTGGGCTGAATGCCCTCGGTCGGCTCATCGAGCAGTAGGACCTTGGGGTTGGTGGCCAGCGCACGGGCGATCGCGAGCTGCTGCTGCTGGCCTCCGGACAGGTTGCCGCCGCGGCGTAACCGCATTTCCTGCAGCACGGGAAACAGGGTGTAGATGTCGGGCGGCACCCGACGGCCGCCATGGACGAACAGGCCCGTCTCGATATTCTCCTGCACTGTCATCGTCGGGAAAATCATCCGCCCCTGCGGCACGAAGGCCAGGCCGCGAGCAACGCGCTGGTGGCTCTTCAACGCGGTAATGTCCTGCCCGTCCAACGTTATCGTGCCGGATTTGGCGTCGATCATACCGATCAGCGTCCGCATGAGCGTGCTTTTGCCCATGCCGTTTCGCCCAACGACCACGACGATCTCGGCTTCACCAACCTTGAAGTCGATGCCGTGCAGTACCTCGCTTTGTCCGTAACCGGCGCGTAGGCCCTGCACGATCAGCCGATCAGTGGCCAAGATAGACCTCCACGA
Source organism: Rhodospirillales bacterium (assembly GCA_031428635.1). Classification (GTDB taxonomy): domain Bacteria; phylum Pseudomonadota; class Alphaproteobacteria; order Acetobacterales; family Acetobacteraceae; genus JANPPS01. Next base: position 5,635 of record JANPPS010000297.1, read on the forward strand.
CGCGGGGGTCCGCCTTCACATGGGCGATGCTGCCCTCCGACAGGACGCGGCCCTGATGCAGCACTGTCACCTTGTGGGCGATGTCCTCGACGAAGCCCATGTCATGCTCGATCACCAGCACCGATCGGTCTTGGATGACCCGGTGCAGGAGCTCGGCGGTCTTTTTGCGCTCGCTGACACTCATACCCGCCACGGGTTCGTCGAGCATTAGCAGAGCCGGGTCTTGAATAAGCAGCATACCGATTTCGAGCCATTGCTTCTGGCCATGGCTGAGTTGCTCCGCCATGTCGTCCAAATGGTCGGCCAGGAAAATATCGTGCGCCACTTCCTCCACCCGATCCCGCACCGCGGCGTCCCGGCGGAAGGCCAGGGCACCGAAGACAGACCGGCCGCGGGGGTAGGAGATTTCGAGGTTCTCGAATACCGTCAGGTCTTCGTAGATCGAGGGCGTCTGGAACTTTCGACCGACGCCGGCGCGGACGATCTCGTGCTCCTTCATGCGCAACAACTCCTGGCCCTTGAAGCCGACCGACCCGGCAGTGGCCTTCGTGCGGCCGCAGATCAGGTCCAGCACCGTCGTCTTACCAGCGCCGTTCGGGCCGATTATGACCCTGATCTCGTTACGATCGAGGTAGAACGACAGGTCGTCCACCGCCCGGAACCCGTCGAACGACACGGTCAGCCCCTCGACCGCAAGCAAGTAGTCCGTCTCGGTTGGCAGCATTCTGGGTCCCCTACTCGGCCACGGTGACGGCGTGCGGTGCATCGACAGCGGCACTACCGCGTTTGCGCGTGGACATCCGCAACTGGGGCAGCAGCCGGTCCAGTAGCGGATCGACATGGGCGCGGTAGACGCCCGCCAGACCGTTCGGGAAGGCGACGACGATGATGATGAACAGCGATCCCATCGCGAAAAGCCATGCCTCGGGTGCCGCCTCGCTAAACGTCGTGCGTGCCCAGCCCACCAGTACTGCGCCGTAGACCGCGCCCAGTAGGGACGTGCGGCCGCCGACTGCGCAATAGATCACCATCTCGATCGACGGCACGATGCCCACGAAGGATGGCGACATGAAGCCGACCTGCAGGGTGAACATCGCGCCCCCGATCCCCGCAAGCGCGGCGGCGAACACGAACACGAACACCTTGAAGCCCGCGACGTCGTAGCCGGAGAAACGAACCCGGTCCTCCTTGTCGCGCATCGCCACCAGAATACGACCGAGCTTGCTGCGCCGGACGAAGTGCGCCAGCAGCAGGCAGCCCAGCAGCAGCCCAGCGTTGATGAAGTACAGCACCTCCTTCGCGCTATCGGTCCGGATATCCCAGCCGTGCAGGGTCCGCAGGTCGGTGATGCCGTTGATGCCCCCTGTGTAGCCCTGCTGGCCAACAATCAGGATCGTCAGGATCGCCGCGAAAGCCTGCGTGATGATCGCAAAATAGGTGCCGCCGACCCGGCGGGTAAACATCGCCACACCGATCACCAACGCCAGCAACGCCGGCACCACGACCACGGCGATGATGGTGAACGTCAGGCTATGGAACGGCTGCCAGAGCAGGGGCAGTTCCGTGATCTGGTTCCAATCCATAAAGTCCGGAATGCCCGGCGTGGACTGTATTTTCGTCGCTTCCGGGGTCGACGCCTCAAGCTTCAGAAACATCGCCATGCAGTAGCCGCCGAGCCCGAAGAACACGCCCTGGCCGAGGCTCAAGATACCCGCGTCGCCCCAGCACAGCACGAGACCCAGCACTACGAAACCGAATGTCAGATACTTGCCGAACAGGTTCAGCCGGAACGCGTCCACACCCAGCGGCAATACGACGAACAGCAGCAGCGCCATCACGCCGATCCACAGCACGTCTTTGCGGTTTAGAAAGCTCATCGCCGCACCTTCATCGCGAACAACCCTTGCGGGCGTATCATCAGAATGACGATCACACTGAGCAGCACGATAACCTGCGCCATCGAACCACTCAGAAAAAATTCGAGAGTCGAGCGCGCCTGGGAGATGGTAAACGCCGACGCGATCGTACCCGCCAGGCTCGCCGCACCGCCGAAGACCACGATCAGAAAGGTGTCCACGATGTACAGCTGCCCGGCTGTGGGGCTAGTGGATCCGATCATCGTGAACGCACTGCCGGCCACACCCGCGATGCCGCAGCCGATGCCAAAGGTAACCCGGTCCACAAACTCGGTATTGATACCAACGGCCCCGGCCATTGCGCGATTGGCCATGACGGCCCGCACCTGCTTGCCCCAGCCCATCCGGTAGATCAGCAGATAAACCCCGGTGGCGATGAAGGCCGTCAGCACCATCACGATCATGCCGTTGATTGGGATCTGGATGCTGTCGGTCAGGTCCGCC
>JANPPS010000298.1:0-6934 GCA_031428635.1 Rhodospirillales bacterium
ATATCGCGGTCGATCACGATGCCCTCGCATTGATGGAACATCGGTGAGTGCGTGGCGTCGTGGTCTGCGCGGTACGTCCGCCCCGGCGCGATTACCCGTAGCGGTGGCGGGGTATTGAGCATGGAGATAATCTGCACGTCGCTCGTCTGCGTGCGCAGCAGCAACGGCCGTCCGTCACGCGTGCCCGGCACATAGAACGTGTCGTGATCGGCGCGGGCCGGGTGGTGCGCCGGAATATTCAGCGCGCCGAAGTTGAACCAGTCCGTCTGCACATCCAGCCCGTCGCCGACCGCAAAACCCATGGCGCCGAAGATGGCCGCCATCTCCTCGATCGTACGGGTGATAGGGTGGATCAGGCCGGCCGAATGCGGCGGCGGGGGCAGGGTCACATCGATCCGCTCGGCGGCCAGCTGCGCGTCGAGGGCGGCGGCGTCCAGCGTTGTGCGCCGCTCCTCGATCGCGGTCGTCAGCGCGTCGCGTAATTGGTTCAGTTGCTGTCCGCGTGTCCGCCGGTCGTCGGGCGATAGCCGACCGAGTTCCTTCAGCAGCGCCGTCAGCCGCCCGGCTTTACCCAGTACGCCCACCCGCACGGCGTCCCATGCGCGTAGATCGGTCGCGGCTTCGAGCGCCGTCCCGGTTTCGGACTGCAATGCGGCAAGGTCGTCAGTCATGCTGTGGTCCACAAATAGAAAGGGCCGCCCTTGTGGGGCAGCCCTTTCACTACGTCTAGTGGTTTACCTTAACCGGCCGCGGGTGCCTCGGCGGCGCCAGGGTCGGTCAGGTGCGCGAGCGTTGCAACGGTCGCGTTCTCTGCCGCTGCGTGGATGACGGCCTTAACCTGCTCGACCACTGCGGCGAACGATGTCGGGTCGTCGAACGCGAGGGCGGCCAGGATCTTACGATCCATCTCGATACCAGTCGCCTTCAGCCCGGCCATGAAGCGGGAGTACGTGATACCCTGCTCACGCACGGCCGCGTTGATGCGCTGGATCCATAGACCGCGGAAATCACGCTTCTTATTGCGACGGTCGCGGTAGGCGTATTGCAGCGACTTCTCTAGCCGCTCAAGCGCGATGCGGTAGTTGGTGCTGCTGCGTCCGACGAAGCCTTTGCTGGCCTTGAGGACTTTTTTATGACGGGCGTGGGTTGTTACGCCCCGTTTGACGCGTGCCATCTGCGGGCCTCCTTATGCGATGCCGTAGGGGGCAAACTGCTTGACGGTCAGGCCGTCAGCATGCGTCAGCGTCTGCGAACCGCGGTTGGCGCGCTTGGCCTTCTGGCTGCGGGCCATCAGGTTGTGACGCTTCTTGCCGGGGCCGGCCATGACTTTGCCGGTCGCGGTAATCTTGAACCTCTTTTTGACCGAGGATTTGGTCTTCAGCTTGGGCATTTCATCTCCTGCATACTGGTCCCGCGTGTGCCCCATGGCAGCAACGCAGGTGCCGCGGCCGGGCATGCCCATACAGGCCCGTCGCGCTGGCGATCCGTGCGTCTAGCTGGCGCGCGCGGGAAACGCAATCAGCGCGTGCCGGGCGGCCGTCATGTCAGCAAGCGGCACGGAGACGTCATCCCCCACACTCAACGTCTGCCTGGCGCGGGCCAACGCCGGGGCGCGCGCGATCAGCCGTGTCGGTCGAGTAAGCGCGTAATCGTCCTCTTCCGACGCCCGCTGGTATCGGCGCGTGCTGTCGATCTGGATCGGTGTCCCGGGCGGTTATCCGCGGTGAAGATCAGCGGCGCTCTGCGGCGCGTGGCGCGTCGTACCGCTGCGTGTTGTCACAGGCCACGAACCGCCTCCCACCGTCGCCACGTGCGGAACAGCCGTCTTGGGCCGCGCGGCGCATGATAGGGACAGGGTAATCAGAGGGCGCTATGGCCCACGGTTCGGTCCTTCGGCCTGTGCCATAATGCAGGCCGACGCGTCGCCCAGACGGCACGCGGCGCCCCAGCTCATGGGCCGGATGGGATGCACGACCGGCGTGAATGCGGGCCGGTCCGACAGCGTTCTCAACGGCACCGGAGTGGGCGTCGGTGCGGGTGGGGCTGTCACGGCCTGCACGATGAGTGGCGAAGACGAGGGCTCGGCTGGCTGGAGCAGAGGGCGCACCGGCAAGGAAGGCAGGACCGCCAGCCTTGCCGGGCCAGGCTCAGGCGGGGGCAGCGTCGAGGTCTCGGATGGCTCAACCAGCACGGGTACCGGTGGGGAGGGTAGCAGCACCGGTTTGGCCAGGGGTGGCTCGGGCGGGGGCGCGATCGATTGGGGTGCCGGCTCCGCCACCAAACCCGGCGGGGGGACTGGGACCGGCGGAGGGACTGGGGCCGTCAGCGGCAAGAGTAGCGGCTCCAGCGCGGCCAGACGACTGGGGTCGAACGGGGCGGTCCGGCTGGGCGGTGCCGGCAGATCGGGCAGTGCCTCGATCACGACGCCGGGTGGCAACAGCGGCTCCGCGAGAACCGGATCCACCGCGTGCAGTAGAGGCGGGGCCGCGCACGATGTGATCAGGATGGCAACCACCAGAATGGACCGCACTCTCAACTCTCCCGCTACCCCGATTCCGCTGCGCCGGTTATATCACGGCGGCATGAACGTCCCATTCATCAAGATGCACGGCGCTGGCAACGATTTCGTCGTGTTCGACGCGCGCACGGAGGCACCACTGACCGACGGGCAGGTGGCTACCCTAGCCGACCGGCACCGTGGCGTGGGCTGTGACCAGTTCATCACCCTGCTTTCGCCCCCGTTCGGCACGGACGCGGACGTGGTCATACGCATTCAAAACCCCGACGCCAGCATTGCAGGCGCCTGCGGCAACGCGACCCGGTGCGTGGCAGAACTGCTGTTCGAGCAAAACGGTCGTCCGTACCAAGTCATCCGCACCGCATACGGCGATCTGCCGGCCGAGCGGCTGTCCGATGGGCGGCAGCGTGTCACTATGGGCCGCCCGGGCCTGGAGTGGCAGGAGGTGCCGATGGCCGCACCCGCTGACACGCTGCGGGTCCCCGTCGATGGCTTCGAACCCGGCGCCGCGTGCAGTATGGGCAACCCGCATCTGACGCTGTTCGTGCCGGACGCGAGCATCGCCAGTTCGGTCGGGCCAGGGCTGGAGCACGATGCGCGCTTTCCCGAACGGGTAAACGTGGGCTTTGCCGAGATCACCGGGCGCGGACGCATGCGATTGGTGGTGTGGGAGCGGGGCGCTGGCCTGACGCTCGCCTGCGGATCGGGCGCTTGTGCGGCCGTCGTGAACGCTGTGCGCCGCGGCCTGCTGGACCCCCGCGTTCGCGTCGCTATGCCCGGCGGTGACCTCGATATCGAATGGTCCGATGGGCTCGTGCACATGACCGGCCCGGCCGCGACCGCGTTTCAGGGCGTGGCTATCCTATGAGCACGGTGGTGAACTTCGGCAGCCGTCTGAGTGCCTACGAAAGCGACGCGATCGGTTCCCCGGTGCGCGTGCCGGTACGCACGGCGGCAGCCGCTGGGCTGGTGGTGTAAATGGCTGGGTTTTTCAGCCGGCTCAAAGAAGGCCTGGGCCGTAGCACGCAGAAGCTGACGGGCGGGATCGCCGCGGTTCTGACCAAGAAAAAGTTGGATGACGCCGCGTTAGCGGAGTTGGAGGACGTGCTGATCGGCGCTGATTTGGGTCCAGAGGCAGCGGCGCAGATCATCGCCTCGTTCCGTGGTGCCCGCTTCGGCGCCGATGTCACGGAGGCCGAGGTACGGGACGCGCTGGCGGCCGAGATCGCGACCATTCTGGCGCCTGTCGCCGTGCCGCTTGTGATCGACCGCACGCTGAAGCCGCACGTCGTGCTGGTCGTGGGCGTGAATGGGACGGGTAAGACGACAACAATCGGTAAGCTGGCGTTGGCGTTCCAACAGGATGGGCTACGGCCGATGCTGGTCGCGGGTGACACGTTCCGCGCGGCCGCCGTCGAGCAACTACAGGTTTGGGGTGAGCGGACGGGGGCGGTGGTTATCCACGGCACCCGTAACGCAGACGCCGCCGGCCTTGCGTTCGACGCGCTGACCCGGGCGCGGGCAGAGGGTGCGGACGTCTTGTTGATCGACACCGCGGGGCGGTTACACAACAAGACCGCGTTGATGGAGGAGTTGGCGAAGATCATTCGCGTCATCCAGAAACAGGATCCGGCTGCGCCCCATAGCGTCGTGTTGGTGCTGGACGCGACCACTGGGCAAAACGCGGTGGAGCAGGTGCGGGTATTCCTCGACATCGTGGCCGTCACGGGGCTGGTGGTAACGAAGCTTGACGGCAGCGCACGGGGCGGCGTGGTAGTGGCGCTGGCACAGGGGTTTGGCTTGCCGGTGCACGCGGTGGGCGTGGGCGAGCAGGTCGGGGATTTGCGCCCGTTTGACGCCGGAGAGTTCGCTCGGGGGCTCGTCGGCGGCTGAGGCCGGTCAGCTTTTCTCACCCGTTCCAAGTTTATGTACGAGCTGAAAGATGCCGTCGCAGAAAACCGGGTCGAACCTGGTTTCGGTCGCGATCGTGGTCGGGATTGCGTGCTCGTTCGTGGCAAACACGTCGACTTTACGCACGATAAGGGCTGGATCTGAGGCGGGTATTTGATCGCTGAGGTCGTCCTGCCTGTGTTGTAGGGCGAGCTCAGCGCCGTCGATCTGCTGGTGGCATTGAAGATTAACGTAGAACAACGATGCTGGGGACATGGGGCTGTCGTCATCGAGGGGCAGTTTACACATGCCAAGGCTAGATAAACTGGTCTGGCTCACGGTACGGACACAGTAATCGCAGCTATCCCGGTATCCTGTCGTTGGCTGGAACTGCTGTTTCAGCCATTCGGTTATGCTGCGCCGCTCTGGCCAGTCGGAGAATGGAATTGGTGGACGGGCCGATGGCCACTCTATGACCGCGTTGTTTTGTGGTTGCATCAAAGAACGTCTGGCACTGCGCAATGATGGAAACGGCGGGGCGCTGTTCAACCGTGTCGTCCCAAGATCCGCAGCGGAGACTGGGTTTTTCAGCGACGGATAAATTTGGGTCATAACGCGGCGTAATTGTCTGTGATGGGAAATTTTGAGCAACACGCAGAAGAGCCATCATTGCAAAAGAGGATGCGGCCAGAGATATTATTCTTGCAAGGCAGAGGCTTCTCATCAGGCGATTAAGGCCGAAGGGGCTGAAAATTGTAGCCAGTTTTGGTTAGAAATACTGGGCGTGTTATCTAATAAATGTCTAAAGTATTAAATTATATTTAATCAATAACCAAGAGTTTAGGTGATATATTTACTCTGAACTCGATCCACTCGACGACTGACATAATTCGTTTCATAAAAATACGGATCGGTGCGCCCTTCATGAGATCGGTGTGCGGTCTCATGATTCGACTTATCTTGACGTGAATCAATTTGCTTGTGATTAGCAAGACGGCGGGCGATCGGGTAGAAGCAACTTTGACGAGGGCTAGCCGCACGGCCTATTGAGACGCCCTAAACCGTCTTTCTCAGGTAAGAACGAGCCAGCTAAATTTAAAATAGTCTAATCAGGACCGTTCCGAGTACTCGTCCACAGGTCTCATGAAAGCCACGCTACGACGGTTCTTTCGGTATTCACTTGGCTAGTCCATTTTACTTGTGTACAGCAGTGGTAAAAGTGGTTCGAATAGCCCCGCTGGCCGATGGCCCTGCGATGATATCTTCGCCAATAATAAAAATATAAGATCGCCATAACGTCCCCAGACTTGAGCAAGGCCATAAACTATTACGAGAACGCAGTAACATGTTTGTCGAACAAGAACGGGTGCCGATCGGCACAGCCCTTGGGCAAGTATGCCGGCGCTACCGAAAGTCCCGAGTCGGTACCTTAATGCCAGAGCCGAGCAGCAAATCCGGTATGTAGATGTCGCGCGGCTTGACCGGCATCGGTACGTTATCACCCCGGTCCGGGCTGCCCGGGTGTGTGGCTCCATCGCCCCGCCCGTGGCGCAGCGGAAACGGCTCGTCGCAGTCGCCCACCGTTCGCAGCAGGTCCGATAGATCCAGCAGCTCCTCGGCGATCACGTGCGTCACGCCGCTTTCTTTCTGTACCCGGCCGCGGCATGCGATCATCGTGGCGCTCAGCACCAGGCGGCGCTGGCGCTCGAACAGGCTTGGCCACAGGATCAGGTTGGCGATACCGGTCTCGTCTTCGGTCGTAATAAACATGACGCCCTTTGCCGATCCTGGCTTCTGCCGCACCAGCACCAGTCCCGGCACCACCACGCGGCGTCCGTCCCGTACGGTATCGAGGCTGGCGCAGGTCACCATGCCGCGCTGGGTCAGTATGGGGCGTAGGAACAGCACCGGATGCTGCCGCAACGACAGGCCGACCGACCCGTAATCCTCCACGACCTCCCGCCCCTGGCGCATGGGCGTCAGCGTCACGGGTGGCTCGATGATCTCGGGCGTCCGGTCTGCAAATAGCGGCAGCGGCGTGTCACTTAGGGCCCGGATCGCCCACAGCGCCGCCCGCCGGTCCTGCTGTAGCGAGCCGTACGCATCCGCCTCCGCCAACCGTTCCAGCGCCGCCACGGTAACGCCGGAGCGATGCGATAGCTCCTCCACGGTCGTGAACGGATACTCACCCCGGCATAGTACAATGCGCAGGCCGTCCTGCGCCGCCAGGCCGCGGGCCATGCGTAGGCCCAGGCGCACGCCGCCATCCTCGATCGTACAGTCCCAGCGTGAGCGGTTTACATCCACCGGCCGCACCGCCACCCCATGGTCGCGCGCATCCCGTACGACCTGCGCCGGGGCGTAGAACCCCATCGGCTGGCTGTTCAGCAGCGCCGTGCAGAACTCGGCCGGGTGGTGGCACTTCATCCAGCTGCTGGCATACGCAATCAGGGCAAAGCTCGCGGCGTGGCTTTCGGGGAAGCCGTACGCGCCGAACCCCTCGATCTGCGTGAACGTTTTTTCGGC
>JANPPS010000299.1:0-7312 GCA_031428635.1 Rhodospirillales bacterium
AGCCGTGATCGGTGGCCGTTCGACTTCGAGCGCCGTTAGGTGTCGGTCGCGCTGGAGCATGACGGGATCCGGACCCTTGTTCCTGCGCCTTGGGAGATCAACGTTCATCGTTGCAACAGGCCTTCCGGGACGGGAAAGGCGAAGGCTGGCGGGGATAGCATTACAGAATCAACGCTGCTCGGTACGCGGCACGAATTGCAGCTTTGGAGACTGCCGAGTAGCCCGGCGAACCTTGCCAACGCACCCGAGCGGGCCGCGGAGACCAGCCATATCAAGGCACATAATCGTACTCCGCCTGACCTGTCATTCTGACCCGGACGCTCGTTACAGGGTCCGACATGGCCTCCAGGAGTAGAGGTCATTACTTTTCAACGGCGTACGAATGCCCAGCGGAGGCATAGCTACATGAGACTCAATCGGCCAGTTCGTCAGGCCGACTCTGGGTAGTTTCCGAGGCTATTCACTGCGTTAAACCGCTGGCAGTCTCATTGATCAAAAGGCTGAGCGGGGTCTACGCCAATGCCCAGGCTGACAGATGGCTATCGCCATGCCGCGCCAGCGACTGACTTGTTGTTGTTTGCAAAGGCAGACCGCGTCACGCTGGTCGCCATTTGGAATAATCCGTTGTTTGTCGTGGGCTGGAACCGATTTACGGCGCAGTACAGCGTGCTCGGTACGATGGGGCCGCGAAGATGATCGATTGAGGCTCCGCATCGGCGTCGAACGCCGCTTACTTTGCAAGCCTGCCATCGAGGACCTGGCGGCTAACGGTGGTAAACCTATGCTACCCCGTTGAACCCGCTGGCCTCGAGACCGTCCCACGGAGGATTAGCACATGCCAACATTCCAGGACCGCGAGCGGGCATTCGAGGCGAAATACGTGCATGACGCCGACCTTCGGTTCCGCACCGTCGCACGCCGCGACAAGCTGTTCGCGCACCAAGCGGCGGAGCAGCTTGAGCTGTCCGAACAGGCGGCGGCGGCGTTGGTCACTGCCGTATTGGCGGTGCGCGACGGTCCCGGCCATGACGGCCTGCTGATCCGGTACATGACAGAATTCTTTACGGAGCATGGTCGCGCCGATGCGGAAGACCGGCTGTCCCTATCGCTGGACGCCTGCGGTGAGCAGGCACGGCAACAGCTTCTCGCTCACCCGAACAGCAACTGACGCACGCGTGGCAACCGAGGGTTCCGTCCCTCCGCGGGTGACGGCAGCGGAGGCTTAGGTAGTTTCCGAGGGTGCTGTGGCCGGGCGGCTTTGGCGTAACACAATCCAGCATGTTGCTAGATCCCCGCCGACCCACGTTGCGAAGGCTTGTTCCGTGCCGGCACAAGTCCGATGACTCTGTCGCTGACCTGTGTCCCGGTGGCGCGGGAGGAAATCCTTCCGTGAAGAGGCTCGCTGCCGCCGGGTTTGCTCTGAAGAGCATCAGCATTGTCGGCAAGCGGTATCAGGCCGCCATCACCGCCGACAGCTTCGGTCTCGTGGCGCAGGAAAAAATCGTACTGAAGTCCGCCAATCTACGCCGGAAGGAGCCGCACTCCGGCAGCCAGCCGTTCGTCATGCCGGGCGCATCGACAGGCCTCCTGGCTGGGGTGGGCGCGTGACCGCCCGCCTTAGGCGGACCGCACGCCGCACTGGCGCCGTCGCCATGCAGGTCGCGGGCACCTTGATGATGCTTATTCTTCTGGCGCTGGCGCCCGCGCTGCCCGCGGCTGGCCAGCCAGCGCCGCCACCTTCCGGCACCGGTGCCCCGCCGGACCGGGGCGCCTATCTTCAGCGCATGGATGCCGAGATGGACGCCTGGCGCTTGAAGCTGCACAGCATGACCGAGAAGGCGAAGGCGGCGGGACAGCAGGCTGCAACCGCTGCCGAGGTCGATCTGCGCGCCGCCTGGAACCGAACGGAGGTGGACGCGAGTACCCTGCGGACAGCCAGTGCCGCGAAATGGAACGACGCCAAGTCGGCGTTCGAACGGGCCTCCGTCGCCCTCTCACGCGCCTGGGACAAATCACGGCTATAACCTCGCCGGGTCGGCAAACGTGCGGCGTGGCGGCTTGGACCGCGGGCCCCGCGCTCAATCACAGTAGGAGTTGCCATGCCAAGGTCGGGTAGGGATGCGATGTGGTCAGAGGCCTTAATCGTGCTGGCGCGCACCGACCGGCTGCCGCGGGACGCGTTCCGCCCGACACCTAGTGGCTGGGAGCCGGCGGTTGACGTGCTGGAAACCGACGCTGGGCTGCTGATTGTCGTGGCGCTGCCAGGCGTGCGTCCGGACGATATAGAAATCGGTATCGGCGACGGCGAGTTGCTCGTCCGGGGGATCCGACGCTGGCCGGTCCCACAGCGCCCGGTACACGTCCACCGGATCGAACTGCCACACGGGCGTTTCGAGCGTCGGCTGCCGCTGCCCCAGGGGTCCTACCAGCTTACTGGGCAGGACCACGCGGACGGGTGCCTGCTACTTACGTTGCAAAGGGTCGCCTGATGGACGGAACCGACGCCGTGATGCAGGGCGAAGACGGCGCGCCGGCCACGCCGCCAGACACGCTGATGCTCGTTGCCATGGCCGACACCGTCCTCATGCCCGGCATGGTGATGCCGCTGTCGATCGGTCGCCCTGACGCCGCGGCCGCCATGCAGGAGGCCGCACGGACCCAGCATCACATCGCGATCGTGCTGCAACGGGACCCGGCGTCAGAGGCCCCGGGCCTCGACGGCCTGCACACCATCGGCACGGAAGCCCGGCTACTACGCTACTTCACCGGACGCGATGGCTCGCACAACGCCATCGTGCAAGGCATCGGGCGCGTGGGGATCGAGGGCGTGAACCAGGTCGCGCATCCAACCGTCACGGTGCGCGCCATCGCCGAACCGATCGAGCGCAGCGCGGAGATCGATGCGCGTTTCCATCATCTGCGTGAACAAAGCCTGCAGGTGCTGCGCCTTCTGGAGCAGTCCCCGCCCGAGCTGGCGGCGACGGTTCAGGGTATTGACCAGCCTGGTGCGCTGGCGGACCTCGTGACCGGCCTACTGGACCTGTCGCCCGACGAAAAGCAGGAGGTGCTGGACACAATCGATCTGGAGCCCCGCCTCGACCTGGTTATCAAACGACTGGCGTACCGGCACGAGGTGCTGCGGTTATCCCATGACATCGGGCAGCAGACCCGTACCGCCATGGAGGGCCGCCAGCGCGAGTTCCTGCTACGCGAGCAGCTCAAGGCCATCCAGAAGGAGCTTGGCGAAGGCGACGACGCCGCGCCGGAGCTGGAGGACCTGAAACTCAAGCTGGATGCGGCGGGTATGCCGGACGACGTGGCCACGCAGGCCCGGCGCGACCTACGCCGCCTGGAACGCATGCCGGACGGCGCGGCGGATGCTGGCATGGTCCGCTCCTACCTCGAAGCGCTGGCGGAACTGCCCTGGCGCCTGGAAGACAGCCCGCCCATTGACATCGCGGAAGCCCGGCGTGTGCTGGATGCCGACCATTTCGGGCTGGAAAAAATTAAGCGTCGCATCCTGGAGTTCCTGGCTGTGCGCAGGCTCAATCCGGACGGGCGCGGGCCGATTCTTTGTTTCGTCGGGCCGCCTGGCGTCGGCAAGACTTCGCTGGGCCAGTCGATCGCCCGGGCCGTCGGGCGCAAGTTCGTCCGGGTCAGCCTGGGCGGGGTACATGACGAGGCCGAGATACGCGGCCACCGCCGCACCTATGTCGGCGCGCTGCCGGGTAACATCATGCAGGGGATCCGCCGCGCCGGTCAGCGGGACTGCGTGATGATGTTGGACGAAATCGACAAGCTCGGCGCTGGCGGTTTCCAGGGCGACCCGGCATCCGCCTTGCTGGAAGTGCTGGACCCGGCCCAGAATAGTACCTTCCGCGACGCCTATTTGGCCGTGCCGTTCGACCTAAGTCGGGTGTTGTTCATCGCCACTGCCAACGTGCTGGACACCGTTCCCGGTCCGTTGCGTGACCGGATGGAGGTGGTGCAGCTATCGGGCTACACCGCGGAGGAGAAGGTGGCCATCGCCCGCGGCCACTTGGTCCCCCGCCAGTTGCAGCAAAACGGCCTGACGGAAGCCGCGGTTGCGTTGGACGATACCGCGCTGAACTTGGTGATCGACGGCTACACGCGCGAAGCCGGGGTGCGGAACTTGGAGCGTGAGATCGGCGCGGTGTTCCGCAACGTGGCCGTGCGCGTGGCAGAAGGGGCGCCCGGACCGGTTCATATCGGCCCGGACGACGTCGCTGTCATCCTGGGTGCGCGCCGCTTCGACGCCGACGTGGCGCAGCACGCCGCCATGCCCGGCGTTGCGACCGGCCTGGCCTGGACGCCGGTCGGTGGAGACATCCTGTTTATCGAGGCCAGCCGGGCGCCCGGCGGTGGCAAGCTGACGCTGACGGGCCAACTCGGCGACGTGATGAAAGAGAGCACGCAGGCCGCCCTGAGCCTATTGCGGGCGCGGGCCGCAGACATGGGGATCGCGGCGGACTTGTTCGCGCAGGGCGATCTTCACGTGCACGTGCCGGCCGGCGCTACGCCAAAGGATGGGCCATCGGCTGGCGTGGCGATGTTCGTGGCGCTGGCCTCCCTAATGACCGGGCGCGCGGTGCCACCGACGACGGCCATGACCGGCGAAATCAGCCTGCGCGGCCTGGTGCTGCCGGTGGGCGGTATCCGGGAGAAGGTGATCGCGGCCGCGCGGGCGGGGATCACGACCGTGCTGCTGCCGGCCCGCAACAGACGCGACCTCGATGATATCCCACCGAGCGCGCGGGACCGGCTACGCTTCGTGTGGCTGGAGACGGTGGACGACGCGGTTGCCGCCACCATCGGTCAGAGTGAGGCCGGACCGGGCTAGAGGAGGCTGCCGATGGATAACCGCACAGCGCTGCTCGATGTTCGCCGAATGGGTGAAGCCGACCGTTTGACGGTCGCAGAGGGCACGCCTGCCGCCGTGCTGATGGATAACGCCGGTCAGGCCGTTGCCCGCGCAGTATCGAACCGCTGGACGGCGCGGCCCGTGACCGTACTGTGTGGATCCGGCAATAATGGCGGGGACGGGTTCGTAGCCGCCCGTCATCTTGCCCAGCAGGGCTGGCCGGTCCGGGTCGCCCTTCTTGGTTCCCGGGAGCGTATGACGGGCGAGGCCCGCCACCACGCGGATCGGTGGGAGGGGCGTATTGAACCGCTCGCGCCCGGCGCGCTGGACGGCGCGGCACTGGTAATTGACGCCCTATTTGGCGCCGGGCTGAACCGCACCATCGACGGGCCGGCCAAGGACACCCTGGCTGGCGTGGTTGCCCGGGGATTGCCGTCCGTCGCCATCGACGTACCTAGCGGCGTGATGGGCGACACCGGCGCTGACCTCGGCGCGGCAGCGGCCGTGCTGACCGTCACGTTTTTCCATAAAAAGCCAGGACACCTACTGCTGCCTGGCCGTCTGCTGTGTGGCGAGGTCGTCGTTGCCGACATCGGCATTTCGCCCTCGGTGCTAGACCGCATTGCCCCGGACACGTGGGAGAACGACCCCGCCCTGTGGCTTACCGCCCTGCCGCGCCCGCATGATGGCGGTAACAAGTACACCCGCGGCCACGCGCTGCTGTGGGGCGGCTGGCCCATGACCGGGGCGGCGCGCATGGCGGCCCGCGCAGCAGCCCGCGCCGGTGCAGGGCTGACGACCATTGCCGTGCCCGAGCAGGCGCTGCCGGTTTATGCGGCGGCGCTGACCAGCATCATGGTCCGGCCCGTGGCGGCGCCGGATGATTTTGACCGCATACTGGCTGACCCTCGCCTGTCGGGGCTGTTGATCGGGCCCGGCGCCGGGGTTGGCGCGGACACGCGCGCCCGGGTGCTCGCTATGCTCGGTACCGGGCGGCCCGTGGCGCTGGATGCGGATGCGCTGACCGTGTTCGAAGCCGATCCCGCCGCGCTGGACCGGGCGATCATCGGCCCCTGCGTTCTGACCCCGCATGATGGCGAGTTCCGGCGGCTGTTCGACCCGGCCGGGGACAAGCTGACGCGTACACGGGCTGCGGCCCGGCGCAGCAAGGCGGTCATTATCCTAAAGGGCACCGACACGGTGATCGCGGCACCGGACGGCAGGGCAGTCATCAACGCAAATGCTCCGGCCACTCTCGGTACCGCCGGGTCAGGCGACGTTCTGGCCGGCATCGTGCTCGGGCTACTTACCCAGGGGATGGACCCGTTCCTGGCGGCGGCGGCGGCGGTGTGGATGCATGGCGCGGCGGCGGACGGGTTCGGGCCTGGCTTGATTGCCGAGGACCTGCCCGATTTACTACCGGGAGTGCTGCGCCAACTTTATGGCTATGCGCCGGCTACGGATGGCGTTGTCATGCCGTGACGAGCTAGGCCTTTATGGAGGCTAGAAGCCGGATATTGCATGGGAGACGAATTTTGCCGTGGGCCGCGACATCGGGCGATTGCTGCTAGACCTGCACTACCCGGCGAACCGCCGGGCACAATCCGCAACCGATCGGCCGTAAGCTTTGTACCCAGGGTTATACCCCGCAACGACGCCAGCCGCCCGAAGACGTACGGCCCAAGATGGCCGGGGAGCCGCGTCACAGCATAGTCAGCCCTGCTGGAATGCGGCTTGGCCCTCGCGGTCCAGGGCCAGGAACTCCTCGTCAGACAGGACGATATCCGCCGCCGCCACGTTTTGCTCCAAATGAGCCACGCGGGAGGTACCCGGTATCGGCAGCATGACGGGGCTGCGCCGCAACAGCCAGGCCAACGCAACCTGACCCGGCGATGCCTGGTGGGCCTTCGCCACCGCATCCAGCAGCGGGCTGGGCTTTGCCAGGGTGCCCGACGCCAGCGGATACCAGGGGATGAACCCGATGCCCTGCGCCTCGCAATACTCCAGTACGCCCTCACTGGTACGGTCGGTCAGATTGAAGCGGTTCTGCACCGTCGCGACCGGGAACAGCTGCTGGGCGGCCTCGATATCCGCCACCGATACGTTGCTGAGGCCCGCGTAGCGGATCAGGCCGTCATCTAGCAGCGCGCGTACAGCTCCGAACTGTTCGTCGCGCGGCACCTTGGGATCAATCTTATGCAACTGCCACAGGCCGATCTGCTCCAGCCCGAGCAGGCGCAGGCTCATCAACGCCTGCTGCCGTAGGTACTCGGGCCGTCCCATTGCGTGCCACTGGCCTGGCCCGGTGCGCGTCAGCCCGCCCTTGGTGGCGATCAGGATATCGCCGTACGGGTGCAGCGCCTCATGGATGAAATGCTCGGACACATCGGGTCCGTAGGAGTCTGCGGTGTCGACCAGGGTCACGCCCAG
>JANPPS010000300.1:0-23666 GCA_031428635.1 Rhodospirillales bacterium
GCGTATCGTTAAGGTGGGGGGGGGTATCAACGGGTAAACATACGATATCACTAGAAACCCGCCGGGCACGATCGTGTGGGAGTAAACGACTCCGAAACCAAACCCCTCGACCGTCTTCTGACCCACAACGGAGCACTGACATGATCAAGTTTTATTACCACCCATCGCCCAACCCGGCCAAAGTGGCGCTTATGCTTGAGGAAACCGGCCTGCCCTACGAGGTTGTGCCGGTCGACACCCGCAAGGGTGAGCAGCACGCGCCGGCCTTCCTCGCGATCAACCCGAACGCCAAGACGCCCGCGATCGTGGATGGCGAAGCGACGGTGTTCGATAGTACCGCGATCATGCTTTACCTCGCGGAGAAGACCGGGATGTTCATGCCGCCACCCGGCGATGCCGCCCGTGGACAGATGCTGTCATGGCTGATGTTCGTCGCCACCGGCATCGGGCCCTATTCCGGCCAGGCAGTCCACTTCAGACACTTTGCGCCGGCGCCCAAGGACTACGCCGTCAACCGCTACGCGTTCGAGGCCGAGCGGCATTGGGCCATCCTGGACGCCCATTTGGCCGGACGGGAGTACATGGTGGGCGATAGCTACACGATCGTCGACATGTCGGTCTGGGGTTGGGCGCGCGCCGTGCCGTTCATTCTGGGCGACGATGCTTGGACGACGCTGCCGAATGTGAAGCGCCTGCTGGATACCGTCACCGCCCGGCCCGCCGCGGCGCGGGCAGCGGCGCTTGCCACGGCCCACGATTACAAAAAGGAAATGGACGATGCCGCGCGCGCGGCTATGTTCCCGCAAAACGCCCGCCTGGTAGCCTGATGGTGTGGGGCGGGGGTAGATAATGCTCTCGCCCGGTCCCGCTACGGCCGTGCGCGCTGGTTAAACAGCAGGTCGCGCGAGGCGTCAGTCACCGTTGGCGCCTGATTGTACTCCTTCGCCAGCGCACAGGCCTGGTCTTCTCCAGAGGGATCGTCACCTTGCTCCCATTGGGCCTGGCCCAATACTACAGTTTCGAAATGCGGTCCTCTGGTCGTAAGGTCGGAGGGGGCGTAGGACAAGGTTTCGCGCCAGGGTGGATCCGGGTGCCACAGGAGCGTTCAGTAATGAGCAGAAAGACCGGTCGCCAGTTCTTCATGAACCCGGGCCCCACCAACATCCCGGACAGCGTGCTGCGCGCCATGGACCGGCCGACGATGGACTTTATGGACCCCGAATTCATGACGCTGTTCGGTGAGTGCGTGACCGGCCTGAAGCGCGTTCTGGGCACCGATGGCGAGGTATTTCTCTACACCGCCAGCGGCCATGGCGCGTGGGAGGCGACGCTGACCAACCTGTGCTCGCCGGGCGACACGGTGCTGGCGATCGAGACGGGGTGGTTCAGCGACGCCTGGGCCGAGATGGCGACGAAGCTCGGTCTGCATGTACAGACGGTGGCCGCCGACTGGCGCCGCGGCGTCGACCCGGCTTCTATCACCGCGGCATTACGGGCTGATACAAGCCACGCGATCAAGGCGGTGCTGGCGGTCCATAACGAGACGGCGACGGGCATGGCCCTGCCGCTACAGGCCGTGCGGGCCGCAATCGACGCAGCCGGGCACCCCGCGCTGTTGCTGGTGGACACGATCTCATCCTTGGGCTCGCTTGAGTTCCGGATGGCCGAGTGGGGCATCGATGGTGTTGTGGGTGGTAGCCAGAAGGGGCTGATGCTGCCGACCGGGTTCAGTTTTACCGCGACGTCGAAGAAGGCAATGGCGGCGCATGCGACTGCGGGGCTGCGGCGGCACTATTTCGATTGGACGGTTATGCTGACGCGCGGGTTCCGTTCGTTCGTGGGGACGGTGCCGGTCAGCATGTTCTTTGGACTGAAGGAAAGCCTACGGCTAATCGAGGCCGAGGGCCTTTCGGCGATCGTCGCCCGCCATCACCGATTGGCGGAGGCGACGCGCGCGGCCGTGCGGACCTGGTCGGCCAATAATGGGCCGCAGCTGTATTGCCTGGATCCGGCCCGGTATTCCGATAGCGTAACGACGGTGCTGATGCCGGAGGGATTCAGCGCGGACGCGGTGCGCGGGGTGGCGTTAGACCGATATAATGTGTCGCTGGGCGGCGGGCTGGGCAGGTTGTCGAACCAGGTGTTCCGTATCGGAACGATCGGCGATCTGAACGAGCCAATGGTGCTCGGTGCGCTGGGTGCGGTGGAGTTGAGTTTGCGCGCCAATCACGTGCCCCATGGGCGGGGCGGGGTTGAGGCGGCCATGGAGGTGTTTGCGGGGTAGGGTACGGCGCCGTTCGCGGCCGGCGTACCACTATTGAGGCGCTCATTAGGCGCTGGGACGCGGTTGGCAGTGCTGGGCGGGCCAACCACGTCCCGGCAGGATCGGAGATGTGCAATGTCCTCATCCCTGCCGCTACCCGTGGTGGCGTCGGTGATTACCGGTTCCATCGGACTGTCAATCACCGCGGCGGCAGCCGGAAAATAATCTGTCGGGCCGACTTCCTAAAGCGTGGAAGTCTCGGGTGTAAGGCAAACCGGGATCAAACCGCGGCTAGGTGATCGGTCTATCAAGGCTGCCAGCTACGCGGATTACCGGCCAACGTGCGACACAGCCGGGCCTGAATTTGGTGCATGATCCAGGCCTCGGAACGGACACAAAACCTTACTGGCGACCTGTCCGCGTTTGGGGGCGCACCACTGTTCTAGATCGCTTGCGACATCAGGTTCTCTCTCAAGGTTCACGCAGACTTCACCGGTAGGGAAGGCAGTTTGCTCAGTTCCCGAATGCCGATCGGTTCCGCGTTGCTCTGTTCGAGCTACGCGACAGCGGCACAACAGACCGCCTGCGCGCCGTTTGGCTAGACTTGGCGTCGCTACATCCGGACGTTGTTGGGGCCCCGGCCGCGTAGCAGATCACAGCACTGCTGGCCACAGTAATGAAGGGCTCGCCCGCGCGCCCGCGCAACGACGCCCGCCTGTTCGCCACGTTCCTGATGCGCTCCATCTTCTGTGAAGTCGCCCAAAACGTTGGGCTGCTACCAGAGCACAGAAGCTTCTCTGACCTCTTAATTTGCTGCCAGACCAACCTGCCGGCCTTTGTGGGGCTACTAGGCGTTCAAGGGCGGCGTATCGACGCCGGCGGGTCGTCGGCCGCGCTGGCCGCAATGGCGCACCGCTTCAATGGCAGGTGTTCCGGCCAGGTGTGCATGGCGGAGTCGACCGGTTGAAGGTCGATGCGGACGAGCTGGCGTTTCTGATTGCGACCGCCCGGCAGAACTGGCCGGCTGTGAAGCTCGCGATCTTTCGCACATTGCTCGAACAAGCGGTCGACACGAAGTCTCCGTCCATGATCGTTTCAGGTACTGACAGAGCGCCGGCTCACTGGCCCGGCCAGCCTGCGCCATACCGGGGTTGAGGAAGCGCGCTGCCCCACGACCGCTGCTTCCGCATGCCGTTTGTCACCGTGCGACTGACCAGATCGAAACGGTCCTGCGCTAGGCGGTCCGCGAACTCCGCCGTGTAGAAATGCGACGGAAAACCAGATTGCATCACCGGCGACGCGCGGCCGGAAAGGCCGTATGCCGCTGCCTCCGGCCAGACCGCGAGCACGCGCCGCGCGTAATTGGCCGCTACCTCGGGCGTTTTGGAGTGATAGGACGTGATCGCAGTCCCCCAACTACCGGAGGCCTGGAACAATGACAAGACGAACCGTGCGCCATAGGCCGCATTGATCGCGGGGTCGAAAGCCTCGTCCAGCGAGGCGAACGCATGCGGATGCATGGCTAGGTTGATCTGCATGCAGCCAACATCGATCGACTGCAACCCGGATGACCGCAGGGACTGAACCGCTGCGATCGCGTCCGCCTTACTTTCGTAATAGTGGCCGGCGCCCGCGACGTTTATCGTCCACGGCCACGGTACGGAGCGGGTTGCGATCAGGCGCCCGCTCTCGACCAGGGCGAGCGCTCTGAGCAGGCGGGGCGGGGCGGCCGTCAGGCGCTCGACGGACGTGATGGCATCGGCGCAGGCCGTCGCATCCTCGGCCTCGGCCTGGGCCAGTCCAGGCCATAGCAGAAGCGCCGCGACCAGAATGGATCGCTTCCCGCGACGCAACCCGGCAGATGCCTCAATCAACTCCGCCACAGCTGCTACCCGCTGCGTCATCGCCAATCTCCTGTGGCCAGCGGCGTCGCGACCGGCCCTGTCACAGCGGGGCTGGCGCCGGTTCAAACAGATTGTTACATAAACTCGGAGGCTGCGGAAAAATACATGATGCAACTTAAGGGACCGCTATTCCAACGCAGATGCCGGATGACGGCGCTGTTGCTGCTCATGGCACTTTGGCCTGCCATTACCTGGGCGCAGCTGGCTGATCGGTACGGTCTTGTCGACGACTTCGCTTCGGCCGGGGAGACAGGCGCCATCGCAGGAGTGCGATTTCCGCGCGGCTCCGCGCCTGTAGGCGTACGCGTCGGCAGCTTCATTCTACAGCCCGAAGCGAGTGCTACGGCCGGCTTCGACGATAATGTGCTGGGTACAAAGCGGGCGCGGGGCAGTGCGTTCGAGCAAACGCAGGCCGTTCTGCAGGCCGGGTCCGACTGGTCGCGGAACAGCATCTTGGCCCGGCTATCGGTCAGCGATCTGCGCTACCTTGACCAGCCGCGTCAATCCTACACGGATTGGACGGCGACTCTGGGAGGAAGCTACGAGATCGGCCGCGACACAGCCTCGCTGCGCTACATGCATCAGAACTTAATCCAGACGCCCCGCGACCTGAACACCCCGCAACTGGACGCGCCGATCGCCTATCGAGTGGATAATCTCCGGGCTACCTACGATGCGCGTTTTAATCGACTAACATTGCGTCCTGGTTTGGACGTGTCGGTCTACAGCTACGACGACGGCAGAGTGGCCGGGCAGCCTTACCTTCAGACCTATCGTAATCGCACCGTCCTTACACCTGGCCTGGTGGCCGCCTACGAGTTGGCGCCGCAGCGCGAGCTGATCGGCATCGTTCAAAACGGCGTTGCCTCGTTTCGTAACCCTGTACCCGGCGCGCTGCTGCTGGACTATAATGACGCGCTGGCACTGGGTGGTATCGACTATGACGGCGGCGGCCTGTGGCGCATTCGAGCGCTTGCCGGATACGAGGTGCGCAGCTTTTCGAGCCCGTTACTGAAGTCGATCCAAGCCCCCGTGGCCGAGTTGACGGTGATCGTCCGGCCAACGCGACTGACGACGGTGACCGGCGTTGTGTCGCGCCGCATTACCGATTCGGCCGACGAGACCACCACTGGCGTGACGAAGACGTCCGCCCAACTGACGGTCGATCATGAGTACCTCCGCAACGTCCTTCTGAAAGCGACGGGCGGTATTTCGTACGACAGTTACGGGCGTGGCCAGGGTGAACAAATACTGTTCACCGCCGGTGCCGGTGCGACCTGGCTGATTAACCGTGCAGTGCGGCTCACAGCCACCTACGATTTCAAAGTCCGGCAGTCGCACATTAGCGCACTGCTCGGCGATGCCGCGCAGCCGAGCGTGGGGCAGCCTTTCGGCGGCAGCTACAGCAGCAACCGCTATGGCTTGCAGATCAGTATCGGTCTGTAATGAAACCCGGACTTACTAGGAGATCGCAATCTTGCCCAGTAACTCGCGAGCCAACCTAATACTCCCTCGGCGGGTCGTCGTCGGCGCCGCGCTTGGCCTGCTGACCGCCTGCACGCCCGGGGGTGACTTGCCGTTGATGGCCGATTATCGGACGCCCGCTTACCGGCTCGGGGTCGGGGACAGGCTTCGCGTTGTCACATTCGGCGAAGCTCAGCTGACCGGGGAGTTTCAAGTCGACGACCAGGGTCGCATCGTGTTGCCGTTACTGGGCAGCTTCGATGCCATAGGCCGAACGCCCGAGGAACTCGGAGCATCGATTGCGGCCGGGCTCAAACGGCGCGATCTAATACGTAACCCCGACGTCACCGTGAACGTCTTGGCTTATCGTCCGATCTACATTCTCGGCGAGGTCACCAGGCCTGGCCAATTCCCCTATCAGCCCGGAATGACTATGCTGACGGTTGTCGCGATCGCTGGCGGCTTCACTTATCGAGCGGTGCAGGACTATGGCTCGGTCATACGCACGACGAACGGTGTCGCACTGGAAGGTAAGGTGACGCCAAGTTCGTTCATGGCGCCAGGTGACGTCGTAAAGATCTTTGAAAGACTTTTCTGATCACACGATCGCGGAACGCTTCGGTCGGTCATTGTAAGACGATGAAAACTTCGGATCGCCACTAAAGTACGGGGCAAGTCCAAATCCGAGATTTTCCGCTGTCTGAAATGCGAGTTTGCGCGTGGAATTTTCGGGTATCGCCGCGCCAAGCAATCTCTGGGTGCTGCACCAGAAGCTGGCTGTTGTCAGAGCTGTGCGCACTGCTACGGTGACCAGAAGCTCCATGAGGACATTGAAAGCCGAAGCCGTCTATGACTGGCGAGCGCCAACAGCGGGGCTGCTCCACGAAATTAAAAGGTACTAACTCGACTAACCTGCGGTTAAGATGCTAATCACAAGGGTAGGAATTGGCGGCCCTAACAGCGGCCTCGGTTCGATTTCGGACGTTCAGCTTCGAAATAATGCTGTGCACGTGTGCTTTTACCGTACTTTGCGAGAGGCTTAGCCGGTAGGCGATAATCTTATTGGCCATACCCTGCTCCAAAAGCTGGAGTACGGCACGCTCGCGTGGCGTTAGTCTTGCCAGGAGGGGAGAAGAGCGAGCCTGGCTCTCCGCGTTGCACAAGGCCACGCC
Source organism: Rhodospirillales bacterium (assembly GCA_031428635.1). Classification (GTDB taxonomy): domain Bacteria; phylum Pseudomonadota; class Alphaproteobacteria; order Acetobacterales; family Acetobacteraceae; genus JANPPS01. The sequence continues at coordinate 6,804 of JANPPS010000300.1, forward strand.
GGCAAGCGGCTCGATCTTTCCGGCGGCCCTTGGGAAATACAGCCCACCGGCCGCCACCAATTGCACGGCGGCGGCGGCGACGCCGATGCTGCTGGACGTCGAGATGCAGCCCTGTAGCCGGGTGTCGAGCGGTTCCGCGGCCGATTCAACCTCCTCATCCGCATCAAGGATCGCGACGATTGGAATGTCCGCCCGAATGGCCCTAATCCAGTCGACCTGACGGTCGAACCACGAACAAGACAGTGCCAGCGCACCGTGGCCGATTATGAGCATGGTCGCCTCCGCCAGCTCATCCGGTGATATAGATGATTCGGCATTAGCGACGCTTATCACGTTAAAATTCTGATGAATCCCTATAATCCAGTTATTCAGGAACTCGCGCATGAGCGCACGTCGTTCAATAATAATTAAATTACTAGTCTTACTTTCCTTATTACTAGCAGATATAGAAGCACCCTGAGTATTCTTTATTGTTGAATTAATCAAGCCGTTGGTCAAAAATCCCATTTTAGGGGCATCCTCTTATTCGTTAGAAGGACTGGAAGGAGAGTGCCCTACCCACAAACTTTCCAATTCGGTCACGTATTTTAGGCAAAAAGTGCCTATCCAAAGTCTCCATTTGGATAAATTCTACCGTTTAACTGGGTCCACAACACAAATGAGACGGCTTGAAGTTAAACTTTTGTTACGCTTACGTGCTATGAAACCGTTACGGATGTCCACACTATCTTTGCCAGTCGAGGTAGAGGTGCGGTAAACACTTCGTGACAAAACTGGTTGTTGGCCGATAATCGTCAATCTCGAGGCCGCGAAGGATCCCCTGCGGGTAGGACGCCCAAACCCAATCAGGTCATGAAGCTGCTTGCCGACCTAACCCGCCCGCCTGCCAACCGCTTGCGCCACCACGTAATGGTCTCCGACAATCCGTCGCGCAGCGTGGTGCTAGGTCGCCACCCAGTGGCCTCGGTCAGCCGTCTGCTATCGGCCAGGAGAGCGCGGACTTCAGAGCTCGCCGGCCGCATCCGTCCGGAATCTTCCTCCACGGGCTTGCTGCATCCGGCGATTTCGGCCGCCAGCGCTATCAGGTCACCGACGGAAATCGCGGTTCCAGTCCCGGCATTATACGCTGTCCCGGCCTTGACTCCGGGGGCAGTCCCGATTGCCAGAAACGCCGCCGCAGTGTCAGCGACAAACGTGAAATCCCGAGTGGTGGAAACATCCCCGATCCGGATCGCCGTGCAGGCGGGGTCCAGCAGCTGCCGCACTACGGTCGGGATCACGGCTCGTTCACTCTGGCGGGGGCCAAAGGTGTTGAACGGGCGCAGGATCGTCGCCGGCAGTTCGAACGACCGCGCATAAGCCTCGGTCATCATATCGGCACCGATCTTGGAGGCGGAGTAGGGCGACTGCCCTTGAAGCGGATGATCCTCGGTGATCGGTACGGTGATCGCGCTGCCGTAAACCTCGCTTGTGGAGGTCTGGACCATCCGCCGCACCGTGGTGCCGCGCACAGCCTCCAACACGTTCAAAGTACCCAATATGTTGGTCTCGACATAGGATTGTGGTGCCACGTACGAGTACGGGATCGCAATCAGCGCGGCCAGGTGGAAGACGATGTCCTGTCCTTGCACCAGACGCCTGACAAACGCGGCGTCGCGGACGTCACCGCGCACAACCTGGAGCGCAGCAAGCACATCCAAAGGAAGATCGTCGAGCCAGCCCTGCGTGTCGAAAGAGCTATAGCACGACAGTGCCGTGACTTCGGCACCTTGGCGGACCAGCATCTCTGTGACGTGGGACCCGATGAAGCCGTCCGCCCCGGTCACGACCACCTTCAGGCCGCTATATGTCACCGTTTGCTCCTTCTGTGACATGAGTGCGGCGGCTCAGGACCGCCCGACGAGAAATCGGACCAGTCCCTCCACCTCAGATACTGACGGCAGCGCCTGGCAGGAAAGCTGAGACAGCCCGAACACGGCAAGCGTTCCGTACACGATGCACCACATGTCGGAGAACAGACTGCGGTTGCTGAAATAGGCGAGATCGGCATGAGCCTTTAATGGGAACAGCACCCGGCGATAATATTCCTCAGGCTCGCACCCGTCTGAATAAAGACAGCCTTCGTTGCGGAACATTACCTGGCACGGGCCGAAGATGCCTGGCTTGAAGTCGAGCACGCCATCGTACCCCCGGGCGAAGCAGCCGGCGAACGCCAAGGATTCTGGCCGTGGCCCGACAACCGACATATCGCCGGCCAGGATGTTCCATAGCTGCGGTAATTCGTCGAGCTTCGTCCGTTCCAGAATGCGCCCGATAGCGGTCATCCGCACATCGCCCCGTACGGTTACTCCCGGACCGTCTCGCCCCGCATTCGGTGGGAACTTGCGGAACTTGTGTAGCCGGAATTGCTGCCCGGACCGTCCCAAGCGGATTTGGGAAAAGAACACCGGACCGCCGCTTTCCACATAAAGGGCAATCGCGATGACCACCATCATCACCGAAAAGAGGGTCAGCACACAGGCCGCGAAGACGATATCGAACACGCGCCTGATCATCTCCTGGTCCCTGTGTGCATGGGATGAAAACAGGCCGTCTGACTGGGTGTTGTACGACATGGCAAAGACCTGCTGCTTATCGAGAAAGCTGATGTTCAAGCGCTTTGGCAAGACTGCGCGTCACAGTCTTGACCTGACCGGCGCTAAGCTTCGGATGGAGCGGCAGCGTCAACTCCCGCATCGCGAACTCTTCCGTTGACGGCAGGCTTATCCCGGGGAACTTGGTCCGGAACCAGGTGAACCAGTGAATGGGCGGATAATGGTTGGTCGTCTGCACGCCATCCGCCCGCAGGCTGTCGGAAATACGCTGCCTGTCCACGTCCCTGGGCAGCAGAATCGGCATGATGTGGTGTGTGGACGGCCGCGACGATTGGAACGGCACGAGCACGTCGGGGCAGTATTCCTCCAGCAGCACCCGATAGGTCTGCGTCGCGATCCGGCGCATGTCGTTCCACTCGTCGAGATGCCCGAGCTGCACCAGGCCGACCGCGGCGCGAAGCTCGTCCATGCGGTAATTGAACCCCAGCATCGTCACGTCGTAGGTGATCATCCCGCCCTTCAGGCGTTCCATCGTCCCGGTGGTCATGCCGTGGCCGCGGGCCTGCCTGACCAGGGCGAGTAAGGATGGGTCGAGAGCGACGACCATGCCGCCCTCGGCAGTGGTCATGTTTTTGTTGCCGAAAAAGCTGAACACCGCGAGGTCGCCGAAAATACCGTTTCGGCTGGTGCCAACAGCGTGGGCGGAGTCCTCGATCAAATACAGGCCGCGCGCGTCGGCGAAGTCCCGCCACACTTGGCGGTCCGCCATGTAGCCGCCGTAGTGCATAATGATGATAGCGCGAGTATTGGCCGTGCACTTCGCCGCAGCGTCGCTGGGCGACATGATCGGTACATCGAGCGATTCGATGTCCACGAATACAGGCGTCGCACCAGTGTATAGGACAGTATTAGCGGTGGCGACGAAGCTGAGGGCAGGTACCAGGACCTCATCCCCCTGGGATAGCCCGATCGCCTCAAGCGCCAGATGTAGCCCAGCGGTGCAGGAGTTTACGGCGACCGCGTCGGCTACTCCGTGCATGTCCGCGAACTTCCGCTCGAAGCTGCGGACCTGGCCACCCATCGTGATCCAGCCGCTGTCGATGACCTCGTTCAGGGCTTCCTTTTCGTCCCGGCCGAGACACGGCTCTGCTACTAAGATCATGTCCATTTCCTTAATCATTTGTGCCCCCTGCACGCTGCCGCTGCGTCGAAAACTGGATGAGGACCTCCATCACTTGACAGGCTCGAGCACCATTGGGCTCGCATCGTAGGAGGGGACACCCTCGTCCCAGGGCAGCTCCTGTGCCTTCTGGAAGTCCTCCGCCCGGCCGATATCGAGCCAGCAGCCGTGATGGAGAAAGGTGTGGACCGGGACATTTTTCGCCAGCAGGCACACCATCAGGTCGTCGAAGCCGAACGGCACTCCGTTCGGGATGTGGTCGAGAAGCTCCGGCTGCATGCAGTAGATGCCCATGCTGACGATGTTCGACAGCGTGGGCTTCTCCCGGAACTGGACAACCCGGCCGCGGTCCTCCTCGATGACCCCGAAATCCATGTGCAGCGGGCGGCTCGTGGTGGCGATGGTCAAGAGACCGCCGTGGCGGCGGTGGGCCGCTACGAAGGCGCTGAGATTGAGGTCGGTTAGCACGTCACCGTTCAGTGCGATGAACGTCCCGGTCAGCTCGTCGCGCAACATGCTGAGCGCGCCCACCGTCCCCATCGGCTCGACCTCCTGGGTGTAGTGAATGCGCAGGCCCCACTGGTGCCCGTCGCCGCACACGGTCCGTATGAGATGGCCGAGATAGCCCGTGGTAATGAAAACCTCATCCGTACCATTGCGCCGCAGCCATTTGAGCAACAGCTCCAACACCGGCTGCGAGCGGACAGGCATCAGCGGCTTTGGCAGCACCAGAGTATAGGGCCGTAGCCGTGAGCCTTTACCTCCGGATTGGATGACAGCTTGCATATGAGCCTCCTGGGATCGTCTTGCCGTGTGGTCGTTGGACACATGAGGACCGGCAAGTATTCGTGCCGGGCCTCTCGAGTCGGGCGGCCACTGAAATAAGCATGTCCTGGCCTGGCTTAATCGGTAAGATAGCAAAACGATCTAGCCCTAGAATGCCGCGGGTATTGGCTTTCGTTACGTTCGGGCCGGTTCCATACCGTCCACCGCCGTGCGGTAGGTCCGAGGATCTAGGCCAAAAGATATGTTATGGTTCCGCAACGCTTATGTATAAACCGGGACATGTCAATCATACAAGCTTCGGCACAAAGGCTGATCGCGGGGGCGAGTGGCGTACACTCGCTTAACAAGCCCGCTAAACCGACGGGGGGAAAGAAAATGGCAAGAACTATAAATAATGCCGTAACCGGACCGGTGATCCTTAATTACACGGATAATCCGCTGCTCATCACCAGTGGAGGTAGCGTTACCTCCACCGGCGCCGCGGCCGACGGTATCGACGGGGCGGCCGGTACGACCTGGTCGATAACCAACTTCGGCTCCGTGTCGTCCGCCGGTGGCACCGGCATCTTGATGAAGGGCCCGGCCAATATCGCTAACACGGGCAGCATTTCCGGCGTATCCGGAATTGACCTGCGCGCTGGCGGCACCGTCACGAATAACTTGGGTGCCACGCTGGCTGGCACTCTCACCGGACTGCGAATCGCCGGGGCAAACGGCACTGTCAATAACGCCGGCTCTATCACCGGCTCCATCACCGACTCGAGTACGTATGCCGTGACCCTGCAGAAGGGCGGTAGCGTTACCAATACCGGGTCCATCATCGGTGCCGAGGACGGTATCCTCATCCAAGGCGGCGTGGGGACGGTCACGAACTCCGGTGTGATCACGGCAACCCTGGATGACGCGGTCGCGATGTTCGGGAGCGGCAAGGTGACCAACAATGCCGGCGGTAAGATAACCGGCAATGGGCTTAACGGCGCGGGCGTATTTATTACGGGGGGCGTGGGCACGGTCACGAATTCCGGGTCCATCATAGGACCGGATCATATCGGCATCCTGCTTTCATCCGGCACGGTCACGAACAACCAGTCTGGAACGATCACTGGCGGTTCGAGCGGCGTCATCATCAACGCCGGGCTCGGGTCCGTTATCAATGCGGGAACGATCAGCTCGACAGCGCCGGATCAGGCGGGGATCGACTTCGAGGCTGGGGGCACCGTCGTCAACAAGCAGGGCGGCACCGTGTCAGGCGGCAATTTTGGTGTGTTCATCAGCGGCGCGGCCGGTTCGGTCACCAACAGCGGCAACATCAAGGCCTCGAAGTATGACGGCGTATTTCTTGGGCGCGACGGTAGCAGCGTCCAAAACCTTGCAGGCGGCACGATCGCGGGCGGCAGCAGCGGCGCCTTCCTTGCTGGGAACGGCACGGTTACGAACGCGGGTACCCTCAGCGGCAGCAGCACCGGCGCCGACCTTGAAAGTGGCGGCACGATCAGCAACGCCGTCGGCGGGTCCATGATAGGCGCAGATTTCGGCGCGTTCATCAGCGGCGCCGCCGGCGCGATCACCAACAGCGGCAGCATGGTGAGCAACCACGGTGCTGGGCTCCTGCGTGGCGGAAGCCTGGTGAACAATGCAGGCGGTTCATTGTCGGGGCAGAGCGCTGGCGTGTTCATACAGGGCGGCGTCGGGACGGTGACCAACGCGGGCTCCATCCATGCGGCGACTAGCGCCGGGGCGGATATTGAGGGCGGTGGCAGCCTCACCAACCTGGCAGGCGGGACCGTGTCGGGCGGTGCCTACGGTGTATTTTTGTCGGGCGGATCCGGAACAGTCTCGAACGACGGCACTATTTCCGGTTCGAGCTACGCGGTTAAGCTTGCCGATGGCGGCACCAACCGGGTCGTCGTTAATTCCCACGCGGTGTTTAACGGCGCCGTCGGCGGCGGCTCGGGGTCGAACAGCACGCTGGAACTGGCGGGCGGCTCCGGTACCCTCAACGGCCTGTCGGGCGGGTCTGGGACCGCGACCGAGAACGAATCGAGCTGGTTCTTCCTCCAATTCAACACCCTAGCGGTGGATGCCGGTGGTACGTGGTCCATGACAGGTTCGAACTCGGTCGCCGCCATCACCGATAACGGCACGGTCAACGTCGCCGGATCGCTGAAGGTGACCACCGCGATCGACCCGGCCAGCACCGGGCTGTTCCAGCTTGCCAGCGGAGCATCGCTTGAGGTCGCGTCGGCGCTCGGTTCCACGGCCAGCATCAGCTTTGCCAGCAGTATGCTGGTGGTGGACGATTTCACCCAGTTCGGCACGGCCGTCGGCACGGCGGGTTATGCCGGACCGCAGTTGCAGTCATTCGGAACCGGCAGTTCGGTCGATCTGCACGGCTTCGGGTTCGACCCGTCTGGTCCGCCACCCGTCTACACGCCGCTCACCGGCGTGCTGCAGCTTGCAAATGGCGGCGGGCAGCATGCCAGCCTGGACTTCCAGAATGCCAGCCTGGGCGGTAGCCAGTTCTCTCTGGCCTCCGACGGATCGAGTGGCACCTTGGTGACCCGTGTCTGAGCCGCGCCGCGCCGGGTCGCTGAGCGCCGCGTTCCAAGGGCCAGGCGCGTCATCGTGGCCTAGTGGCAGTGGCGTCAGCCGCATCCGCTTCTGCTCGGTCACGGATGCGGCCGGGTTACCCAGTGGAGATCTAGGCCGAAAGGCGGGCACCTGGTCGTACCAGTGATCGTTTGGCCAAGTGTCACTAGTGGTCACAACAGGATGTAATGATCTCGCATACTCTTATCGCGTCCGAGATACACCAGCCGACCGCCACAACGGAACCCGAACGGTTTTTTGGTCAGGAGACCAGAATGAGGCTTTTCGCCGGCCAATCACCAGACAGCCGGCATTTACCGGCGGTGGCGACGCCGTGACGGGGCGCCTGCTCGTGGTCGGAGGAGAGGATCACGACCTCCGGATCCCGTTCCTGCTGCGGCTGAACGGTCTGGGCTATGACGTCGCCGCAGCCGGCACTGGCGACCCTGCGTCCTTTGCACGCGCCGGGCTTGAATATCACCCGTTCCGCTTCGGCCGCTTCATCGGGCCGATGCAGGATTGGCGCTCGGTCGGAACGCTTGCCAAAATGTTCCGCCTGGTGCGGCCCGACATCGTGCAGTGCTTTGACACGAAGCCGAACCTGCTTGTCCCCTTGGCGGCCCGCCGCAGCCACGGTCACAGCCACGGGGGCGTCGTCCCGGTGGTGCGGACGATCAACGGCATGGGCTGGGTGTTCTCCTCGGACGGTTGGTCCGCCCTTGCGCTACGCCCAATTTACCGCGCGCTACATCGGGTCGCCGCACGCTCTACGGCCACCACGGTGTTCCAAAACCGCGAGGACCAGGCCGACTTCGAGCGGCACGGAATGGTGGGAGGCGGGCCGAGCCAGCACATTCCCGGGTCTGGTGTTGACGCCGCAGCATTCGTCCGCGTCCGGGACGCTGGACCAGCACCGGGCGTCCTACGGGAACAGCTTGGCCTGGGCGGGGCCGAGATAGTCATCACCGTCACCCGCCTCACCCGGCAGAAGGGTATTCCGGCGCTGTTGCAGGCCGCGGCGCTGGTCCACGCGGTGCGGCCCGGCGTCCGTTTTTTACTGGTAGGCCCTCGGCAGAGTGAAGGTCCGCTTGCGGTCACGCAGGCGGAGCTTGATGCCCACACCCCCTATGTCATCACGACCGGACCGCGCGCGGACGTGCCGTCATTGCTGGGTCTAGCGGATATGTTCGTGTTTCCCACGGAATACCGGGAGGGCGTGCCCCGCGCTGTGCTTGAGGCGGCGCTCGCTGGCCTACCGATTATAGCGACGCGGATGCCGGGTTGCACCGACATCGTCCGTGACGGCTGGAGCGGCCGGCTCGTCCCGCCGCGGGACCCTGCCGCCCTGGCCGACGCCATTCTCGCCATGCTGCGCGACCGGGCGGCGGCGGCGGCGATGGGACGCAACGCGGCCGAGTTGGTGCGTGAGGTATTCACGCTCGACCTCGTAGTCGCCCGCTATGCAGCGCTTTACGCCGAGCTTCTGCGAGGGCGGCCAATCCCGCGCCCATCGCCCGAGCCCGGAGCCTTGCAGGGCGCGATGCAAGGGGTCGGCCGATGCTAATCCTGCAAGACCTGGTGCTGGCGCTCGGCCTGGTGTTGTCCACGGCTTCCCAGCTCCGGCTGGTGGGCGGCGCGGTCGGACCTGGGGAGATATGCCTGGTGGCCTGGCTCGGGCTGATGTTGGCGCGGGAAGCCGGGCGCCTGGGTCCCCAGATGTCCCCCGTCCTATCCCGGCTGCTATGGTTCTGGCTGGCGTTCGCCTTGGCGCTCGGGGTCGGCACGTTGGTGGGCCTGATTACGGAGGAGATACGCGACACGGGCTCCGCCGTGCACGACACCATCAGCTACATCCTCCTCGCGGCGGTCAGTTGCCTGTGTGTGGTGGAGCCGGGGGCGGGCGCCCGCATGCGCCGGGTCGCGTGGCTGTTTGTGATGCTTGGCACGGGCTTCCTCGTCCTTTTGCTCGCAAACGCCCGGCACCTGATATCGATCCCCGGAGTGGTTCCGTGGTTCTGGGACCGGCTGCAGGGATGGTCGGACAATCCGAACCAGCTCGCGCTGCTATGCGCCGCGCTCGGCCTGGTTGCGCTGCATTTGGCTGAGACTGCGGCACACCGCGGTGGGACTGTGATGGCTGTCCTTTGCGGCATCCTGCCGATCTATGTCGGCCGCCTCACCGGAAGCGACACGTTCAATATCGTGCTGCTGGCGACCGGGCCGGTGTTCGTCGCGCTCAAGCTGCGCGGATGGCTGCTGCCCATCGTCGGGCGGCTCACGTTCCGGTCCGCTGCCGCCTGGATTGCTGTGTTCGCGCTCCCGCTACTCCTGGCGTCGACCGTGCTGATCGGCTCCGTGCTTGCGGTGCAGATGGAAGACGTGACGGCGCAGGTCTCGAAGAACGGCGGCAAGGAAGCGTCACAGGAATCGAAGCTGCGTTTCTCGCTCTGGAGCGAAGCGCTCGAGCGCGGCATCGGCTCCGGCCTGCTCGGGCTTGGACCCGGCGCGCACTTGGTCAGCACGCCCTACAAGCGGGTACCCCCGCCGAACTTCGAGGCGCACAACACCCTGTTGGACCTTTTCACGCAGGGAGGGCTGGCTGCGGTGGCGAGTTTTGGGCTGCTCGTGGCCGGGGGGATGCGCCGCACTTACCGGGCCAACCTGGCGGGCCTCACCGTTCTTCTCGGGGGCCTCGCGATGTTCAGCATGTTCCACCTCATCGTCCGCCATCCCGTCTTCTGGTTTGTGATCGCCTTGTGCCTGGTCGCCGGGTCCGGACGTCCGGCCGCAACCCGTCAAGGAGCGTGAAGCCATGTGCGGAATCGCCGGAATACTGCTCGATCCCGCGGCCGCGCCGGACCGCCTCGCTTTGATCGGGGCGATGACGGCGACGCTGAACCACCGCGGGCCCGACGGCGTGGGCCTGTGGCTAGACCGTGCGGCCGGAATCGCCCTTGGGCACCGCCGGCTATCCATCGTCGACCTGTCGGAGGCCGGACACCAGCCGATGCTTTCGGACGGTGGCGGCTTGGTCCTGACCTATAATGGGGAGGTCTATGACTTTGCGGGAATGCAGGAAGAGCTCGTGGCCTCGGGCCACCGGTTCCGCGGGCACAGCGACACGGAAGTCATGCTCGCGGCATTCCAGAAGTCCGGCGTCGAAGCGTCGCTGCAGCGGTTTTCGGGGATGTTCGCCTTCGGGCTGTGGGACCGTACGGCGCGGACGCTGTGCCTGGCCCGCGACGCGCTTGGCAAAAAGCCGCTCTATGTCGCATTGGCCGGTGGTACGCTGGTCTTCGCGTCGGAGCTGCGGGCGATCCGGGCCTTCCCGGGCTTCGAGCCCAAAGTGGATGTGGAGGCGCTGACGCTGATGCTGCGCCACGGCTGGGTGCCGGACGATCACTGCATCTACGAGGGCGTGTTCAAGCTGCCGCCGGGCACGATGCTGACCGTGCGCGCCGACGACCTGGCAACCAGCACCATCGCCAGCCTGCGCGCCCGGGTGCGCCCGTGGTGGTCACTGGCCGACGTAGCGATGGCCGGGCAGCACAGCCGCGCCGTACCCAGCGCTTCGGCGCTTGAGGCCGAGCTTGATGCCTTGATGCTCCGCGCGGTGCGTGAGCGGATGGTCGCCGACGTGCCGCTGGGCGCCTTCCTGTCAGGCGGCATAGACAGCGCTCTGATCGTGGCCCTGATGCAGGCACAAGCGTCGCGCCCCGTCCGCACCTTCACCATTGGCTTTGGCGAGGCCCGGTATGACGAAACCGACGATGCCGCCGGGATCGCGCGGTATCTAGGGACCGAGCACACCGAATTCCGGCTGACCGCCGCCGCCGCCCGGGCCGTCATCCCCGACCTGCCGCGTATTTGGGACGAGCCGTTCGCAGACGAGTCGCAAATTCCGACGCTGCTGGTGTCTCAGTTGGCCCGGAATCATGTCACCGTAGCACTGTCGGGCGATGGCGGAGACGAATGCTTCGGCGGCTACGTGCGGCATGTCCTGTCGTCCCGGCTGGACCGGGTGTTCCGGGTTCCGGCCGGGCTGCGCGCGGGGGCCGCCGGCGCGCTGGATTGGCTCGGCCCCGATGCGTGGGATGGCCTGTTGCGGACGATGAGAGTTCCGGCCGGGCTGCGCCGCTCGGTAGGTGGCGAGCGGATGCAGAAGCTCGTGCGCGTTCTAAGTGCCCATGATGAAGGTCAACTATACCAGCGGCTTATTACGCTTGGTCAGGGATCAATGGCGCTCTGTCCCGTGGCTCAAACTCTGCCAGATATGCCGCCGCTGTCCGGTGCTGCTGACCGGTTCATGTATCGCGATATGGCTGGCTACCTGCCAGGGAACGTCCTCGTGAAGCTCGATCGGGCGAGCATGGCGGTCGGGCTGGAAACGCGGTGCCCGTTCCTGGACCGCCGCGTTGTAGCCTTCGCCTGGCGCGTGCCGACCGCGTTCAAGATCCGTAACGGCAAGGGCAAGTGGCTGCTGCGCCAGGTGTTGCGCCGCTACCTTCCCGAGGACCTTTTCGAGCGGCCGAAGCACGGCTTTGACGTGCCGGTCGGTGCCTGGCTGCGCGGGCCGTTACGCGACTGGGCCGAGGATTTGCTGGACGAAGGACGGCTGCGGCAGGAGGGCCTGCTGGACCCGGCGCAGGTTCGCGCCCGGTGGCGCGCCCACCTGGGCGGCCGGTCCGATCATGGCTGCGAGTTGTGGGCGGTCCTGATGGCGCAGGCTTGGCTCGGCACCGCCCGGGAGCAGGACAGGGCGAGGCCGGCAGCCATGCCGGAGGCGCGAGCCGCCGTCCTGAGTAGTGCGTCGCATGGCTGAACCCACGGGTCGGACTGGGAAGGAGAGCGAACATGGCATCTGAACTCCAACTGCACGAACTCACCGACATCCTACGCCGTAGGAAGCGGCTGATCCTGGCGATGGCGGCAGCAGGCACGATGCTGACCGGCGCCGGGGCGCTGCTGATCCCGCCCCGCTACCCCGCCAAGGCGCAGATCATCTTCGAGCCGCAATATGTGGGCCGACCCGGCGAACCGGCCCCGATCGTCAGCCCGAATGCCGAGGACTCGATCATTGCGACGCAGGTGACCAGCCTGGTGTCGGTTGGCCACACCGAACGGGTCCGCGCCAGCCTGCCAGATGACCCTGATTTCGTGGCGGCCGTTGCGACGCCGCCTGCCCTGACGGCTACGGCAGACGCGGTCTGGCTTGGTGTCGCCGACTTTCGAAAGTGGGTCGAGCCGCTGCTGCCCGCCTGGCTACCGTCATTTCCGCAGAGTGCGCCGCCGCCCGAGGACATCGCGCCCGCGGGAATTGCGGTGCCCAGCCAAGAGGATTTCCAGCGCCACTTGCGGGCGTTCCAAGAGGCCGGATCGCACGTGATCGCACTAACCTACACCGCGGCCAGTCCCACGGAGGCTTCCGCCATCGTGAACCGCACCATCCAGCTCTACATCGACGGCCAGAGCGACCAGAAGCGGGCTGCGACGACCCGGGAGCTGGCGTGGCTCGGCGAACGTATCCCAGCCCTCAAGGCCGAGGTGGACCGGGTGGCGGCGGAAACCCAGCGCTATCAGGCCGCCCACGGCTTCGACGAGATCAGCCCCGCCGCCAGCGCCGATCAGGTCGCCGAACTGACCCGGCAACTCGCCGCTGCTGAAACCGACTTGGCGACGCGGCAGGCCCGGCTTGCCTACGTACGAACCCTTCGGCAGGGCGGCCCCTCGCTCGAATATCTCGGCTCCGCGACCTTCGCCGGGTTGCACCGGCTCGAGGTCGACCAGATGCAGGCGGAGGCCGAGCTGGCCGCGACTTCGGGGGAGATGAACCCCAAGCTGGTGCAAGTCCGCAGCCGGCTGCAGGATTTACGGAAGACGATCAGCCAGGAAGCCGATCATGCTGTCCGCAACCTGGAGAACGACGCCCGTATCGCCGCTGCCTCGATAACCCAGCTTCGCCAACGGCTTGGTAGCCTGCAGCAGGCCCGCACCGATGGGCGCCTGCGCGACTTGAAGCGGGATGGGGCGGTGAAGGACCAGCTCTACAGCGCCTTCGTTCAACGGCAGGAGGAACTGTCGGGGCAGCAAAGCATCCTGCGGCCCGACGTGCAGATCTTGTCCCGCGCCACGCCGCCGACCCGGCCCAGCTCCCCGCATCCGCTGCTATTCTTGCTTCCGGGTATGGCGGTGTTCCTGATGGCCGGCAGCATGACGGCCGTGTTGTTGGACAGGCTCGACCGCCGGATGCGCAATGGACGGGATGTCATGGACGCGCTCGGCGTCCCATGCCTGGCCCTGGTGCCGATGCTGAGGCGCATCGGGCGGACGCGTCCGCATCAGAGCCTGCTGACCGAGCCGCTTGGCGCCTACACCGAGGCGATCCGCTCGGTCGTCGCGTCGTTGCGGCTCACCGCGTCGGTTAGCGCGCCGAAGGTCGTCCTCATCAGCTCCAGCGTGCCGGGGGAAGGTAAGACGACGCTTGCCGTAAGCCTGGCCGCCTACGTCGCGAGCCTGGGCAGGCGTGTGCTGCTGATCGACCTCGATTTCCGGCATCCGAGCGTCCAACGCGAACTGGGCGGCAAGTCATCGGCTACGCCGGCGGGAACCGGCGTACTCGACCTGCTGGACGACGCCCGTCCGTCAGCGGAGGTGATCCAGCACTTGCCAGATTTGCACCTGGACTATCTGCCGATGGCCCGGCGCCCGGCCGATCCCTTCGCTCCATTCGCCGGCAATGGGATGCGGCGGCTGCTGGACAGGCTTCGCACCGAGTATGACTGCGTGATTGTCGACGGTCCGCCGCTGCTGGTCATTACGGAGGCGCGGCTACTGGCATCCATGGTGGACAAGGTCGTCCTGGTGGCGAAATGGGGCAGCACGCGCCGGGACGTGGCGCGAAGCGCCCTCGACCTACTCCGGCCCAGCAACGCCCGGAACACGGCGGTGCCGCCGCTTTTTCAGCCGGTTATTTCCGACGGGGACAGCATTGATGTGGCCGGCGTGGTGCTGACGCAGGTGGACATGAAGAAGCACGCTCGTGGGTACGAGCGCGCCGTCCTGAAGTCCTTCGAGGTGTACCAGCGGGCCTGTGCGGTACAGCACTGATCCGGACCCGCGTCCCGCCCGCGAGGTGCGGACGGCTGCAGGGAACGGTTTGAATGCGTGGAGAATGCAGATGCTGAGGACCACCGCAAAGCAGACGATAGAGCCGGTACCGGCCAACCGGGATCCCCGGCCAGATCGGGGCGGTCAGACCCTGGGCCTCATCTCGGCGCTCCTGCACTCCCTCCATCGCCAGGGCGTCCCATACTGCTACTGGAAGAGCGCCGCCCGCCTTCCTGCCGTGCTCGCCGGCGAGGCCGACCTCGACCTGATCGCCGAGCGCACCGTCCAGCACCTCATTACGCGTGTCTTGGCCGAAAGTGGTTTCAAGCCGTTCCCCTCCGTTGCCAGCCGGGGGCACCCGGCGGTGATCAGCTTCCTTGGCCATGACGAGGCTGCCGGTCGCATCGTCCATGTCCACCTGCACCTCGCCGTCGTGACGGGGGAGCGGCTGCTGCGCAATTACGTACTACCGTGGGCGCCGGCCTTAATCGCGCGGGCAGTTCCCGTGCCGGCGCTGCACGGCATCAGAATACTCGATCCTGCGGACGAGGCGGTACTGCTAGCGGTACGGGCCTGCGTGGAGTTGCGGCGGTGGGATCCCATCACGCTACGACATTGGCGGGGCTCCCAGGATAAGTTCGCGCGCGACCAGCAGACGCTGGCGGCAAAGGTGGAACGCGCAAAGTTCTGCAGCAGGGCCATCGAATTAGTGGGGGAGGAAGCCGCGGATCTGCTGGCCGCCGATGTGTATGCGTCGCAGTGGCGCGGACTGAGCGGCCGCACCCGGCGCCGTGTGCGGCAGGCCTTGGCGGAGTACCGGACCTATAACGGCCCCGAGGCGCGTGCGCGGGCCGCCTGGCGGGGACTGCACTGGCTGGCAGGCGGCCTGAACAAGCGCCACCTGCATTGGCCGCGGCCCTGGAGCCGGCTTGCGCCCGGCGGCGGGTGCGTCGTGGCGCTGATGGGGGTGGATGGAAGCGGGAAGTCCACCGCGGTCGCCGCGCTGCGGGCCTGGCTCGGTGCCGAGGTGGATGTGATGCCTATCTATTTCGGTACCGGCGACGGCCGGCCGTCGCTGCTGCTGCTGCCGCTCAAGCTAATGGTGCCGCTGTTTACGCGGGTCCTGCGTCAGAAGCCTCGCGGCTCCTCTCATGGGACGGTGTCCGACCGTGCGCCAGGGGTGCTTTTCAGCTTGCTGCTAACCGGATGGGCCACCGTGCTTGCTGTCGAGAAGCGGAGCAAGCTGCGCGCGGCGCACCGGGGCGCCCGCCGCGGAATGGTCGTAATCGCCGACCGCTACCCGCAGGACGAGATAGCGGATTACAATGATGGCCCGCTGCTGCCACGCCTGGCCCACATACCCGCCTGGCTACGCCGGGTCGAAACGCGGTCCTACGCGCTGGCGCGGCGCCTGCCGCCCGACTTGGTCATCAAGCTGGAAGCGCCCCCGGAGACCCTGGCGCTGCGGGAGCCGAGCATGGATCGCCGGGTAATCCAGGATCGAGTGTATGCTTTGCAGCGCCTGCGTTTTCCCGGCGCCCGAGTGGTTCGGGTGGATGCGACGCAGCCCCTTGATGACGTGCTCCGGGCCGTGAAGGCCGCGGTCTGGTCAATGTTGTAGGCCGCCCATGGAGGATACCCGATGATCGTCGAGCTTTTTGGCCCGCCCGGTGTCGGTAAAACCACGTTTGCCGCGGCCCTCACGCAGGGGATGCGCGAGCATGGCTACCCAATAGAACCGGTCGTGAGTTATCGCCCAGCGGAGCAAGAGGCCGGGCAGGGGGGGCGTCAGGCGGTCGCAGCGGTACGCCGGGTAATCCGGCCAGTGATGGAAGCGCTGGCGGTTGCGCGCAGTCCGGCCCACGACGCGTATGACGTCGCGACCCCGGCCGGGCTGATCGGCCTGCTGCCGCCCCGGAACTTCACGTGGTCCATCCGGCTTCATCAGTATCTGATGCGGCTGTTCCGGTCCTGGGAAGCGGCCGCCACCGCCCGGCATGCGGTGCTGTTCGACCAGGCTTTCGTGCAGGCCGTGGCCTCGCTTGCCCTGCTGTGCCGCGCACCGGATTGGACGCTGGTCGAGCGCGCGCTCGACGCCGTGCCGAAGCCGGACGCCTTGATCCTACTCACTGCACCCCGTAACGTGCTGGAGGCCCGGCTGACCGAGCGGCACCAGCGGCAGGGCCGTATGGAGCGGCTGCTGGAGCTGGACCTGCCGACCAACCTCCGTACCATCGGCATTGTCGAGCGCGTGCATGGCTTATTACGGGAACGTGGGCGGTTGGTGATCTGCGTCGACTCCACGGGGCCGGATACCCTGCGCGACGGGGTTGCGCGGACCGTTGCCAGCCTTGAGGCCGGGTTTCCCCTGGCTCGGGCACCCCGCCAAAAGACGCCAATACTATGAGTGCAGGGGTCACGAGCGCAGGGTTGGCCGGGCGGGTCGCACGGGGCGGGGTGGCGGCGCTCGTCATTCACGTGGGCGGTGCCGGCCTGACCTATGGCGCGCAGCTGCTTATCGCCAGAATCGTCGGCGCTGACGGCTTCGGCATTTATGCCTACGTATTTGCGTGGATGACGGTACTGGCCTACGGCGCGGCGCTCGGC
>JANPPS010000301.1:0-2258 GCA_031428635.1 Rhodospirillales bacterium
CCGGGTACGGGCTGCGTAAACACTGTTGTTTGGCACGCCCGCCTGGGCCGCCTTCAGCTGGATCTCGGCCGCCGCGTGTTGCATCGCGTTCTGGTCGACGGAGGCGCCGATGCAAAGAAAAGGCGGGTCCACTGCGATACGCGAGACGAAGGGCATTGCACTGGTCCAGGCACTACGGTCGATTGTGCTGAACGGCCCGGCGACAGACTCCCGTATCGACGCGCGAAGTGCACCAGCATCTATCCATTGCAATAATGAAGCGCCCAGCAATAACGGTACCGCAAATCGCCACCGTGCGATCGTCGCGACGGCAAGCGCCGCTCCTAAATACAGAGCGATCCAGGCAAGGCGACCGCTGGATCGGACGATTCCGGTTACCCCCGACAGAAATTCGGGTATGGGAAAGCTCAGAAGGCGCAGTGGTCCAGCGTAGACTTCGTCAGAGATCGCGAGTGCCACCGATACCGCAAGTACGACCGAAAGCAGCGCGTGCCGGCGAACCCGGCCCGGCAAGCGCTGCCGCAGTTCTGGCGTAGCCAGGGCAACCAGCAGAATAAGCCCGAAGCCCAAATAGACAAAGCCCTCATATTGCCCCCCGGTCGCGTCAACCATGCCGCGTGCGCCAGGAAACAAGCCGCTTATCTGCGGTACGAACGGCGACAGGAGGTTCATGGAGAAAACGCCAAATCCCCAGTCTGCAAACAACCCTCCAGTTAAATGCCCAAGCGCGAACAGGGCAAGCAGACAGCTGCCAATGAGTCCCGAGCAAGCAAGCGCGGCCTGCGGTAACGGGACGAGTTTTCGCAGTCCTGCCTGTCCCAAACCGGCAAGGGCCACTGCGATCGTCATGAAAAAGAGATACGGAAACGTCAGTATTGAGAACAGACAGAGGGCCAGCATCAGCGCGAAGGCACGCAGTGGCTTCATGCCGGCGGCCACGTTCAGGTAGGCAACCAACGTGAGCGGGATCAGCCCCTGAGCCATCAAGGTGATGTGCCCCCATCGGGCGAGTAGCGCCGGCATCGACACGCCGATGACCGCAGCTGCAATTCCAGCCGCAACTGATCGCCCCCCCAACCGCCGCACCAACGCGGTCGACGCCATGGCCATCAGGACAAAGCACCCGGCCGTCCAAACGCCGAACAATACCGGGGTCGATCCCGTCAACCGGAAGATCGCCCGTCCAATCAGCGCCAAACCCGGTGCGCCGTCCACGAACGCGATGTTCGTGCCCCCGGGACCACCCATTCCCTCCACACGCAGCAGTGGCCAACGCCAGCTGTCCCGAACGAAAGTGTCGTACCCGGACAACGACTGAAGCATGTCGTTAGCCGACTGTCCTACGATACCATGCGGGCTATCCCAGTACTCGGCCGTACCCAGTAAGACTTGCATCCCGAATATGTCGGCAGCCGCGCCGAGCCCGACGGCAAGGCTCAGGGCGTAAATTACCCACCCCGGCAAAGCCGTCGACTGTCTCGATGCCTGGACTGCCATACCCCGTCGTAGCGGGAAACGGCGTCATCGCGCGTCTAGTTTTGTAAGGGCCCGGGCCGGCTTATATTACTCAGCCCGCGAAGGCCGGCTCCGCCGCGCTTACACGACCTTCAGCCGCACCGGCACGTTGTTACGCGTCGCGTTACTGTACGGGCACACCTGGTGCGCCTTCTCGACCAGCGCCTCCGCATCTGCGTGATCCAAACCCGGTAGGTGCACATCCAACTGCACGTCGATACCGAACCCGCCCTCGCTACGCGGACCCATGCCGACATGGGCCGTCACGGTCGTGGCTGCCGGCACCTTTGGCCCGCCCTGCGACGCCACAAACTTCATTGCACCCAGGAAGCATGCCGAGTATCCGGCTGCGAACAGCTGCTCCGGATTATTACCCGGGCCACCGCTGCCGCCCAACTCCTTCGGCGTCGACAGTGTGACGTCCAACGTCCCGTCTTTTGTCGCTGCGTGACCGTCACGCCCACCCGTGGCCGTCGCTTCAGTGGTATACAGTACGTTGACTGACATCGATGGATCTCCAACTCACGTGAGCCGATCTGGCCCGGCACCACATTATAAGTCATGGAGTAAGCCGATGGCCAGACCACAGGAACACGTGGCCGACTACCCGCGCCCACCGGGACTAGAGCGGGAGCATCGCCGCATCCGCATTATGCTCGGCGGTCAGACCATCGCCGATACGACCGAAGCCTGGCGCGTGCTCGAAACGACGCACCCGCCCAGCTACTACCTGCCGCAGTCGG
>JANPPS010000302.1:0-19693 GCA_031428635.1 Rhodospirillales bacterium
TCTCGACATCGCTCCACCCGCGACCGGCCCGTGGGCTGGCGTGGCAATCTACCAGGACCCTAGCCTCACTTCGGGCGTGGACATCTCTGCTGCCGGCAACAGCCCGACTTGGGATATCACCGGTTTGGTCTATTTGCCTCATGCAAGTGTTACCTTCAGTGGGGCAGTAAATAAATCTAGCAACGGAAGTTCCTGTTTTGTACTAGTAGTTGATAACCTCTTGATCAACGGGACTGGCAGCATATTGTCCCATAGCGGCTGCGGCAGCGCGGGCCTGGTCATGCCTGTAAGTCGCTCAAAATTACTCAATTGAGCAGCCGAGCCACTATGCCCCGCCGGGATGCCTCGCTCAAAGAGGATCATCGGGGCATTGCCGCCGTGGAATTCGCGATCACAGCCCCGATTGCGCTTCTCGTACTCATAAATGTTTATGATATTGCCGTCTACATCTCGCAACGTATGACAGTGCAAACCGCAGCCCAGTCAGCCGTTCAGGCCATCTGGCGCACGTGCGACACTGCCCATGTTCCAGCCACGACGTTATGCCCGGCATCAAATAGTGCCGCGACGACCGCTATCCAAAGCACTGCCTTTGGAAATAAGATTACGTTGGCCAAAACTACTGAAGGTTACTATTGCGTTAACTCATCCGGCGCTCTTCAATACGTGAGCGATGTCTCCCAAAAGCCTCTCGATTGTACGGCGGCAGGGAGTCCGACACTTAAACCAGGGGACTACATCCAGATTCAGGCGCAGTTTAGCTATGCGCCGCTCTTCGCAGCGTCGTCTGCTGCAAATTTCTTTCCCACGCCGATAACAGCGTCCGCGTGGATGCGCCTACAATGACTGTAGCTTTCAGTGAATTGCGCTGCATCCTGGCTGATCGCCGTGGTGTAACAGCGTTAGAGTTTGCTTTTGTTGCCCCGCTGGTCATTATCCTTCAGTTGGGGACAATTTACGTAGCTTTGATGGTGTTCTCAGTATCTTCGTTAGAGTATGCAGTGCAGGAGGGTGCACGCTGTGCCTCGGTACAAACAAGTGTCTGCACCAGCACCGCCTCAACCACGACTTATACGGCAACAAAATATTCTGGATTAGGGACTCCCGTTTTCACGCCCACGACTGCGAGTTGCGGTAACTTGGTCAGCGCGTCCCTATCTTTTTCATTAAAAACGGGTTTTGATGACTACGTTGTGCCACTTTCCGCGGCGGCATGTTTTCCCTTAATGTAGCCTGTACGAGAGCAGCAATGTTGTCGGCTTGTCTTTTTCCTCGTCTAGCGTGAAGACGATATGTCCCTCTACGCAAATTTGAGTCAGGCCCTTCGAAGGACGGGCCGATAGAGCAAGCGGGCTCTCCGGAAGACTAGACGTTTGATCCCGGAGTGTGGCGGTGCAGTCTCCTCACGTGAGTGAAAGGAAACGCTATGGGTTAGATTCTCCAGGGCGGCGCCACAACGACAACGGCAGTCCGTCGAACAATACCGTTTAACTAAAAAAGCCTGAGAGGTCTTGCCAAGCGCCACGACATCAACCCAAAAGGCTATAAAGCTGCGGGTTCGGAACTCCGTCCAGAACCTTGCGACCTCGCCGAAGCAGGCTCCCTCCACCATGCCATCAATCGAAGATGAAGCCGTCGTGGTTGCCTCTTCCGGGTCTAGCAGCGGCATTTGCTCCATAATAATGCATCTGTGCAGCGGCACGGAACCTCCCGTTTGCCCGAGATCGACAGTGTCCCCGAGCAAGCGCAAGTTTAAGACCTACCCTTTCGGCTATTTCCACATCGATGTCGCTGAGGTCCAAACCGCCTAAGGTAGGCTCTATCTTCTGGCGATCAGGCCGACCGGAGCCGGCGAGGAGCAAAGTCTGGTCGCCGCCAGCAGATGATCCTGGTGTGCTCGTCGCCAACCAGCCACGACTGCTCAGCCCGAGGGGACCAAGATAAGCACTGCGAAAAACAGGGTCGTCGGGACAGCTGTTACCAAGGCGAGAGATGAGTTGTCGGCGGACCAAGCCATAGCGCCAAGCGCCGAGGCAAACGCAATTATAGAAAGCCACAACCATAAGCCCAGGCTGAATGAACCAATCCATACGCGCTTCCCGCGATCGCAACCTGACTGATGAACTCTGCCTGCTTGGTTAGCGCCCGCTAATCCAGCGCCTTCACAATCTCGTCTGTCATCTTCTTCGCATCGCCAAACAGCATCATTGTGTTAGGCCGGAAGAATAGCTCGTTATCCACGCCCGCGTAGCCTGACGCCATGCTGCGCTTTACGAACAGCACGGTCTTGGCCTTGTCCACATCCAGGATGGGCATGCCGTAGATGGCGCTCTTGGGATCGGTCTTAGCAGCCGGGTTGGTCACGTCGTTAGCACCGATCACGTACACGACGTCGGCCGTGCTGAACTCGCTGTTAATCTGATCGAGCTCGAACACATCGTCATACGGCACCTGCGCCTCGGCCAGCAGCACGTTCATGTGGCCGGGCATGCGGCCGGCGACGGGGTGGATGGCGTATTTTACCTCCACGCCTTCCCGCTTCAGCTCGTCCGCCATCTCCCGCAAGGAGTGCTGAGCCTGCGCCACGGCCATGCCGTAGCCGGGGACGATGATGATCTTGCTTGCGTTCTTCATGATGAACGCCGCGTCCTCTGCATTGCCGGCCCGCACGGCTCGGTCGCCGCCTGGGCCACCAACCGCGGCGGCCGCACCGCCCGTGTCCGTACCCCAACCGCCGAGCAGCACGTTCCAGATGCTGCGGTTCATGCCCTTACACATAATGTAGGACAGGATCGCACCCGACGCACCGACCAGTGCGCCCGTAATAATCAGCGCCAGGTTTTGGATCGTGAACCCGATACCGCAGGCCGCCCAACCGGAGTAGCTGTTCAGCATCGACACCACGACTGGCATATCGGCGCCGCCGATCGGGATGATGATCAGGAACCCGAGCGTCAACGCCAGCAACGCGATCAGCCAGAAGACAATCTGCGACCCGCCGGTGACAAACACGACCACCAACACAACCAGCAGAATACCCAACACCGCATTCAACTGGTGCTGGCGTGGGAACTGGATCGGAGCCCCCTTCATCGTGCCCTGCAATTTGGCGAACGCAATCAACGAGCCGCTGAACGTGACCGCACCGATCGCAAGGCCGAGTGACATCTCTATCAACGACTGCGCGTGAATATGACCCGGCGTGCCGATGTTGAATGCCACGGGCGCATTCAACGCTGCCGCCGCGACAAATACCGCCGCCAGACCGACTAACGAGTGGAATGCCGCCACCAACTGCGGCAGCGCCGTCATCTGGATACGCCGTGCGACCACGACGCCAACGGTGCCGCCGATGGCGATCGCCCGCGCAATCAGCGCAAACCCGCTGCCGGACATACCGTGTTGCGCCAGGGTTGCCAGCACGGCGATACCCATGCCGAGCATGCCGAACTGATTGCCCTGCTTGGACGTGGTCGGGTTGCTTAGTCCACGCAACGCCAGGATGAACAGGACAGCCGCGACGAGATACGCGAGGGAGGTGAGGGAGGCGCTCATATCAGGTGACCTTCGCCGGGCGCTTATTGGTCTGGAACATCGCCAACATGCGTTGCGTCACGGTAAAGCCGCCGAAGATATTCACGCTCGCCAGCAATACCGCCAGGAACCCGAATGCGCGGGCCCAGAATTCATCGCTCAGCCCCACCGCCAGCATCGCGCCCACGACGATCACGGAGCTGATGGCGTTGGTCACGCCCATCAGCGGTGAGTGCAGCGCGGGCGTCACGTTCCATACAACGTAATAGCCGACGAAGCAGGCCATTAGGAACACGGCCAGCAGGAAAATGAACGGCTGCACGACCGTGGCCACCGGCTCGATCGCGGAGCCGGCCATGACGCTCGCCGCTCGTAGTTGGTCGGCCAATAGGACGGCCCGTTCGGCGATGCGCAGCGCCTCATCTGCATAGGCG
The DNA here is from genome assembly GCA_031428635.1 of Rhodospirillales bacterium. Taxonomy (GTDB): domain Bacteria; phylum Pseudomonadota; class Alphaproteobacteria; order Acetobacterales; family Acetobacteraceae; genus JANPPS01. Next base: position 3,969 of record JANPPS010000302.1, read on the forward strand.
TTGGGGTTCATCGGTCGCTCCGATCAGGCCGCTTGGGCGGGCTGGAAATTGGCGTGTATCACGTGGCCGCCGCGGGTCAGCATGACACCCTTGATGATGTCATCGTCCTCGGGGAAGGCCGGCTTCTTTTCGGCCTTATCCCAGAACGCATTGAGGAAGGTGAGCAGGTTGCGGGCATAGAGCTGACTGGCAGCCACCGGGATGCGGGCGGGCCAATTGGTCCAACCCAGCACCTTCACGCCGTTGGCTGTCGTCGCGTCCTCACCCGGCTTCGTCGCCGCGCAGTTGCCACCGTTCTCGGCCGCCAGGTCCACGACGATGCTGCCAGGGCGCATGGCGTCGACCATCGCCTGGCTGACGATCACGGGCGCGCGTCGCCCTTGTACGAGGGCCGTGCAGATAACGAGGTCGTTCTTAGCAACCGTCGTCGCCATCAGCTCGGCCTGCTTTTGACGGAACACGTCGCTCATTTCCTTTGCGTACGCGCCGGTTTGGCCTGCCGTCTCTGCATCCTCCACACCCACATAGGCGGCGCCCAGAGACTTGATCTCCTCCTTGGCGGCGGGGCGGACGTCGGTCGCGGATACGATTGCGCCCAGGCGCCGGGCGGTCGCGATCGCCTGCAACCCGGCCACACCCGCGCCGATCACGAACACCCGGGCGGGGGGCACGGTGCCGGCGGCGGTCATCATCATCGGGAATCCACGCTCGAACGCAGCAGCACCCTCGATCACGGCGCGGTATCCGGCCAGGTTGGCCTGACTACTCAGCACATCCATGCCCTGGGCGCGGGTAATGCGCGGCAACAGCTCCATCGCGGCGACATCGATCCCAGCCTGCGCCAGGCCGGCCACGGTGGCGGCGTCCCCGCTGGTGCCGCTCGTGCACACCAGCAGCGTACCACGGGCAATGTGGGCTCGCGTCGCCTCGTCAGGCATTCCGACGGCGAACACGATATCCGCCCCGGTCAGCGCGGCGCCTGCGTCCGGCACGATGTGCGCACCGGCGGCCGCGTAATCATCGTCCCGGATGGCGCTATGCGACCCGGCCCCAGCCTCGATCGCGACATCGAGGCCCATCGACACCAGCTTCTTGACCGTATCGGGCGTTGCCGCCACACGCGCTTCGTTGGCCGCGCGTTCCTTCAGCACCGCAAGGCGCATGCATCGTTCCTCGTTCCAGAATTTTCAGAATGCCCTGGCCTGGCCGAATGGCGCAAGTGGGCGCGAACGGGAAACTTCCTTGCCGCGGTGTGAGATTTTGGTGCCATAGATGCCGCATGGCCGAGCAAATCATTTACCAGCCCTATGTCGCCGGCCCCCGCGGGTCGCTACGTCCCGGCACCCCGGTCGTGTGCCGCACGGCCGATGAGGGCCTACGCCGGGCCGAGCGGGCGCTGGCCGGCGGATCGATCCTGGGCGCTCAGATCGTGCGCATGGTGCACGACACAGCGGCCGATGAGTTGGGCGAACCGGAGCATCTGGGCCAGGTCGGACAAGTGCCGACTTCGGAGTAGTCAGGTCCAATCCAAGCAGACCCTGAGCAATGGGCCCAGGGGCAGCGTCCCCTGGCCGTTCAACCTTAACCCGAAGCTGGCACCCCTGCTGTCACCAACGCCGCCGCTTGCCGGGCCGCAACCTCCTCGGTCTTGAACCCCTCCACCATCTCCTGGAACATCCGGCTCCAGTTCAGCTCGGCGCCCAGCCGTAGGAATACGCTGCCCAGCCCGATCGCGCTGCGGTCCATCAGCACAAACTCGCGCGGCGGCTTCACGCCACCCGTCTGTTGCAACCCGGCATGCACCTTTTCCACCACGCTGCGGCCGTACTGGCTATCGCCGTTTTCCTGGATCTTGCGGACCCGGTCATCCAACAGCGGCTCATACACAAACGCGGCCCACTGGTTCAGGATGGCCATCTGCTCCTTCGACAGATGATCGAAGCCCCAGCCCTCGTACGCGTGGCGCGCCTTTTCATCGTCATGGTCGCGGATCGCTTCATAGAGCTCGATCACGCCGCCCACGAACCGGGGGGGGAAAACGCGAATGGCACCGAAGTCCAGCAAGTTCAGGCCGTAATCTTCCCGCACCTGATAATTGCCCATGTGCGGATCGCCGTGGATCACGCCGTATTGGTAAAACGGCAAGTACCAGGCATGGAACAGTGCCTGCGCGATCTTGTTGCGAACTTCGAGCGCCGGTTGCTCGTCGATCAGTCCCTGCAGCGACCGGCCCTTCAGCCAAGTCATCGTCAGCAACCGTGGCGTACAGTACTCCTCAACCGGTGTCGGTACCGTAATTAACGGATCGTCGCGAAGCATCAGATGATACAGCCGCATTTGCGCGGCCTCTCGCAAGTAATCCAGCTCTTCTCGCAGCCGCTCAGCGATTTCGGCATAGATATCGGCACCCTGGATAGCGCTATCCATACGCTGGTACAGGTTCATCGCCAGCCGCAGCTGCTTCAGGTCGGCATCGACGATGCTGGGCATATCTGGATACTGCAGCTTGCACGCTACGTCCGTGCCGTCCGGCAGGGTCGCGCGGTGAACCTGGCCCAGACTGGCCGCGGCCGCCGCATCCTGACCGAATGACGCGAACTTGGACTGCCAATCCGCACCTAGCTCACCCGCCATGCGTCGGCGCACGAACGACCAGCCCATGGGTGGCGCGTTGGCCTGCAACTGCGCCAGTTCCTCCGCGTACTCGGGCGGTAGGGCGTCGGGGATGGTGGAAAGGATCTGCGCCACCTTCATCAACGGCCCTTTTAGACCGCCCAGGATCGCCTTCAGACCCTCCGCATGCGCGCTGCGGTCGTTGCGGATGCCAAACACCTTGGCCCCCGCGACTCGCGCAGCGATACCGCCCACAGCGCCAGACGTACGGGCGAAGCGCTTCATCTCGCCAAAGAAATTTGGGCGATTAGAGTCAGGCATGCGTCTTCTCCAACTCGTCGATGAAGCCGCTGATGATATCCAGGCCCCGGTTCCAGAACGCCGGGTCTGACGCATCGAGGCCGAATGGCGCTAGCAGCTCCTTGTGACGCTTCGTGCCGCCCGCGCGCAGCATGTCCAGGTACTTCTGCTCGAATCCCGGGTGCCCCGCCTGATACTCGGCGTAAAGCGCGTTCACCAGACAATCGCCGAACGCGTAGGCATAGACATAGAACGGGGAGTGGATGAAGTGCGGGATATACGCCCAGTACACGCTGTAGTCGGGAGTGAACCGGAATGCCGGCCCCAGGCTATCGGTCTGAACCTCCATCCATAACTCACCGATGCGGTCGGGTAGAATTTCACCCGACCGGCGCTCAGCGTGCAACTTGGTCTCGAACTGGTAAAACGCCGTCTGACGCACGACGGTATTCAGCATGTCTTCGACTTTGCTCGCCAACATCAAGCGGCGGCGCTTGGGATCGGTTTCGGCGTCCAGCAGGGCGCGGAACGTCATCATCTCACCAAATACACTGGCCGTTTCCGCGAGCGTAAGCGGCGTGCCGGACATGAGGTAGCCCTGCTCGGCTGCCAGAATCTGATGCACGCCATGGCCCAGCTCATGCGCCAGCGTCATCACGTCCCGCGTCTTACCGTGGTAGTTTACCAGCAGATACGGATGTACGGCCGGCACCGTCGGATGGGCGAACGCACCGCCAGACTTGCCAGGCCGCAGCTTCGCATCGATCCACGGGTGGTCGAAGAACCGGCGTCCGACCGACGCCAACTCCGGCGAGAACCCGGCATAGGCGCCCAGCACCCGGTCCCGCGCGTCATCCCACGAGATCGCACCATCAAGATCGCCCGGCAACGGCGCGTTGCGGTCCCAATGCTCCATCACGTCCAGCCCGAGCCACTTGGCCTTCAGGCTGTAATACCGGTGCGACAGACGCCCGTAATTGGCGGAGACGGCGCTGCTGAGCGCGTCGACCACGCTGTCCTCGACCATGTTGGAACGATTGCGGCTGCTCGCCGAGCGCTCATAGTTACGCCAGCCGTCCACAATCTCCTTGTCCTTGGCCAGCGTGTTGGTGATGAGGCTGAATAGGCGGACGTTGCCCTGGAACGCGGTACCGATCGCCGCTGCCGCGTCCCGCCTTACGTCGCGGTCATGGTCGGAAAGCTTATTGAGTGCCGCGCTGACGGTCAGTTCCTCATCACGAACCGTGACCCGCATGCCGGCCACCGTCTCATCGAATAGACGGCTCCAGGCGCTGCGGCCTGTTACCTCCTTTTCGTGCAGCAGCTTTTCCGCCTCATCCGACAGCTGGTGCGGACGAAACACGCGCAGGTCGCGCAGATACGGGCGGTAATGGGCAAGCGCCGGATCACGCAGACGGCTCTCAAGCAGCGCGTCATCGAGGCGGTTCAGCTCGAGGTTCAGGAAAAGCAGGTCGGAGCTGATGGTCGTCACCCGCTCCATCACCGATTGATAGAACTTGCCGAGTACCGGGTCCGTGCCATCCTGACTGAATAGCAGCTGGGCGTAGCTGGCCAGGCGACCGAGCGTCTCCTCGATTTTCTCGTATTCGGCCAGCATGGCAGCCAACTCGGCACCGGTGCGGGTCGCAAGCTGTCCGGCATGGGCCTCCCGCAGGGCGCGGGCGCGGGCGGCGGCGTGCGCGAAATCAGCTTCCAGCGCCGGGCTGTCAGGGGCGGGATAGAGGTCGGTCAGATCCCAGGCGGGCAGCGTGTCGACCTCGGCAATGGCGGTCGTGCCGTCCGGGGCGCGTAATGGGGTGACCATGGGCAGCATATTCCTATCGAATCGTGTTGTTAACGTGGGACGCGCCCGGCGGGCGGCAAGCTATCCGACATGGAGCAGGCCGACGAGTAGCAGAGCGCACCCCAGTAGGACGACCAGCGACACGACCACCGTGGCTACTACTCCGGCACCCGCCCGCGCCACGACGCGCGCGTCCACGCCCAGCCCAAGTGCCGCCATGCTGAGTATTGTGAGGCCCGATGCGACGCGCCCGATCGCTTCCACCACCCCGGGCGGGATCAGGCCCCCGGCGCGCAGCCCGGCCATCGCCAGGAACGCCAGGATAAACCACGGAACGAGTTGCCCGAACGCCACCCGCCCGGCGCCGCGACCCATCCATAATGACAGGGCCAGCACGACCGGCCCCAGCATCAACACACGCACGAGCTTGACCAGCATGCCGATTTGCACCGCGACCGACCCAAACGGCGCGGTCGCGGCCAGCACCTGCGGCACCGCGTAGACCGTCAGCCCCGCGACGACGCCGTACTGCATGCCCGATAGGCCCAGCACCGGCGCCAGCAGCGGCAGTGCCAGCACAACGACCACCCCCAGCACGGCTGTGAACGCGATCGATGAGGCAATGTCCCGCGGCCCGGCGCCGATCACGGGCGCCACCGCCGCAATGGCCGAGTTGCCACAGATTGCGTTGCCGCACGCAACCAGCGTCGCCATTCGCGCGGGCAACCCCACCGCCCGCCCAATGCCGAACCCGACTGCCAGGGCGATCACGACCACGACGCCGATTCCACCAATCAGCCACGGCCCGGCCGCCAGTACCGCCGGCGCACTCAACGATGCGCCGAGTAGTGCTACCGCGACCTCCAGCAGCGTTCGGCCGGCGAAAGCGATGCCGGGGTTCAACCGGTCTGGCGGCGTCCAGCCTGTACGGAGCGCAGTACCGATGAGGATTGCCAGTACCAGCGGCTCGATCCATGCCCGGCCGAACACATACGCCTCCAGCACGGCCAGGCCGACGGCAGCCAGGCTTATGGCGGCACAGAGGCCAATGCCGGGCAGCAGGCGGCGGAAGGCGATCGCGATTGCGGGGGGGCTAATCAGGTGATCTGGACCATTATCGGAGGGCGAACGCACTGCGACCACCACTGGTTCTGCCGCCGCACCATCCGGGCTCCTCCATCCCACGCACATGGTGTGCAGCGGCGATCCAATCCGAGTGGCGGTTTACCGTACGGTATCGATTTATGGAAACGGGACCGACGAGCTACCTGGAGATACAGTGGCTGCGTGGTGGAAACGCGTATTGCAACGTGAAACCATCGCTCACTCGTCACGGACGGGCTCCGATGCACCTCAAGGTTGCGGTAATTACCTCTCCCGGGCTGTCGACTACGGCGGTTTCGATCCCGGATCTCTTGGGTCTCTTTCGTATCTTGCTCACGAGCCCTCCCAAATCAAAGCGAGCGGCACTTTACGTCACGGACGGCATCTATCAGACGCGGATCGTGGCCTAGCAGGGACAAACGATCATAGAACAGTCTTCGATATTCTCAGGTGATTCTTAGTTGTTTCATGATATCTGGTAGACAATAACGATCTGAAATTAGATAAATACATGAGATCTAGTTGTGAGGCGATATTTTTAGCAATTTAGGTATATTAGTTATGCCGTGGGCTTATGTACTATCTACAGTATAAATATTTTCGATTTATCTGATGGATATGGCATCCATATCAGGCCCAGAAGTTGACGCTTTCAGGTCGCCCACAAACTCTCCGACCATAATCGCCTCAGTAGACCAGAAAGTTCTGGTCTACTGATTAGATTTAAGGCTCCTCTTTGCTACCTGAGACGGGCTCGTCAGACCGGAGAAGTTCGTGATTCGTTTGGCTAGATTTTAGCCTGTCGCTTTAGCGTATAGCTTCTTCGCGATCTCGAGGATTTCCTCGGGCTTGTAGTCAGGGATGAAAGCGGAAGCCACGCCATCCATCTCGTACTGTGGTCCGCCCGTCGGCGGACCGTCCATCACCTCTAGCGGCCCCGAACCATCGAGCGAATCGCCCTTCCAGATCGACTTGATCTCGGAGTAGTCCTCGGGGCTGAAGCGGTACAGCCGGCGATGCATGCCTTCCGCCATAAACGGAGCGCTTTCCGGAATCTCGGCGCCCTCGATGTTCGGGATCGGCAACATCTTCTTCATGTCGACGCCCGTCAGCTGCTCCAGCGCCAGCGCGTAAGCATGGGCGTGCACGCCGCCGCGGGTAAACAAATAGCCCAACATGTGGCGCGCTGCCGGGTTCTTCGTCATCTCATAAACGCGCAGCTTCACGGTGCGAGCGCCGTTTTCCAGGAAGAAGTTGTGCAGCAGATCGAGCACTAGGTTACCGCTGTTGAACACGAAGTCGCCGCGCCACGGCTGGCCGAGCGCGCTCATTGGCATCACGCCATGCGGACCGTTGATGTGGTAGTTCATGCCGGCGCCGGCTGCGTGGCTAAACAGGTGAGAGAACGTGTCATCACCCTTGGTGATGTCGCCCTTCGGCTGAGCGCCATTCAGCAAGCCGTTAACCGCAGCCCCTACCAGCTCGATATGACCGAGTTCTTCGGTCGCGATGTTGGCGATCAGAGCATAGAACGGACGCAACTTTTCACGTTGGCGAAAGTTGAAGCTCTGAAATAGATAGGTGTTCAGCGTCGTCATCTCGCCAAAACGCCCGCCCATCAATTCGTTCACGGCGGCTGCCGCAGACGGATCCGGCTCTGACGGCAGCGGCATTTCAATTTGAAGTTTGTCGATGCGCAAAAACATACAATGTTCCTTTATATCGGGGGTGCTGCCCCAAGCCTCAGGAGTTCAGGTGTGTGCAGGGCGATGCGTCGGCCAATAGATTGTTCGTCTCACCACGATAAAGCCAGCTTATGAGCGGCGCGCTCGCCGGCCTGTCTTTCAGAGATCTGGAATACGTCGCCGCCGTTGCGCAGCACCTACATTTTGGCCGTGCGGCCAAAGCCTGTGGCGTATCGCAGCCAGCACTCAGCGCACAGGTTCTTAAACTGGAACGCTACCTCGGCTTCGCGCTGTTCGAGCGGATGTCGACCGGCACGCGCATGACGGACGACGGAGTAGAGTTCGCCCGCCGAGCCGTCGATCTGGTGGCCGCGGCGCGTGACCTGCTAGCCATGCCCTGTGCCAAGAACTCCGCGGGCATCTGCCGGTTGGGCGCGATCCCGACCCTGGGTCCATTCCTGTTCGCGCATGCCATCCGACCGATACGGGCCGCTTTCCCGGGCCTGCGTCTACTGTTTACCGAGGCCCGGACGGTCGAATTAATCTGCATGCTGCGTGAGGGCGCATTGGATGCGATCCTGGTCTGCACCCCGCCGATAGAGGCCGCATTCGAGCAGCATGAACTGTTTACCGAGCCGCTATTACTGATGCACCAGTCGGAAATGCCCCCAACCTGGCCGCCTGTGCATGGCTTACTGTTGACGTTGGATGATGAGCACTGCCTGCGCAGCCAGGTGCTTCTAGCCTGCGGCATCACGCCGGGACGGCTGGACCGGCACGCGACCGGGCTCCACCTTTTGCATCAGATGGTGGCGGCGGGCGAAGGCGTCTCGTTAGTGCCGGCGCTAGCGGCGGCCCGGCTTGGCGATGCCGGCGGCATGGTCGCGTTCAGCCCACCGGGGCTAGAGCCGATCGCGCGCGACGTGCTGCTGCTGGCCCGGCGTAGTCATCCTCGCCGCGGCCTGATCGCCGACTTGGCTGACGTGTTCCGTAAGCTTAACCTACCGCTACAGCGGTATCCGACATGGCCCCGTAATTTTGAACAGGGTGATGAGCTATGCCAGGGCGGTGCCTAACTTATCCGGGACAAGCAGACGCTATGGGAATCGTCCGCTAAGCACGCCACTCGTCGGGCGACCATCGTGGCCGTCGATAAAGTCGAAGAATACATCCAAAGAATTGGCGGACCCGAGACGATTCGAACGTCCGGCCTCTGCCTTCGGAGGGCAGCGCTCTATCCAGCTGAGCTACGGGTCCAACATCTCTCTCATAGCGCACCCCAGGCCCAAAAGCCAAGGGTACTGCTCGTTGCCAACAGCCGCGATTTTGGCATCCCGGGGCTCACACATCGTAACGTGTCAGATGACCGCCCCAATCATCATCGGCTTTATTTCGGACACCCACGACCTCCTGCTGCCTTAGGCGCTCAATGCCTTGGCCGGTAGCGACCTGATTATAAATGGCAGCGATCCCGATCGAGCCACGGCCCCGGTCATCACCGGCTCGGCCACGCCGCCGCAGCTAGGTCCGCCCCCGATGGCAGCCACGCCCGGGGGTCGCGGGTCCAGGCGGCCACGTCGGCGATCGGCCCCGCCCGGCCTAGATCCTGAACCAGCAGATGCCAGCCGGCCGGATACACGGCGCGGCGCACGGTGGCCGGTGCGTGGTCCCACACCTGCCGCATCGCGGGCGCCGGCACGAGCATGTCGTGTTCACCATACATCAGCAGCGTGTTGGCCGGCAGGCGTGACGCCGCGTCCTGCGCCGCGTCCATGAGGTCCGTAAGGCCCCGCACGGCGTCCAGCCGGGTGCGTCGAAGCGTCAACGGATTGCGGACCAGTGCGATCAGGGCGGCACGATTATCACTGGCACGGACGCGCACCGGCACTTCCGCCCCCGTGACCGTCACCGCCGGTGCCAGGCCCGCGATCAGCCACAGCCCCGCGGCCAGCGCCGGCCCCTGCTGCATCCGGCCCCAGACCGCCGGGGCCAGCAAAATCCAGCCATCGACCGCCGGCGCGGACGGGCGGGCAGCGAGGGTCATCAGTACCGCGCCGCCCATCGATTGGCCCATGGCATATAGCGGCACGCCCGGATGGCGCTGGCGCAACTGGCCCAACATCGCCACGGCGTCATCCGCCAGTTGGGTGCTGCCGGGCCACAGGCCACGTCCGGGTGCGGCACCGAACCCGCGTTGGTCGGGCGCATAGACCAGCAGCCCGTCCGCCGCCCAGACCGGGCCGGGCAACGCATACGCGTCCCGGCTGTCGTTGAAACCATGCAGCGCCAAAACCACCGCCCGCGGCGCGCCCACCGGACGCCAGACGCGGACGGGCGTGGGCGCACCGTCAGCCAGGGTCAGCGTATCGTCCGACAAGACCAAGGCAGCCGGCACAGGCGCGGCCGGCATCGTTGTTGGCAGCGATGTACAACCCGCTAGCGCAACCATCACAATCAGCCGCTTCAAAAGCCACGTCCCGCGCCGTATCATTCACTCACCCCCATCCCCGCAAGGACCATCATGCCATTCGGCGCCGATACGCCTACCCCCACGCCGGATCTGCAACCCGAGGTGACGTTGGTCGATAGCCGCACCGTCTCCTGTGACGGCGGGGATGGCGCGGCCGGCCATCCGCTCGTGTACCTGCGTATCGACAAGGAGCAGACGTTCTGCCCCTGGTGCTCTCGCATCTTCCGGCTTGCACCCGGCGCGGGGCATGACGGGCATTGAGTGAGCATCTGATCCTCATCGACGGCTCCGGATTTATCTTCCGGGCATTTCATGCCCTGCCGCCCATGACGCGTAAGGACGGTACGCCCGTCAACGCCGTGTTCGGCTTTACCAACATGCTGGCCCGCCTGCTGCAAAACCATGAAGGCACGCATATCGCCGTGATCTTCGACGCCGGGCGCACCACGTTCCGCAACACGCTGTATGCCGAATACAAAGCCCATCGCCCCGATCCACCCGACGACCTGATCCCGCAATTCGCCCTGGTCCGCGAAGCCACCGCCGCATTCGGCGTCCCCGCGATCGAGCTGGCCGATTACGAGGCCGACGACCTGATCGCCAGCTACGCCACGTCCGCTGTGGCCGCCGGCATGCGCGTCACCATCGTGAGTAGCGACAAGGACCTCATGCAGCTCGTGAACGAGCACGTCGTCATGCAGGATCCCATCAAGCAAAAGTCGATTGGCCCGGCCGAGGTGATGGAGAAATTCGGGGTACCGCCCGCAAAGGTCATCGACGTGCAGGCGTTGATGGGCGACAGCGTCGACAACGTGCCCGGCGTCCCCGGCATCGGCCCCAAGAACGCATCACAACTGATCGTCGAATACGGCGACCTGGAAGGAGTGCTGGCCGCCGCTCCGAGCATGAAACCCAGCAAGCGCCGGGACATGCTGATCCAGCATGCAGAGGCCGCACGGATCAGCCGTCAGCTGGTCGAGTTGCGCTGCGACGTCGCCCTGCCGCTACCGCTCGATGCACTGATTGCCCGCGAAGCGATCCGGCCGGAGCTGGTGAGCTGGCTACTGGACCAGGGGTTTCGCAGCACCGTGAACCGCCTGGGCCTCGATGGTCCGGCGCCGGTTACGCCCACCCCGCCGCCCGCTGCCGGTAACGAGACGTTCGGCGCGTATGCGTGCGTGACATCGCTGGACGCACTGCAGGGATGGATCGCGCAGGCGATGGCGGGCGGGACACTCGGTATCCACATCCAGGGCGATCGGGTGGATGCGCGCCGGGCGGCGTTGCTGGGCATCGGCCTGTGCGTGGCACCGGGCCGCGCGTGTTACGTGCCGCTGGGCCACGCGGCGCCCGGGCTGCTGGATGAGGCGGCCGAGTTTGCGCAAATCCCGATGGCCGACGCGCTGGCAGCACTGGCGCCCGTGCTGACCCACCCGGCCGTGCTGAAAATTGTGCATGATGCGAAGGCCGCGCTACTGACGCTGGACTGTGTCGGAGTGACACTTGACCCGGTCGATGACGTCATGATGATGTCCTATGCGCAGGATGCCGGTGCCCATGGCCATACGGTGTCCGACCTGGCAGCGCTGCATTTTTCCCACACCATTACCTCGCTAGACACCGTGACCGGAACCGGGCGCGCACGCCTGGCGATGGCGCAGGTCCCGCCCGCGCGCGCGACGAACCATGCGGCCGAGGGGGCGGACCTCGCGTTTCGGCTCGCCCAGCTACTGCGGCCGCGTCTACGCCTGACCCGGTCGTTGGCCGCGTATCAGCGGATCGATCGGCGGCTAATACCGGTGCTGATGCGTATGGAGCAGGCGGGTGTGAAGGTCGACGAGGTCGAGCTGCGCCGCATGTCCGCCGACTTCGCCGCGCGGATGGCGGTGATGGAGACGGAAATCCACGCGCTGGCTGGCCGCGCATTCAACCTCGGCAGCGCCAAGCAGTTGGGCGAGGTGCTGTTCGACGAGATGAAGCTTCCCGGCGCCAAACGCCTGCCGAGCGGCACGTGGTCCACCGACGCCAGCGTGCTGCAGGACCTGACCGAACAGGGTTTTGCCCTACCCGCCCTGGCCCTGGAACATCGCCAACTGGCCAAATTGCGCAGCACTTATACGGAGGCGCTGGTGGACGAGATCGACCGCACCACCGGCCGCGTCCACACCCGTTTCGCCCAGGCCATCGCCAGCACTGGGCGCCTGTCGAGCACCGAGCCCAACCTGCAGAACATTCCGATCCGGACCGAGGAGGGTGCGCGCATCCGCAAAGCCTTCGTCGCCGAACCCGGTCATGTGCTCGTAAGCTGCGATTACAGCCAGATCGAGCTGCGGCTGATGGCCCACGTCGCCGACATACCCGCGCTGAAGGAAGCGTTCGCGACCGGCCAAGACATCCACGCCCGCACCGCAAGCGAGGTGTTCGGCGTGCCGATCGAGGGCATGGACCGCACAACGCGCAATCGGGCGAAGGCGATCAATTTCGGCATCATCTACGGCATCAGCGCCTTTGGCCTGGCACGGCAGCTATCGATCGAAGCCGGGGAGGCCAAGCAGTTCATCGACGCCTATTTCGAACGCTATCCCGGCATCCGCGCGTACATGGAACGCACGAAGGAGGAGGCGCGGATCAACGGCTACGTGCTGACCCCGTTCGGCCGCCGCTGCTGGGTGCCCGGCATTGCCGACCGCATACCGCAAAAACGCGCCTACGCCGAACGGCAGGCGATCAACGCGCCGTTACAGGGCGGTGCGGCGGACGTCATCAAGGCCGCGATGGTGCGCCTACCCCGCGCGTTGGCGGATGCCGGGCTACGGGCGCGACTATTGCTGCAAGTGCATGACGAATTGTTGTTCGAGGCATCGGAGGAGGAGGCGCCCGCCACGGCGGCATTGGCGAAGCGGGTGATGGAGGGCGCGGCGTCGTTATCGGTGCCCTTGGTGGTGGAAACGGGGTTTGGCGCGAGCTGGTCGGAGGCACATTAGGGTAGGGTTGGCGTTGCCACTGGCCCCGACCCGGTGGGGCTTGCGACCACGGCGCTCATGCTCTGAGCACTAGTATCGGTTTCGCCCAACCACGCTGTCACCAGCATATGCGGCAACGTCAGCGCCGCGATGGCCCGAAACGCCGGCACCAGCACCGCGGCGGTTAAATCGTCGCCCCGCCAAGCCAACGCGACGCCGGCCACCGCCGTCCCGATCGCCCACGGCACAATGGTGCGCAACAGCCACCCTACCGCACGCCGCCCATCTGTCGGCGCGTACCAGGCGCCCAGCCGCAGCACGTGCCGCATCGCGTGCCCCGCCGTGAAGTACAGGCCGAATGCAAGCAGTGGGGGAAGCATGACGAATGCCGCAGTGGTCAGCAGCCGCTCTGCCACGCCCAGGCCCTCCCGATAGGCTGTCCATAGCACCCAGGCGAACGCCACCGCCCAGACGGGTAGCAGCCACGCCGCCGGGCGTAGTGCCGCCACCATCGCCGGCACCGACACATCTGCCAGCCCCGCCAGTACCGGCGCCGCCATATCCGGATGTAAAGCGGTCGGTAACAGCACCGGCGTCGCGCCATACACCAGCACCGCCGCCCAGCGCGGTACGGCGCGGGGCGCCAGCCCGTCCTGCACATCGCCTAGACCAAAATGTACGATTGACCCGGCCAGGAACCCGGCCAGCGTCCACGCGGGCGCCGCCCACCAGGCCAACCCGACCAGCGCCGCCAATCCAAAATACCCGGCCCCGAACGGCACCCACCACGCCGGCCCCAGCCGAGGCGACAGCACCGGACGCGCCACCAGATGGTCGAACGCGCCGTGCGGCACCCCCACCAGAACCATGCCACCCAACAGGATTGCCAACTGCGCCGCCATACCGAACCGCAGGCCCAGGGCAGCCGCGGCGCAGAATAGGGCCAGCAATAGCGCCGCCCCGCGCGTCTGCGTCCGCAGCGCCGGGTTCAGCCAGCTGTGGCTGGACGTGGCCATGCCATCTGCCCCATCGCCATTCGCGCCGCCGCACTCAACGTCGGCCAAAGCGGGATCGCCGCCGCCACCGCCACAAAGTCAGCCGGCGTGGCCTGATCGCTTAAAAACCGCACTAGCCGCCGTGGCGGACAGCCGGCGAATAGGGCCGTGAACACCCGGGGTGCCAGCGCTGGGCGTTGCTCGAGCAAATCGAGCAGCACGTGATCCATAAATCGGGTCAGTGCCGGACGCAGCGGGGCTAGCCGGGGTACGCGTCCAAGCTCGATCTCGGCCATGATCGCGTCGCATTGGGCCTGGATGGCGGTGAACGCATAACCAGTGCTGGGCCGGGTCGCGCCGCCAGCGGTCCCGAGTGGTATCAAGCGCTCGGTGGCAACCGGTCGGTACACGGGGTCCATCGGCAGGGCACCCGCTTCCTCGAACTGAACCGTAAAGGCTCCAGCGTTCTGGGCCGCTAGGTAGTCTGCGATGGCCGCACGATGATCGGGGGGCCGGAACCCCGCGGGCGCGAACCAGGTATCTTCCACCAATGCGTGGGTTGGGCTGGTCGGCAACACGTAGGTGAAGTGTGATGCCCCCGCTTGTTCAACCCGAAAATCCATTAGAATAGCGGTGCCGGAGTCAAAGATCGGCCGCTCGGTCTCGACCTCTTGACCCAGGAAAACTTGCGTCAGCCCGTTGCGGCCGATGTCCGGCGGGGGGCGCGTATCGAATGCCACGCCGGCACGGACGGTCCCGCCCGGTAGGCCGATCAGAATACCGTGAGGAGTTTCCGTCACGTCCGCGCACGTACCGAGCCGCAATTCGATGTGTGGCGCTGCGGCAACCGTATCGAGCGCCAGGCGATACAGCGCGTCGGACCGCACGGTTTCGTACCGCAGACCGGTGGCTTCTGCCATCGCTGAACTATTCGCCGCTTCTACGGACCAGCGGTCCCACGTGTGGGTCACCGCCGCCTGAAATGGATGGGGCGTTCCGGACCAGTACGACCAGGTCCGGTCACGCACGTAAGCGGCCCGCCGCTCGACCACGAGAACCCGAAGCCCGGCGAACCGCGGTGCCGCCAATCGTACAGCGAGGCTTAGGCCCGCAAGGCCCCCGCCCAGTATCGCCACATCGAACGCGCACCCCGCGAGTGCAAGGCGCGCGTCCGTCATTAGCTACTCCGCTGCTTGAGCGTAGCCAGTCTGCAGCTCGGCTTCCGACTTACGCATCGCAATCGCGTAAACCAGCAGGCCCATGCCGACCTTCGACACGATGTCGGCGATCGTGTACCCGACCTGCACGGCAGTTGCGCCAGCACTACCCGAAAGGCCAAGCATCGGTAGAATGTAGACTACCGGGTAGAAGGCCCACGAAAGAACCAAGACCCAACGGGCCGAGTTCACCAGACCGCGAACGTCTTGTGGCTGCTTGTTGATCGACTCACTCAGGCCAGTGAACAGTTCGTATACAATCACCACGAACGGCACCATCGCCAATGCCCAGAACAGCCAACGAGTACCACCGGGCGCTGCAATCTCGCCCGGGTAGCCGAGGATAATCATTGCGGCAGCGAGCAGGCCCAACCGCGTACCACGAGACACGGTCTCGGCACGCGTTAGGCGCATGACCAAGATCAGCTCGATCAGCAACAACGGCACCGTCAACAACCAGTCGACGTAGCGGTAAGCGTCATTAAACGCGACGCCGGTTGGCTTGATGGTGTCGTTAACGACGATGTAGGACGATTCCCAGCTCTGGAAAATCCGGAAGTAATGGTAGCAGGCG
>JANPPS010000303.1:0-3842 GCA_031428635.1 Rhodospirillales bacterium
AATCCCTTGCAGGATCAGGAACGCGTTGAACGGGCTGATCGCTGGGCCGAGGTCCCGTAGCATGCACACGCGGGCGCGCAGGATGTACGCGATCGGGCCAAGCGGCTTGGCCGCCTCTACCCACACGGCACCGTGGTAGCTGGGGTCGGGCGCATGCAGCAGCGGCTGCCGGTCCGGATGGGCGGCCCAGTCGAAATTGCCGCTATCGACGATCATGCCGCCGATCGAGGTTCCGTGCCCGCCCAAGTACTTTGTCGTGGAATAGACGACGATGGCTGCCCCGTGGTTGAACGGCCGTACCAGCAGGGGACAGGCGGTGTTGTCCATAATAAGCGGGATACCGAGCGGACGGCCGATCGCGGCCACCTCGGCAATCGGAAACACATCGAGCTTGGGGTTGGGCAGCGTCTCGGCATAATAGGCGCGGGTCCGGTCGTCGGTCGCGCGCGCGAATGCGGTGGGGTCGGTCGGGTCCACGAACCGAACCTCGATCCCCATGTCGCGGAACGTGTTGGCGAACAGGTTATAGGTGCCGCCGTACAGGTTGGTGCTGCTGACGATGTTATCGCCGACGCGGGCCAGGTTCTGCACCGACAGCGCCGACGCCGCCTGCCCACTGGCCACCGCGAGGCCGGCAGCACCCCCCTCCAACGCGGTCACGCGCTTTTCCAGCACATCAACGGTCGGGTTCATGATGCGGCTGTAGATGTTGCCCATTTCTTTCAGCGCGAACAGGTTGGCTGCGTGTTCCGCGCTTTCGAATTGGAAGCTGGTCGTCTGATAGATCGGCACGGCGACGGCGCCCGTGGCGGGGTCGTTGCGCCATCCGGCGTGGAGAGCCTGGGTTTCGGGGTGCATGGCGGGCTCCGATTGATTAGGGACGCTAGGCCCTGGCAGGGCCCGCGCAAAGTAAAAGCGTGCCGAAAGACGAACTCCATCGCGCGGCCCCCGGTGAGGGAACGCTCAACCGCGCGTTAGCCCCGCCGCAGCAAAAACACCGCCTGCTCGCCAAACAAATTCGCCAGCCGCGCCGACTTCCGCCACGGCGCGCGGCGCCCGTCATCGTCGACGGCCAGCCATTGCTCGACCACGTACCCCTCGGCCGCACATAGCGCGAAGAAGTCGGCGATCGTGCAGGGGTGGATGTTGGGCGTCTCGTACCACGCCCGGTCCCACGTGGCCGTCATCGGCATGCGCCCCGACGTCAGCATCTGCCACCGCACCAGCCAGTGGCCAAAGTTCGGAAAACTTACCAACGCCCGCGTGCCGATCCGCAGCATCTGGCGCAGCACTTCCTGCGGTCGCTCCACCGCCTGCAGCGTGCGGGACAGCACCACGTAGTCGAATAGTGCGTCCGGATAATGCGCCAGGTCGCTATCCGCGTCGCCGTGCATGACCGGCAGGCCGTGGGCGACGGAGCGCGTGACCTCCGCCATGTCGATCTCTAGCCCCCGCGCGTCGCATTGCCGGGTGCGGAACAGGTATTCGATCAGGCTGCCGTCGCCGCTGCCGATATCGAGCACCCGGCTGCCTGGCGCGATCATCGCACCCATCATCTGCAGGTCGTTGCGGACGGGTGTCATGCCAGCCCCGCATGTTCGGCCGCACCCGACACGAAGCCCCGCAGCGTGCGGTGGAAGTCCGGTTCGTCGAGCAGGAAGGCGTCATGACCCTTATCGGTCGCGATTTCGACAAAGCTCACGTTGGCGCCGGCCTGGTTCAGCGCGCGGGCGATGGCGCGGGACTGCGCGGTGGGAAACAGCCAGTCGCTGTCGAAGCTGACGACGCAGAACCGCGTGGCGGTGCCGCGGAAGGCGGCGGACAGCACGCCGTCATGCTCGGCGGCGAGGTCGAAGTAGTCCATAGCGCGTGTAATCGTCAGGTACGCATTGGCGTCGAAGCGCGTGACGAACGTGCTGCCTTGATGGCGCAAATAGCTTTCGACCTCGAACATATCGCCGAATAGCCCGCCCGCCCGTCGGACCCGGCGGCCGAATTTGCGGGTCAGCGCCTGCTCGCTCAAATACGTGATGTGCGCCGCCATGCGGGCGACCGCCAGGCCGCGGGCGGGGATGACGCCGGTGCGCCAATACGCGCCGTCATGCCAGTCGGGGTCGGCGAAGATGGCCTGTCGTCCGACTTCGTGGAAGGCGATGTTTTGCGCCGAGTGAAACGACGCGGCGGCGACGGGCACGCAGGCAAAAACGGCGTCGGGGTAGGTCGCGGCCCACTCCAGCGCCTGCATTCCGCCCATGGAGCCGCCGGCGACGGCAAACAACTTAGTGATGCCCAAGTGCTGGATGAGGTGCGCCTGCGCCCGCACCATGTCGCGAATGGTGGTGGGCGGGAACGTGGTGCCCCAGGGCTCGCCGGTCGTCGGGTTGATGCTGCGCGGCCCGGTACTGCCCATGCAGCCGCCGAGTACGTTGGCGCAGACGACGAAAAACCGGTCCGTGTCGATCGGTCGGCCGGGTCCGACGACCATGCCCCACCAGCCGGGTTTACCGGATAGCGGATGCGTCTCGGCCACGTACTGATCGCCGGTTAGGGCATGGCAGACCAGGATGGCGTTGGTCGCGGTGGGATTGAGGACGCCATAGGTGCGGTAGGCGACGGTGACGCCGGGCAGCGTCTCACCACAGTCGAGCGCGAACGGCGCCGGGAAGGTTGCCGCCTGATGCGCGAAGGTTTGGGTGGACGGGTCGTGCGTGTCCATGGCCGTTTGCTTAAGGGGGCGGCGGGTGCGGGGCAAGCGGAAGTGGCATTACCTTAGGCGTCCGCTTCGGGTTTCGGGGTTCTTTCTGCGATCCGGCGAAGCTTAGACAGGCTCACAGTTCTTTGGCCGTTTTTACCGGGCTTACCCGCCATTACCCATGCGGACTCACCAGGACCGTCATAGACAATTTCGGCTTCAGTCGGGTTTATAACCTCTAAAACGACCAAACGCTCGCAATTTCCATACAAAGCCACGCGTTTGCCGGCGGTCATCTTAATCTGCACTTGCACGCCGTTCTCGTCTTCGGCGTCGTGCCCGGGATTAGACGCCCGGTGTAGACGTAATCCCAAGGCCTCTGCCGCAATGACCTCCCCGATTGAACCGACCATGTGGCCATCGGGCGTAAACTTCCGTCCGGGATAAAGCGCTTCAAGGTCGGTAACAGCCTGATAAATACGAGCGGCCGGTTCCGGCAGTGATATGCGTTTGGCGGGCGTTTTTACTTCGCTCACACTGGGTCCCTCATTGAAGCGCTACATGGACGTGGCGCCGCGAGCGTAGGATTGCGAGCCGCCGCATCTTTCGGCCCATCCTTGCACCCCCGCCCACTCCCCCTATTATCGGCTCCGACCGGCACCTGGTCCGCCCCATACCGAGACCCGCAATGTCCACCGCCATCCACGACCCGGCGTCCACCAGCCCCGACCTTGGTTCTCTCCGCGCGGAGTTGGATCAGATCGATGGCGCCATTCACGCGCTTCTGATCCGCCGGGCCGAAACGGTCGCCGGTGTCGCCGCCTTGGGCGTGAAGGGCGCCGTTCCTCTGCGCCCGGGGCGGGAGGCCGCAATCATTCGCCGCCTGCTGACCCACAACGCCGGACAGATCCTGCCCAACCTCGCGATCGTCCGCATCTGGCGCGAATTGCTGGCCGCCTTGACGCAGCAGCAGCGGCCGATGCTGATTACGGTGGCCGAAACCGCTGATACCGCCGGCATGACCCCCCTGGCCCGTGAGCATTTCGGCGCGGCCACCCCCCTTCGCATTCGTCGCTCCTCTGCCCAGGCCGTCAGCGAGGTCAGTGCCGGTCTGGCGGGTGCCGCCGTGCTGCCGATGCCGGCCGATGGA
>JANPPS010000304.1:0-2993 GCA_031428635.1 Rhodospirillales bacterium
AATTCAGTGACGGACGTGACCGGCGGCTACTTCTTCCACATGAAACCCCGTAAACCGAGTGGCGCGGTGCACGACCTTGTACGTCAAGACATGCTTTTGTCTGTCTGTGCGCGCATCAGCGGAATTGAGATGCCCGGTCCATAAGACCGCCGCACCCTGCGATCGTACCTGCCGATAACGGCCTGATTATCATGTGCACTGGCCCTAATCAGCGATGCTCCGCCTGTCCGCCGCACAGGGCTCCAGGACGAGGCGCAGGGCAAACACCTCGTCCACATCCCTGATCGTCACAGGGGAGACCCGGTAGCCATGCCGCGGCATGGAACAGACGAAGCCATCCTGGCTCAATCGCTGCAGCGCGATCCGGCAGCTGGCCTTACCCAGGCCGTAGCGGTCCATGATCTCTAGTTCTGTAAAGCGCGTTCCTGGCAGCATGCGGTAGGACACGATCTCACGCCGCAGCGTGTCATAGGCATGTCTGCACTTGAGCGGCACCCCGGCGCTGCTTGGAAGCCGGTGCAGGGTCGCGGCCGCCATTGAAGAGGCTCCCAAATGTGCCAACGATTTCCGCTGTAAGCAGCCCACCAGAGCCGCGTGGGCATTTCAACCGCGCGGGCCCGCGGTCCGCGCCGCCCAGACCCGCGCGGCGGAGGCCGGCATGTCCAGTGTCCGCAAGCCCCGGGGCCAAAGCGCATCCAGCACCACATTCATCGCGGCAGGCAGCGCGTCGGTTGTCCCAGCCTCACCAGCGCCCTTCACGCCGAGCAGATTGTTAGGCGACGGCACTGGCCGCTCCAGCAGGACGATGTCAGGGAACTGGCTGGCCCGCTGCATGGCATAATCCATGAAGCTGCCGGATAGCAGCTGCCCCACGCGTCGTACACGCATTGCTCGCCGAACACCTGCCCCCAGCCCCGCGCGATGCCGCTCATCACCTGCCCGGCAAGGAGCGTTTAGTTCAGCACCACTGAGGCCGAGCGCGCGCTACGCGGCATCGCGATCGGCCGGAAGGCGTGGCTGTTCGCGGGCTCGGACCGAGGTGGCGAACGCGCGGCCGCCATCTACATGCTGATGGCCACCGCCAGGCTTAACGGCCTCAATCCCCGTGCCTGGTTGGCCGACGTGCTCCGCCGCATCGCCGATGAACCGGCCAGGCGACTCGACGAACTGCTGCCCTGGAACTGCACGTGACGCTCTGCCAGATTGGCGGCATGAGCCCGGCCAGCAAGACACCTGCCAGTGACGCGTCCGCACTCGAGAGCTTCAACCAGATCTGCACGGTCAGGATCGAGCTGATTGACACCGACCCGCTGATCTGGCGCGAGGTGGATGTGCCAACATCGATCACGTTGAAGGTGCTGCACGACATCGTACAGATCACCATGGGCTGGCTCGACTACCACCTCTGGGAGTTCACGATCGGCAAGCAGCGCTATGGGCTGCCGATGGACGAGGATTGGGGAACGGCGCCGCGCACCGAAGCGATCAAGGTCCGCCTGCGCGACGTATTGAAGCCCCGCAAGACCACGATCGAATACCTCTACGACTTTGGCGACTCCTGGGCGCACCGGCTGACGGTCACCGGCATCCGCCAGGGCACGCACGGCGTCTCCTATCCACACTATGTCGGCGGCGAGTGGGATTGCCCGCCCGAAGACTGTGGCGGCATCCCGGGCTACTACAACATGCTCGAGGCGCTTGCCGACCCCGAGCACCAGGAGCATGCCGAAGTGGCCGAATACCTCGACGGCTGGGATCCCAAGGAGATCGACGAACTACCCCTCAGGATCGCACTCGGCCGCATCGCCAACCGCCGCAATGCCGCACGAACCAGGATTGCCAACAAGCCGGGCTGATCCGCATCAGATCACGGCGAAGCCGTGGCCCTCACCGAATGGATACCCTGGCAGCGATTACCCGGCCGATGAGATATCGCTCGCCGATCGCTGAAGTCGAAGGCGGCTGGACCGCGCGTCGGGGGCCAACCGCCTTCGTAAGAAAGTGCCTGTCGTAAAACGAATGAGTTTTGAGCTAGCCAGTCGGGGAGACCATACTCACAAGCAACAAGTAGGTACTCATACTACCCTACTATCATAGTATACAGTTACTTATTACTCGTGTTAGTCAATGGCTTAGGTGGTGTGGCCCGAACCCGGGCTTTCCGCATATGCACGGATCGCTTTGGGCCACACCACTGCATTTTTAGTGACGAGCGCAGAGCCTTCGTGCCAATTACCAGAACAATATCGCTCAAGGTGCACCTATCGAGCCAGAGCAAAGCTTCAGGCGCAACATCGGACGGAAGCTCGTGGGGGAATGCGGGCCCACACTGACCTGTAGATTTTGAGCAAGCTGCATCCTGCCGCCGAACCTGAAACTTGAATGTTTAGCCGATGTATCGAGCCAAGCGGTTGTCCGAAACGCGTACGGGCATCACGGGAGTCCTGACGTGTTCTGGCCCGGTGCCAAGCTGCGTCTTTCGAAGCTTTTTCAGAAGGAAATTCATGTTGCTGTCGGCAATGGCGTGCAGATGCACCTGCCACCCAGCCGGCTGCCCGTGAACATCTGTACGCAGCGAAACCTCGAGGGTGCCGATCAGCAGTCCCAGGGCACGCTCGGGAAACTTTGCCTCGAGCCTGCGGATCTTCTGTCGAATGGTTTCTTTGATGGCACCCGGGTCAGCCTGCCCAAGCTGGCCGACCGGAAAATACCAACCGGGTAGGATGACAGTGGTGAACCACAGCGGCTTTCGCTCAATCACCTCCTCAAGTAGTGGCAACGCTGCTGCGATGATCCGATCACGAGCGACCCGCGTCGCCAGTAGCGAGGCGATGGTGAACTTGAGATGCTCAAGGGGACGATGGGGCGAGCATAGCCCTCGCCAGCTTCTCTCCGTCAGGGCGCCTGCGATAGAGAGCGAAGGCTCGGGCGTAGGCCATGCGCTCGAGATTGTCGACGAGTGCCACGCCGACCTTGATGCCGTCGGGCTTCCT
>JANPPS010000305.1:0-21115 GCA_031428635.1 Rhodospirillales bacterium
TTTACCAAGTCGCTGCACCGTGCATTGGGCGGGTTCCGCGACTACCGGTACTGTCACGATTGGGACTTTGCTCTACGCGCCGCGCTGACTGCCCGACTGCATTACGCGCCCGCGATGCTAAGCCAGTACCGCCTCCACGCCGGCAATACGATCAAGGAGGCAGCGGACCGGGTCCGGCACGAGGTGCGGCGCATGCTGGCGACCGCCGCGGCTGATATACCGATGCTGCAGACGCCGGCGCTGGCCACGGTTCTGGCGGCTAATCACTACATGCGGCCGTCCGGCCCGGCAGTGCTCGCGATCGTCCTGGCGGATCCGGTCGCGGCCGGACTGCTGGCGCAGCAGGTGGCAGCGGCGGCGCTGCCGGTAACGATCGGGGCGGCGGCACCATCGGGCTTGGAGCCGTACGTATACGCGCCCGGGGTAGCCGGCACCGCGGCACTGAGCGTGCAGGATATCCGGGCCATCCTGCTGGCCCTGGCGACGGCGCGCTATGACGCGTTGCTGCTGACCCGCACCGGGGACGGCGTGGTTTACGAGGATGGGCTCGACGATGCGCTCGTGTTGCGGCGGGCGGCGGCCGGCACCTGGCGGGTTGGTGCCGTACGCACCGTGCGGCTTTATCCGCGGGCGTTGGGTGCGGAAGCGGGCGATCCGATCGTCGTCGCGATGCAGGAGCCAGGCCCGGGCATCGATATCCCCATGCCCGCGCCGGTAATCGCCGACCCGCGCCCCGTCGTGTTCGTGCTGCCGGCCTTCCTGGCACTGGGCGGTGTCGAGCGGCTGGTGATCACGACGCTGAATGCGCTTCAGGACCGGTGGCGGTTCGTGGTGGTCACGACCGAGCCGCTGCGCCCCGAACAGGGCACCACCCATCACGAGGTTCTGGCAACATCGCCGGTCTATGACCTGGCCGAACTCGCCGATCCGCATCGCCGCATCGCCGCATTGGCAACGCTACGCGACTGGTACAACCCGGCTTTGGTTTGGATCATGAACGGCGCCCCGTGGCAGGTAGATCACGCGGTGGACATCCGTGCCGTGTTCCGCGGCGTGCCGATCGTGGATCATCAGGCCTATGATCATCAGGCGGGATGGGTCAACCGGCTCGGTGATCCCGGGGTGCGGGACGCCGACCGGTTCGTGGCGATCAACCAGAAAATCGCGCGGGTGATGCAGGATCGGCACGGCATCGACGCCCGACGGATCGACCTGATCTACCACGGCGCCGACATGTCACGGACGGTTCGCCGTGAGTTAACGTCCGACCACGTGGCCCAGCGTCGCATCAGCTTCGGACTAGATCCGGCGCGGCCCGTATTTGGCATGATCGGGCGGCTATCGGCCCAGAAACGCCCGCGCGACCTTGCGGCACTCGCGCGGCGCGTCGGTCCGCGCGTGCAATTCGTGTGGGTCGGGCCCGGTGAGCTGGAGGCCGAGCTGCGGGCAAATGCCCCGGATAACCTTATCCTGATCCCTGCCCAAGCCGACCTGGTACCTGTGTACGAGGCGCTGGACGGCCTGGTGATCACCTCGGAGTTCGAGGGCCTGCCGATCGTTCTGATCGAGGCGCTGGCGATGGGCGTGCCGGTGCTCAGCACCGACGTGGGTGCGATCGGTGAGGTCTTGGCCCGCTATGGCTCGGGCATGACATGGGGTGAGCCGGGGGACATCGATGCGTTGGAGGCCGCGTTCAAAGCATTCCGCCGCGCCCTGCCCGGCCTACGCGCCGCAGCGATAACGGCGGCCGCGC
Source organism: Rhodospirillales bacterium (assembly GCA_031428635.1). Classification (GTDB taxonomy): domain Bacteria; phylum Pseudomonadota; class Alphaproteobacteria; order Acetobacterales; family Acetobacteraceae; genus JANPPS01. The sequence goes on from JANPPS010000305.1 coordinate 1,754, forward strand.
AGGTCCGAGAGGATTTTTCCAGCAACCGGATGGCGCGGGAATACGAAGCGAGCTGGCGCCGGGCGATTGCCGGCCTCGACGGACCGGCGCTAGAGCCAGCCCGCCCGATCGACACCCCAAACGGCGCCGAACGTCAGAATCGCAATAGCCGCCATACCCGACACCGCGACAACAAGCGGCCGCCAGCCTTGGGTTCGCAACTGGCGTAGGTCAATCGACAGGCCTACGCCCGCAAACGTCAGCAGGAACGCCCAGCGGGACAGCGCGGCCAGATCGTTGGACTGCGCCTTTGTGAACGCACCCAGCGTCGCCAGTAGGGATAACGCGAGGAAGCCCAGCACGAACTTGGGGAACTTGGCCCATAGGTACGCGGCCTTGTTGCCAATTTTCTCGCCCTCGCCTTGCGCCGCCCAATACAGCGCATAGCCCAGGACAACGAACCCGATCGTCGCGTTACGCGTGGTTTTGGCCAGCACGGCGTAGCGCGCAGCCTCGTCCGAATAGAGCGCGCCCGCGGCTGTCGCCTCCGCCGTGTTATCGACCGCCAGGCCCACCCACAGACCGTACGCGTGGTCCCCCATGCCGACCGCGTGGCCCACCAGCGGGAACAGCAACAGGCTGAGCGCACCCAAAATCAGGATGGCGCCGATGGCCAGTGCCACATCCTCATCCCGGGCGCGGATGGCACCCTGGACGGCGATGATCGCGCTGACGCCGCAGACGGACGAGCCGACGGCCAGCAGGCTCACCAGTTTTGGCCCTAACCCGAACCGCGTGCCGAGCCAGGTCATGATGAGTATCGACGACGCAAGCTCCAACGCCACCAGCACCAGAGATGTGCCACCGAGCCGGGCCACGTCGCCCAGCAGGAAGCGCACGCCGAGCAGGACGATGCCAAGCTTCAGCCAAAACTCATACGTGCCGACCCCGGCGCGGGCCCAGCGGGGGATACCGATGGTGTTGGCGATCACGAGGCCGAACAGGATGGCCCACAGCACATACTCGATCGTGGGGACGGGCGTGTGTGTGGCCTTACCCCATGCCGTGATCGCGGCCTCCGTCAGCTTACCGGCATAGCCTACTGCGAGCAGCAGTAGCAGGCCAGGTACCAGGGCCAGGCCCCGGGTAAGCAAGGGGCCGGGGCGGGTGCCGGCGTCGAGCGTTGTGCCGCTCACCAACCCACCCGCGGAAGCACACCGGCGACGGCGAGGACGGCCAGAGCCACGGCGGCGAAGGTGGCAAGCCAGTCGGCGGAGATCTTGGGCATCGGGTGGCTCCTATTCTGAGCCAAACCCTGGATGTTTCTTCTAAAGATTGCAACGTAACGGACTTAAGAAAGAAACTTATCCCGCAGCGATTGGATAATGAGGCATAAGGCTTCTGTCTTTCATCCGCGCACGCACGGCGCTATCTTCTGTGTCAGGGTCGCATTAGAAATGCAGATGCACCTTGATCGACCGCGTCCGATCGGCCGCTAGCTCGAACGCTTCCGCCGGCCGGTCCGCCGGCATGTCGGCCGATAGCACCGGGGTCACGTCGATCCGCCCGGATGCGAGCAGGGCCACGGCCGCGGCGAACTCCGCCGAAAAGCGGAACGCGCCGACATAGTCGATTTCCCGCACGACCAGCAGGTTGACCGGCACGCCCACCGCGCCCGGTGGCAGAATGCCAAGCTGAACGATGCGGCCACCGGGCCGAACGAGCGAAAACAGACCGGCCAGCGCGGAGGGCGCGCCCGTCGCTTCGATCGCGATGTCGAAATGGCCCTTATGTGCCTCGAATTTCGCCAGCCGCTCCGGCTCGGTCGCGATATTGATGGCAGCGTCGGCCCCCGCATCCAGGGCCAGGCGCAACGGTGCGTCCACCAGATCCGTGACCGTGACACTGGCCGCCCCTGCGTGGCGCAGCACCAGCACCGCCAACATGCCGATCGGCCCGGCGCCCGTCACTAGGACGTGCTTGCTCAGCACCTCACCCGCGCGCCGCACGCCATGCAACGCCACCGCCAGCGGCTCGGCCAAAGCCGCGACACGGAACGGCATGGCTGGTGGAATGGCGTGACACTGGTCGGCGCGGCAAACGAACGTCTCGGCAAACGCGCCTTGCACATGCGGAAACAGCGCGGCCGAGCCAAAAAAGCGCATGTTGCTGCATAGATTACTGCGTCCGGCGCGGCAGTACGCGCAGTGCAAGCATGGGCGGCTGGGATCGACCGCCACCCGCGTGCCGGGGATAAGGGTCGTAACGTCCGGTGCGCAGTGCTCGACCGTGCCCGCGATCTCATGCCCCAGCACCATCGGCTCGCGAATGGCGAAGTCGCCGACGCGCCCCTTCGACCAATAGCTCATGTCCGATCCGCAGATACCGCCAGCACCCATGCGGACCAGAACTTCGCCGGCGCCAGGCTCCGGGTCGGGCCGCTCGACGACGCGCAGGTCGTGGGCGCCAAAGATTGTCACTGCCTTCATCGCCACACCCCGCCTTGCGCTGCCACGGGTACCATGGAAGCCTAATGAGGCAAGGGGAAACAGCATGGGCAGCGCGCTGTTCGATCTGACGGGTAAGACGGCGCTGATCACCGGGTCGGGCCAGGGCATCGGGTACGCGATCGCGCAGGGGCTGGGCCAGGCGGGGGCGCGAATCGTGCTGAACGGGCGCGACACGGCCAAACTGGAACGCGCCGCGGCGACACTTGCGGCGGAGGGGCTGACGGTCGCCATCGCACCATTCGACGTGACCGACGCACCGGCCGTGGCCACGGCCGTTGACGCGATCGAAGCGACCAGCCCCATCGACATCCTGGTCAATAACGCCGGCATTCAGCGCCGCGGTCCGCTGGAGCACTACGCTATCGACACGTGGCATGAGGTGATGCGCACCAACCTCGATAGTGTGTTCTACGTGGGCCAGGCGGTTGCGCGTCACATGATTGCGCGGGGCCGGGGCAAAATCATCAACATCGCCAGCCTGCAAAGCGAGGCCGCGCGCTATGGCATCGCGCCCTATACCGCCAGCAAGGGCGCCGTGAAGAACCTAACCCGCGGCATGTGCACCGACTGGGCGCGGCACGGGCTGCAGATCAACGCGATCGGCCCCGGCTATTTCGAAACGCCGTTGAACCAGGCGTTGATCGACGACCCGGTATTCGACGCCTGGCTGCGCACCCGCACGCCGGCGGGCCGCTGGGGCCGGGTCGAGGAGCTGCAGGGTGTCGCCATCTTCCTGGCGTCGGGCGCGTCCGATTTCGTCAACGGCCAGATCATATACGTTGACGGAGGCGTGCTCGCGACGCTTTGATCCGCGTAACGATAAGAATCCGGGGAGACGACAATGCTGCACCTACGAACCGCGATTACGGCCGCTGTGCTGTGCCTTGCTGCGGTGTCGGCCCAGGCCGCGACGGTGGCGGAAATCGTCTCCCGCGGGACCGTCCGCATCGGCGTGCTGACGGGCTCGCCGCCGATGGGCATGGTGGACAAGGACGGCAATCCATCCGGTTACGATGTCGACGTCGCCAACCTGGTTGGCCAGTACATGGGCCTGCCGGTGAAACTCGTGCCGCTGACGCCCCCCGCGCGTATTCCGGCGCTACAGACCGGGCAGGTCGATTTCCTGGTCGCCACCCTGGCGCCGACCGGGGAGCGAGCGAAAGTCGTGATGTTCACCGCCCCCTACAGCGCGTTTAACATGGTGATCGTGTCGGGCCCCAAGCAGAAGTTCGACAATCTCGACGCGCTGAAGGGCAGGCGTATCGCCGTGAACCGCGGATCGTCGCAGGAAACGGCGCTACGCCGGGCCAAGGTGCCGGGGATGGAGGTCGTGGTGTTCGAGGATGACAGTACGTCCGCCCAGGCCCTTATCGCCGGTCAGGTCGATGCGACCGCGCTACCATCGACCGTCGCCGCGGGTGTGCTGCAAACGCTACCGCAGGCAGGCCTACAGGTCGGGTTCACATTCTTCCGCCAGGGTAACTCGATGGCGGTGCAGCCCAAGGATTTCGAGCTGCATCAGTACCTGAATACTGCGATTTACCTGATGAAGATGTCGGGCGACCTGGATGCCATCGCCACCAAGTGGACGGGCGACCCGATGCCGAACCTGCCGGGGTTCTAAGGTCTGACGTACACCTTTCAGTTCGGGGTTCCGGCGCAATACCAGACCGAGCTGCTGGCCGGGTTATGGGTTACGATTGAACTATCGGTCATCTCGATTGTAGCCGGTGCGGCATTGGGTATCGGACTGGCCACGCTGCGCAGCGCGTCCGGCCGGATCATCCGCGCGTTGGTTGACGGATATGTGGAGCTGATCCGTAACACCCCGTTCCTGATCCAGTTATTCATTATCTACTTCGGCCTGCCCGGCATCGGATTACGGGTCGACGCCATAACCGCGTCGCTGATCGGTATGACCATCAACCTCGCCGCCTATTCGACCGAGATCATCCGCGCCGGGATCGAGGCGGTGCCCCCCGCCCAAATCGAGGCCGGGGAGGCACTCGGCTTCACCCGGCTACAAATCTACCGCTACGTCATCATCCTGCCGGCGATCAAGACGGTCTACCCGGCTTTATGTAGCCAATTCGTGCTGATGATGCTGGCGTCGTCCATCTGCTCGGCCATTTCCACCACCGAACTGACGGCGGCCGCATCGTACGTGCAGTCACAAAGCTACCGGTCGTTCGAGGTTTATATCGCCATCACTGGCATATACCTGGCACTGGCGTTGGTACTGCGAGGCCTGCTGGCGTTGGTGGGGCTGTGGCTGTTCGGCCGGCGGACGTCGCGGCGGGTGCTGCGGCCGGTTGCGATGCTGCCCGTATGATCTTCCGCACCTTCGGCTGGTCGGAGCTGTGGTTCATCGTCCAATCGGTGCAATGGACCCTGCTGCTGACGGCCATGGGGCTGGTGGGCGGCGGGATCGCCGGGTTCTTCCTCGCACTCGCCCGGGTGTCGCCGGCCGCGTGGCTGCGGTTTGCAGCCGGCACGTATATCCAGATCGTGCAGGGCATCCCGGTGCTCATGATCCTGTTCCTGTCGTTCTATGGACTCGCTTTGGCCGGGTTTCAGCTACCGCCGATCGTCGCCGCCGGCATCAGCATGACGATCTACGTGTCCGGCTATTTCGGTGAGATTTGGCGCGGCTCCATCCAGTCGGTGCCGAAGCCGCAATGGGAGGGTTCGGCGTCGCTCGCCATGACCCGGCCGCAGCAGTTCCGCTACGTCATCCTGCCCCAGGCGCTTCGCCTATCGCTGCCATCCACCGTCGGGTTCGCGGTGCAGGTGGTGAAAAACACGTCCATCGCGTCGCTGATCGGCTTCGTCGAACTGGCGCGCGCCGGGCAGCTGATCAACAACGCGACGTTCCAGCCGTTCCGCGTCTTCATGGTCGTCGCCGCCCTCTATTTCGCAATCTGCTATCCGCTATCGCGCCTGTCGCGCCGGCTGGAACGGAGGCTCCGTGCCCGAAGTGCTCATTGACCAGGTCCATAAAAGCTTTGGCCCGATCGAGGTGCTACGCGGCGTGTCGCTGACGGTCGAAAAGGGCGAGGTGACGGCGCTGATCGGCCGCTCCGGCTCGGGCAAGTCCACGCTGCTACGCTGCGTGAACGGGCTGGAGACAATACAGTCGGGGCGGATCGAAATTGCCGGGCACGTCGTTGGTACCGACAAGGCGGCGCTGCGCCAGTTGCGACGGGACGTCGGCATCGACTTCCAAAGCTACAACCTGTTCCCGCATCTGTCGGTCGTCGCCAACATCATGCTGGCGCCACGCATCGTGAAGGACGTGAGCCGGGCCGAAACGCGACACATTGCGGAGGAAGTGCTGGCGCTGGTCGGCCTGTCCGAAAAGTTCGACGCCTATCCGGACGAGCTATCGGGCGGGCAGCAGCAGCGGGTCGCGATCGCCCGGTCGCTGGCCATGCGGCCCCGGGTGATGCTGTTCGATGAAGTGACCTCCGCCCTCGATCCCGAATTGACCGGGGAGGTGCTGGCCGTCATGGAGCAGCTAGCACGGGACGGGATGACGATGCTTCTGGTGACGCATGAGATGGGGTTCGCGCGCCGGGTCGCGAGCACGACGGTGTTTATGCACCAGGGGCTTATCCACGAAAGCGGACCATCCAAAACGCTATTCGAGCGGCCGTCCACGCCGGAGCTCGCGCAGTTCATCAAGTCTGACATCAAGTAGGGACCCGTATGACCGCTCATATCCTGCAGCTTTCTCCATTAATGCCGGCGCACGATGCGGCGTTGACCGAGCGGTACACGGTGCACCGCCTATTCGACGCGCCCGACCCGGCGGCGCTGCTGGCCCGCCACGGGGCGCTGATACGGGGCGTGGTCACGGGCGGGGGAACCGGTATTCCGGCGGCGGTCGCGGCGCAGTTGCCGGTGCTGGAGATCGTGGCGATCAACGGCGTCGGCTATGATAAAGTGGACCTGACCGAGGCCCGGCGTCGCGGCTATCGCGTCACCAACACGCCGGACGTGCTGACGGATGACGTGGCGGACCTGGCCATCGGGCTGATCATTGCCGTCATGCGGCAGATGGTGCAGGGCGACCGGCACGTGCGGGATGGTAAATGGCCAGCCGGCGAACTGCCGCTGGGCACCAAGGTGTCCGGCCGCCGGTTCGGTATTTATGGACTGGGCCGCATCGGGCTCGCGATCGCGCGGCGGCTGGAGGGGTTCGGCGGCACGATCGCTTATAGCAGCCGCACCCGGCGCGATGTGCCGTACGCGTTTGCGGATAGTCTGACGGCGTTGGCGGCGATGTCGGACGTGCTGATCTTGGCGGTCGCGGCGTCGGCGGATACGCGGGGGGTGGTGGATCGGGCCGTGCTGGACGCGCTGGGGCCGCAGGGGGTGCTGGTCAACATCGCGCGGGGGTCGGTGGTGGATGAACCGGCGCTAGTGTTGGCGTTGGCCGAGGGGCGGCTGGGTGGCGCCGGGCTGGACGTTTTCGCGGACGAACCACGGGTGCCGGCGGCGCTATGGGCGATGCCGAACGTGGTGTTATTGCCGCATATCGCGAGTGCGACCCATGACACGCGGGCCGCGATGGGGGATTTGATGCTCGCCAATTTGGACGCGCATTTTGCGGGCGGGGCGTTGCCGACGGCAGTGGTGTAGAGCCAGCGCGCCCTCCTAATCAAACGAACCTCGTATGCCGCTCCGTACCAGTGATGAGCCTAGTACCGCCAATATTTAAGCTGATCGGGGGTTCACTATCGAGATCCGCGCCTACTACGCGCGGCTCTCCCTCCGACCTATAAAGGCTAGTACTTTGCAGAGCTAAATTCAGCGATCCCCGGCGTCTCTAAATTCTACTCACGCTACCCCCCAATCGGCAGTTCCGTCGTGAACTTCACCTGCTCCATACTAAACCGACTGCTCACGTTCTTGATCGGCACCGCTGCAATCAAACGCTTATAGAACCCGTCATACGCTGCGATATCGGCCACCACGACCCGCAGCATGTAGTCGATATCGCCCGCCATGCGGTGCACCTCGACCACCTCCGGACATCTCGCAACCAGTGTCGCAAACCCGTCCAGCCACGATGGCGAGTGGTCCCCCGCCTCGATCGACACGAAAACCGTCAGGCCGAGACCCAACTTTTCCGCACTCAGTAATGCGACCCGGCGCAGGATGACGCCGTCCGCCTCCAGCCGCTGTATCCGCTTCCAGCACGGCGTCTGCGACAGGCCAACTTGGTCGGCCATCGCGGCGATGCTCTGCGTGCTGTCGGCTTGCAACAGCGCCAGCAGCTTGCGGTCAATTTTATCCAACGGCCAGCACCTCGGGCCGCACATCCTTAATGTCGCGGAACGTCAGCGTCTCGTTCTGCTCGGCCGCGCGGCGCATCATGAATGCGCTGCTGGCCAGGTACACCGGGTCACCGTCCACGTCGTCGGCCATGCTGGTCCGCTGCTCCGCCACGAAGCGGGCCAGCGATACCTTATCGCCCGTCACCCACCGGGCAAGCGCATACGGCACCGGCTCGAACCCGATCGAGACACCGTACTCGCTGGCTAGCCGGGCGATCAGTACGTCCAGCTGTAGCGTGCCGACCACGCCGACGATCGGCTGGCTGCCATCCTGCGGGCGGAACAGCTGCACCACGCCTTCCTCCGCCAATTCCTGCAACGCGGTCCGTAGCTTCTTCGCCTTCATCGCATCATCGAGCCGTACCCGGCGGAGAAACTCGGGCGCGAAATGCGGTACGCCGACGAAGTTCAGCATCTCGTCTTCCGTCAACGTGTCGCCGATACGCAGCGTGCCGTGGTTCGGGATGCCCACCACGTCGCCGGCAAACGCTTCGTCCGCAATCTGCCGGTCGCGGGCGAAGAAGAACTGCGGCGCGTGCAGCGGTATCAGCTTGCCCGTCCGCACCTGCTTCAGCCGCATACCCCGCGTGAGCCGGCCAGAACAGACGCGTGCGAACGCAATCCGGTCGCGGTGGTTCGGGTCCATGTTAGCCTGGATCTTGAACACCAGCGCCGTCAGCTTGTCCTCCGTCGCGGTCACCATACGCGTATCAGCCGGCTGGTTACGCGGCGGCGGCCCGAACGCGACTAGGCTGTCCAGCAAATCGCTCACGCCAATTTCCTTGATCGCACTGCCAAAGAATACCGGCGTCAAATGCCCAGCGTTGAAGCTGGCCAGGTCGAACTCGGGTAGCGCTGCCTGCACCAACTCCAGCTCCTCCCCCAACTGGATCATGCGCGGGTCGGACTGGCCCAGCGGCTCCGTCAGGTGCAAGTCGCGGGTACGCACATCGTACGTTCCGGCGAACCCGGCCGCGCGGCCTACAGGCCAGGTGACTGGGGCGGTGTCGAGCGCCAGGCTCTCGCTCACCTCCTCCACGATCTCGAACGGATCGCGTGCCTCCCGGTCCATCTTGTTGATGAACGTGAGGATCGGTATGTCGCGCAGCCGGCAAATCTCGAACAGCTTGCGAGTTCGCGCCTCGATGCCCTTGGCTGCGTCGATGACCATGACGGCGCTGTCGACGGCGGTCAGCGTGCGATAGGTGTCTTCGGAAAAGTCCTCATGGCCGGGCGTATCCAATAGGTTGAATACGCAGCCGCCATATTCGAACGTCATGACGGAGGTGACGACAGAGATTCCGCGCTCCCGCTCGATCCCCATCCAATCGGATCGGGTGCGACGGCGCTCACCCTTGGCCCGTACGTTGCCCGCAAGCTGAATGGCACCGCCGGCGCGTAGCAGGCGCTCCGTCAGCGTCGTCTTACCCGCATCGGGGTGGGAGATGATGGCGAACGTGCGCCTTCGGGCAATTTCCTCGGTAGGGGTCATAGTTTGCCTTCCAGGTGAGGAAGGCGAGGGCAACGCCCCCGACCCGCCGGGGCTGCCGGCCCCAGACCCCATTCCTTAACGATCGGATTGCAAAGGCTCGTCTTTGCTGGGGTCCAGGGGGCGAGCCCCTGGCCTTCCTTATCGATTAACGCGAGTAGAACTCAACCACCAGGTTCGGTTCCATCGTCACCGGATACGGCACGTCGGTCAGCTTCGGCGCGCGGCCAAAGCGACCCTTCATGGCCCGGTGATCGACTTCCAGGTAGTCCGGCACGTCCCGCTCACCCGACTGCGCGCTATCGAGCACGACGGCCAGTTGCTTGGACTTCTCACGAACCTCGATCTCGTCGCCGTCGCGCACCAGGTAGCTCGGGATGTTGACCTTACGGCCGTTCACGGTGACATGGCCGTGGTTCACGAACTGCCGTGCCGCGAACGGCGTGATCGCAAACTTGAGGCGGTACACGACCGCATCCAGACGGCGCTCAAGAATCTCGATCAGGTTCTCGCTGGTGTCACCCTTACGGCGCACGGACTCGTCATAATACTTGCGGAACTGCTTCTCGCTGATGTTACCGTAGTAACCCTTGAGCTTCTGCTTGGCCATCAGCTGAATACCGAAGTCTGTCGGCTTCTGCTTGCGGCGCTGGCCGTGTTGACCAGGACCATATTCGCGCTTGTTGATCGGCGACTTTGCACGACCCCATAGGTTTACACCCAGGCGGCGATTGATCTTATACTTACTCTCTGCCCGCTTAGTCATGCGTGCTCCATTCTATATGCCGTAAGCCTTATGGCTTTGTCGGCTTGTTGGACCGGTAGTCCCCCTGGTAGGAGAGGGCGGGCGCAGACCATGAAGGTCTGTCCGCTTTCCCGGCAATGCCGGACCGGGATTTTTCCCCCGTCCGAGAGAGGTCTGGTACGGCCCACCATCCACGATGTCAACGCGGGCCTTGCCAACGCGACCGCAAACGGTAGCTTGGGTGCCATGCCTGTGCCTCTCAACGAGCAACCTATCTCACGCGGCGATATCATTTGGCTGGGCGTTGCGTCCGGAACCACGGGCGGATTGCTGGGTGGAATGGTATTGGGAATCGGCATCGCCATGATGCTATCCGGCCTACCGATCGGCCTGCTGCTGATCTGCATCGGTGCGCCCGCTTCCGCCCTCGTCGGATGGCTACTCGCCCGTCGCCTCAGCCGGCGCTTCCCCGAGTAGCGCCGCCGCCCCTGGCTGCTCCGACCGCCCGCGGGTCTGGCGCCCGAGGCTCAGCATCTGGATCACGCCGTGCAACGTACGCACCTCTTGTTGCGTGACCTCACCCCGTTGAAACAAATGCTGCAGATTGCGGACCATGCCTGGGCGTTTTGGCGCGTTACGCAGAAACCCGCTCGCGTCCAGTTCGTCGACCAGATGATCGAGCATCGCATTCACCTCCGACTTCGGCGCAACCTCCGTGCCGTGGGTCTGCATAATCAGTGGCGGCGTGTCGTCCCCGGCCGTCCACCACTCATAGGCCATGACCAGCACCGCTTGTCCCAGGTTCAATGAGTTGAACGACGGATTAAGCGGAAACCGCACCAGCGTGTCGGCCTGCGCCATGTCATCATTATCGAGGCCCGCGCGTTCCGGCCCGAATAGAATACCGGACCGCAACCCGCGCCCGGCCACGTCCCGCAGCACCGCCGTTGCAGCACGCGCGGTCATCACCGGTTTGGTAATATGTCGCGGCCGCGGGCAGGTGGCGAACACGCGGTGCAGGTCGGCGACGGCGCTGGCGACGGTCGCGTGCACCTCCGCCTCGTCCAGGATGCGGTCGGCACCGCTGGCCATGACCCAGGCACGAATCTGTGGCCACCCATCGCGGGGGGCGACCAGCCGCAGGTGGAACAGTCCGCCATTGGCCATCGCGCGGGCGGCCGCCCCGATATTATCCGCCAGTTGCGGCCGCACGAGGATCACAACGGGGCTCACGCCAATCGGCCCGATCTCGGCGCCGCCATCGCGGCCCGTCATACCCGCTGCCAGCGGGTGCCACCGGGCCCGTCCTCGAACGTAACCCCGCGGGCCAGCCATTCGGCCCGGATTGCATCCGCGCGGGAGAAATTGCGGGCGGCGCGGGCGGCCAGGCGCTCGGCGATCGCGGCCTCGATTGCCGGCGCGTCATTCCCACCCCGAAACCAGGCGGCCGGGTCCTGTTGCAGCACGCCCAATAGTGCCCCCGACGACCGCAGCGCACCCGCCGCCGACCGGTCACCCGCCAGCGCCCGCCCCGCCAGCGCGTGCAGCCCGGCGATCGCCAATGGCGTGTTAAGGTCGTCGTACAGGGCGCCAATCACCGCCGGGTCGGGCGGCGCGTCGTCCCATCCCGCCTCCATAGCGCGATAAAACCGGTCGAGCTCACTTCGGGCCTCGATCAGCCCGGCGTCCGAGAACTCGAGCGTACCCCGGTATTGTGCCCGTAGCAGCGCAAACCGCACCGCCTCCGACGGCGCCAACGCCAGCACGTCGCGGATGGTGCGGAAATTGCCGAGCGACTTTGACATCTTCTCCCCATCGACGGTCACCATGCCGTTATGCAGCCACACCCGCGCGAATCCGGCACCCGGTAGCGCGCACAGGGACTGGGCCCGCTCGTTTTCGTGATGGGGAAATAGCAGGTCGTCGCCGCCGCCATGAATGTCGAACGTCTCACCCAGATAGCGCCACGCCATGGCGCTGCACTCGATATGCCAACCCGGCCGCCCCCGGCCCCAGGGGCTGTCCCAACCAGGCAGATCGGGCGGTGAGGGCTTCCACAATACGAAATCGCCCGGATGGCGTTTATAGGGCGCCACCTCCACCCGGGCACCGGCCAGCAGGGCATCGGGATCACGGCCGGACAACGCGCCATAGGACGAAAAACTATCGACCGCGAATAAAGCGTGGCCCGCGGCGGCATAGGCGTGGCCACGCTCGATCAAGCGCTCGATCAGGGTGATCATCTCGGGCACATGGGCCGTGGCCCGGGGCTCGAAATCGGGCGGCAGATTGCCCAGGGCGGCCATGTCGTCTGCGAATTGCGTGCCGGTACGGGCGGTGATGTCGCCGATACTCTCACCGGTCACGGCCGCGCGTTCGTTGATCTTGTCGTCCACGTCCGTGATGTTGCGCACGTACGTGACCCGCGGATAGGCGTGGCGCAGGACGCGTACCAACACGTCGAACACCGTCATGCCACGCGCGTTGCCGATATGGGCCAGGTCATAAACGGTCGGCCCGCACACATATAGGCGCACATGGGTGGGGTCGATCGGCACGAACGGCTCCCGCCGCCGGGTCATACTGTTATGCAGGGTCAACATGCCGGGTGGGTAGGCCAGGGCGTGGCGGCTTGCAACGGTTGGACGGGCTGCTACAACCGCAATTGAGAATGATTCGCAATTCCGAGGTTCCCGTGTCGCAAACGCGCTCCCGCTCCCCCCGCCTATCGCGCGCACTCGCTGTGTTCGGGCCGGGAATCGTCGTCATGCTGGCCGATACCGATGTCGGCAGCATTATCACGGCCGGGCAAAGCGGAGCGCAGTGGGGGTACCGGCTGCTGCTCCTACAAGTCGTTCTGATCCCCATCCTGTACATGGTGCAGGAGCTGACGGTGCGCCTCGGTATCTTCACTGGCCGCGGCCATGGCGAGCTGATCCGGGACACGTTCGGCGGGTTCTGGGCGTGGGTATCGGTCGCGGGGCTGGCGGTGGCGACTTTCGGGGCACTCGTGACGGAGCTGGCGGGTGTGGCAGGCATCGGCGAGCTGTACGGCGTGCACCGCGCCGTCAGCCTGACCGTGGCGACCGTGGCGCTTTTGGCCGTCGTGATGTCGGGATCGTATCGCCGGGTGGAGCGGGTGGCGATCGCGCTCGGTTTATTCGAGCTGGCGTTCTTCGTCGTCGCCTGGTGGGCGCATCCGAGCGTCGCCGAGATGGCAACCCAGGCCGTTGAGATTCCGTTTCGGGAAAAAGAGTACCTGTATCTGGCCGCAGCCAACATCGGTGCCGTGATCATGCCGTGGATGGTGTTCTACCAGCAGTCGGCGGTGGCCGATAAGGGGCTGCGACCGGAGCACCTTGGGGCGGCCCGGATCGATACGGCCGTGGGCGCCGTGATCACGCAGCTGGTCATGGCCGCTGTTCTCGTGGCCGTCGCGGCGACGCTCGGTAAGTCCGACCCCGAGTTCAGCCTGAAAACAGTGGGCGAGATGAGCGGCGTGTTGACCCCGTTCCTCGGCGACGGATTTGGCAAATTGGTGTTCAGCGCGGGCGTGTTAGGGGCCGGCATGATCGCAGCGATCGTGTCGACGCTGGCGCTGGCCTGGGGCGTGGGCGAAGTGGCGGGTTTCAAGCGGTCGTTGAACCTGCATCCATCGCAGGCACGGGGGTTCTATGGACTGTACGCCGCGGCTGTCGTGGTCTGCGCGGTGCTGGTCGGGCTGTATCCGAACCTAGTGGACCTCAATGTCGGCGTGCAGGTGATGAACGCGCTGCTGCTGCCGCTGGTGCTCGGTTTCCTGATCGCGCTTTCGATGCGGGCGCTTCCACCGGCCGTTCGGTTGCGGGGGCCGTATTTGTGGGTGCTGTTGGTAGTGGTTGGGCTGACGACGGCACTGGGCGTGTTCGGTGGCCTGCAAGGGATCGGCCTGGTGGGTTGACACATGCTGCACTGCACCTGACCTGACACGATAGGTACTGGAGCGGCACTGTTGAGTTTAACCGTAGACCCACGTGTCGTGCCCGGCTGGCTGACGCTGCTGCTGGCCACGTCGTGCGGGTTGATCGTGGCCAACATGTACTACGCGCAGCCACTGATCGGACCCATCAGCGCGAGCCTTGGCCTATCACCGCAAGCCGCCGGGCTGATCGTGACGTTCACGCAGTTGGGGTACGGCGCCGGTCTGCTGCTGCTGGTGCCGCTGGCCGATCTGATGGAGAACCGGCGGCTGGTGCTGCTATGCCTCGTTGGCACAGTGGTGGCGCTCGCGGGTGCCGCCCTGTCCACCGCCGCCGCACCGTTCCTGGCATTCGCCACCCTGACTGGTCTGTGCTGCGTGTCGGTTCAGGTGCTGGTTCCCTACGCCGCACACCTGTCGTCCGAGGCATCGCGGGGCCGCGTGCTGGGCAACGTCATGAGCGGCGTCATGCTCGGCATTATGCTGGCACGCCCGGTATCGAGTTTCATCGCGAGCGTAGCACCCTGGCACATGGTGTTCGTGCTGTCGGCCGTGCTGATGGCGGCGTTGGCGGTCGTGTTGCGGTTCACGTTGCCGGAACGGCAGCCGGACCCGGGGTTGCGCTACGGCGCGCTGCTGGCGTCGATGGCGTCGTTACTGCTGCGGACGCCAGTGCTGCAGCGGCGGGCAGTGTATCACACGTTCCTGTTCGGCGCGTTCAGCCTGTTCTGGACCGTGGTGCCGTTGCTGCTGGCGCACACGTACGGGCTGGGGCAGCGCGGTATTGCCCTATTCGCCCTGGCCGGCGTTGCCGGCGCGATCGTGGCGCCATTGGCCGGGCGTCTGGCCGACCGGGGATTTGATCGGTCCGGTACCGGCGTGGCGATGAGTGCGGTGGCGGGGTCATTCCTGCTGGGGCGCATCGGGCTGTCGGGGACCACGGCCGGTTTAGCCTGGCTGGTGGTGGCCGCGATCATGCTGGACGCGGGAGTGACGGCGGCGCTGATCTTCAGCCAGCGCGCGATTTTCGCGTTGGGCCCAGCCGTGCGGGGGCGGCTGAACGGACTGTTTATGGCGATCTTCTTCATGGGTGGCGCCGCTTGCTCGGCGTTGGGGGCGTGGGCCTACGCGCACGGGGGATGGTCGTTGACGACCTGGGTTGGGCTCGCATTGCCAGCCGCGGCGCTGGCAGCATTTGCGACGGAGCACAAGGCTACGCAGCGCGGGTGATATCGGTTCGGGCGAAAGCTTCACCTGTTAACAGCGACGGCTCGCCCAGGGCCTTCGCCAGGGCGTATGAAAAGCAGCCGCTAAGGTACAGACGGGCTAGACCGTCAGGCCCTCACAGCCCCGGCGCAACTGACAGACTGTTAGAACCCAGCGTGCTGCCGGCGAGCCCGCCCATTCGCGATACGGCTCCTGCCAGCTCCACCGCTAATGGCCCCGGCAGCAGAACGCTAAACCGATCGGCCAGCGTCGAGTAGTACCAGAGCGTCCCATCCCGGCCGCCCTTGAACCGATCGAACACGGCAAGGCCATGCCGCGTCAGATCCGAGTAAATCGCGCGCGCGTTGTGTAGTTTGTCAGCCGCCGACACCAGCAGAACCTCTGGCTCCGCGTCGGCGAGGTGATCGAGGTACGCCTGCTTCCGGTCGCGCCAGGGTGGCTTCGGCATCGTGTCGGCGTCTGTACAGCCACGGACGATACGGGCGACCCGCGGGCCGAACTGCGCGGTAATTACCGGCTCTTGGTGCGCACCCTGGTCCTCGATCGCATCGTGCAGCATGGCTGCGATCGCCTGCTCCTCGTCCCCGCCATACTCGAGCACGATCGCGGTCACGGCCAGCAGGTGCGAAATGTAGGGCGTTTCTGTACCCTTTCGCGTCTGCTCGGCATGGATCGACAGGGCGAAGGCTATCCCCTGTGCCAGGCGATCCCAGTTCGGCGGAGACGACAGGTCCGGCATCCTAATACATCCGCTCCCGGTACGACTTCTCTATCCGCGCATCCGCCACATCAGCCGTAAACCCGGCGACCTGGTCCGCAACGATCTGCCCCAGCGACGGAAAGTCGCGTCGCGCAACCTGCGCTGCCGGGTCCCACAGCCGGCCGCGGCGGAGCGCCTTCGCGCAGTGGAACATCACGGCCGAAACATCGACTACCAGCCCCGTTTTCGGTGACCGGCCCTGCACCGCACTGCCGGCCAACGCATCGGCGTCCGTCGATAGCCGGGCTGTGCCGCTCACCCGCAGCGTCTCATCGATGCCGGGAACGAAGAATATCAATCCGACGGCCGGGCTGGTCAGGATGTTGCGGAAACTATCGACCCGATTATTGCCGGGCCTATCCGGGATCAGCAACGTCCGGTCGTCTAGCACCTGCACAAAGCCCGGCGGATCGCCCCTGGGGCTCGCATCCACCTGCCCTGCCCCGTCCGCGGTGGCGAGCACCAGGAACGGGCAGAGTAGGATGAAGTGCCGCGCGTGCCGATCGAGCGCCGGCAGCACTTTGCGGTCGGCGATGTCACTGACGGCACCCATGTGGGCCCGCAGCGCCTCCAGATCGGTCAGGCCGCCAGCGCCAGCCGCCCCGCCGCCCGGTCCCGGCCCATGAGCGGCAGCAGTGCCCCCAGCTCCGGCCCGTGATCCTCGCCCGTCAGTGCCAGACGTAGCGGCAGGAACAGCGCTTTCCCCTTCCGCCCGCTGAGCGGCTTCAATGCGGCCATCCATGTCGCGAACACCTCGTTATCCCATGGTTCCGCCGGCAGCGTATCCAGGGCCTGGCGCATAAAATCGCTTTCGCCCTCGATCACCGGCGGCACGATGCTACCGGCGACGACGTCCCACCAGCCTCGTGCCTCGTTCAGCAGATCGAGGTTACCGCGCACCGCCAGCCAAAACGCCACCGTGGCACCGGGCGGTAGGCGGTCCTGCACACTCTCGAAGGGCGCGTCGTGCAGTACCCGGCGGTTCAGTCCCAACAAATGCCGGCCGTCGAACCGAGCACTGCTATGGCTTACGTGGCTCAGGTCATACGTAGGCGCCAGCGTGTCGGGCGCCGCCGCCACCGGGTCATCCGAACTACCTAGCCGCGCAAGGTACCCGGTCAGTGCCGCCGGTTCGATACCGTCGCCCCGTAGGCTGCGCAGCGACAGCCCGCCGAGCCGCTTCGACAGCTTGCCGCCCTCTTGATCCACCAACAGAGGCAAATGGGCGAAGCGCAGGTTTTTCGGCCTGCCGCCCAGGGCCGCGTAAATATCGATCTGAATACCGGTATTGGTCACGTGGTCCTCACCGCGCACAACGTGGGTGATACCGCTGGCCAGGTCGTCGACCACGGACGTGAACGTATACAGCGGCGTCCCGTCGGCGCGGATCACTACCGGGTCCGACACGGCGGTCAGTTTCACGGCGCGGGGGCCGAGCACCATGTCACCCCACTCGGCCGGGTAGCCCGATAGCAGGAAGCGCCAATGCGGCGTCTTGCCGTTCGCCTCCGCTGTGGCGCGCTGTTCGGGCGTCAGTTTCAGCATGGCCCGGTCATATAGCGGCGGCTGGTGACGCTTGACGCGCAACTCGCGTTTGACGGCCAGCTCTTCCTCGCTTTCGAAGCAGGGATATAGCCGGCCGGACGCCTTCAGCTTGTCGGCCGCCGCGGTATACAGCTCCATGCGGTCGGACTGCCGGAACTCCTCATCCCACTGCAGGCCGAGCCAGCGTAGGTCGGTGCGTATCGCCTCTTCATATTCCGCCCGGCCGCGCTCGGTATCGGTATCGTCGATACGCAGCAGGAAGTGACCACCATGACGGCGGGCGAGCAGGTAGTTGACCAGCGCGATGCGGGCGTTGCCGACATGGAGCAGACCAGTGGGGCTCGGAGCAAAGCGGAGCTTCACGCGGCAGACTCGTCTTCATCGGGCGTCTCGTCGGTGAACGACACCTGGCGCGGGTCGATCGCGCGCCAGTCCCGTTCCGGCAGCGGCGCCTTCACCTCGGCGAACGCCTGCGCGTCGGTGGCGCTGGTCCAGGCGGAGGTGCCGGCCTCCAGCACCTCCGCATCCTCGCCATACGCGTGCCAGGCGGTCAGCACGGCGGCGGCAGGCATGCCGCCTGCGCGGCAGCGTTCGATGCTGTCCCGCACGTAGCGGCGCGCGAACAGGTTGGCGTGATCGAGGTTCACGAAACCCTTGATGTCCTCGACCATGCCGTCTTCGGCTCCGCCCGACAGGTCTAGTATACGGACGCGCCAGCCGTCATTTGGCGTAATCGGCGGCGTAATCGGATCGCTCAAGCCACTAACCCCGTAAATCCATTGGTGATCGGATAGCGCCGGTCGCGGCCGAACGCGCGCGGGCTGATTTTGACGCCGGGCGGGGCCTGGCGCCGCTTGTACTCGGCGCGGTCGAGCATCTTCCACACCCGCAGCACCGTCGCGCGGTCGTGCCCGGCCGCAACCAGTGCGTCGACAGACTGCTCGCCCTCCACCAGGCCCAGCAGGATTGCGTCCAGCGTGTCGTAGGGCGGCAGGCTGTCCTGGTCGGTCTGGTCGGGCTTCAACTCGGCCGAGGGCGGCTTGGTGATCACGCGCTCCGGCATGACCGGGCCGTCCGGCCCTAGCGCACCCGCCGGTTTATGCGTGTTACGCCAGCGGCACAGCGCAAAGACGGTGGTTTTGTACACGTCCTTCAGAACGGAGTAGCCGCCGCACATGTCGCCGTACAACGTCGCGTAGCCCACTGACATTTCGCTCTTGTTGCCAGTCGTCAGCACCATGTCGCCAAACTTGTTCGACAGCGCCATCAGCAGCAGGCCGCGGGTGCGGGACTGGATATTTTCCTCGGTCACGTCCGGCTCACGGCCCTGAAATAGCGGGGCCAGTACCTCGTCCAACGCGTCCATGGCGGGGGTGATGGCCACGGTATCGCAGCGTATGCCAAGCAGCTCCGCGCACCGGGCCGCATCCGTCAGGCTGTCCGGTCCGGTATACGGGCTGGGTAGCATGACCGTGCGAACGCGCGCGGCCCCCAGGGCATCGACGGCCACAGCGGCGGACAGCGCGCTGTCGATCCCGCCCGACAGGCCCAGTAGCACGCCCGGAAAATGGTTCTTACCCACGTAGTCCCGCAGACCGGTCATCAGGCAACGATAAATCAGCGCCAGCCGGTCTTCCGCGGGCACCAGCGGTTGCGCGACGCAGGACAGAACGTCACCCCGAACCCATTCGGTGATGGCGACCGTCTCCTCGAACGCTGCCATCTGCACCACCAGCGACCGGTCCGCGTTCAGCACGAAGCTGGCACCGTCGAACACCAGCTCGTCCTGCCCGCCGACCAGGCCCAC
>JANPPS010000306.1:0-7588 GCA_031428635.1 Rhodospirillales bacterium
CGACCCGGCGGCCGAGGCATCGTTGTATGAGGCGCTACGCACGCATTTGCCGGACACGACGCTGGTCAGCATTGCCCACCGCCCGGCCGTTGCCGCGTACCATGACCGGGCCGTGGTGTTCGACCGCGCCCCCGGCGGCCCGGGGTCGCTTACGGACGCTACGCCCGCGCCACAATCGCCAGCACGGCTGCCCCATAACGCGTAAGCTTCGATCCACCGACGCCCTTCACTTCGGCCAGGTCATCGAGGGTCGTGGGCGTACCGCTCGCAATCTCCCGCAGGACGCTGTCGTGGAAAATGACGTAGGGCGGGACTGACTGCTTCTTCGCCTCGGCCGCGCGCCAGGCCCGTAGCGCATCGAACAGGTCGCTGCCGCCCTCGGCAAAACCGGCCGGGGCCAGGGCCGTCGCGGACCGACGGCTGCGGCTGGGTTCGGGGCGCAGTGGTACCGCCTCCGCGCGCAGCATGACTTGCGCCTCGCTACGCAGGATCGGCCGGGCCGCGTCCGTGTTCAGCTCAAGCGTCGCGTATTCGCCGCTGCCGGTCTGCAACGCGCCGCGCGCGATCAACTGACGGATCACACCGGCCCAGAACGGGGCGGGCTTGTCGGCGCCAATTCCCCACGTCGATTGCTCGGCATGGCCGTGCTTCTCCACCATCGGAGTATTCTGGCCCGTAAGGACGCTCACGATGTGCTTGGCACCGAACCGTTGCCCAGTTTTATAGATCGCAGACAGCACCTTCTGCGCCGCGACCGTACCGTCGAACATCGCGACCGGGTTGGCGCAGGTGTCGCAATGGCCGCAATCGGCCGGCAATTGCTCGCCAAAGCACGCCAGCAGCCGGCGCGTGCGGCAGTCGGTCGTTTCCGTCAGCTGGATCATCGCCTCCAGCCGCTCGCGCATGATCGCCTGCTCCGCCGCGGGCGCCGTCGATTGCGTCAGCCAGTGCCGGGCCCGGACGATGTCCTCACCGCCATACAGCAACAGCGTGTCGGCGCGGTCGCCATCTCGTCCGGCGCGACCGATCTGTTGATAAAATGCCTCCGGGCTGCCGGGCATATCGAGGTGCACGACGTAGCGTACGTCCGGACGGTCGATGCCCATGCCGAATGCGATAGTCGCCACCATCACCACCGGCTCGCCACTGCGAAACCGGGTCAATGCCACCCGCTTTTCGATCGGTGCCAGCCCGGCATGAAACGGCAGCGCGGGTAGGCCGTCAGCCAGCAGGCGGGCGGCAGTGCGCTCGGTCTTGGACCGGCTATTGCAATAAATAATCCCGGCCTGGGCGGTGCGCCCGCGCAGGAACGCACGCAGCTCCGCCGTTTCACCGACCTTGGCCTGGGCGGCGATGTGCAGGTTGGGGCGGTGGAAGCTCGCAGTGAACACGGCCGCGTCCGGCATACCCAGCGCCAGCAGGATGTCGGCGCGGGTACGCGGATCGGCGGTCGCGGTCAGCGCGATGCGTGGTACGCCCGGGAACACCTGCGCCAGTCGCGCCAGGCCCCGGTATTCCGGCCGGAACTCGTGACCCCAGGCGGACACGCAATGCGCCTCATCGATCGCGATCAGCGCCAGCTCGATGCGGGACAGGCGATCGAGCGTGCCCGGCATCAACAGGCGCTCCGGCGACACATACAACAGATCGAGCAGGCCGTCGGCGAGCAAGCGGGCGGTCTTGCTGCTCTCGTCCGGATCGATCTCGCTATGCAGCGCCGCCGCGGCCACGCCCAACTGGCGCAGGGACGCTACTTGATCGTCCATCAGTGCGATCAACGGCGATACGACAACGGCCGTGCCTGCGCGGCAGAGGGCGGGGATTTGGTAGCACAGGCTCTTACCCCCGCCCGTCGGCATCAGCACCAGCGCGTCGCCCCCGGCCAGGACCTGGTCGATCGCCGACTGCTGCAGGCCGCGGAATGCGGGAAAACCGAAGACCTGCCGCAATATCGCCTGCGGATCGGCAATCATACCCATTAGTGGCCGAGCACGATCTCCACCCGGCGGCTCTCGATACCCTGATCACCGGCCACCGAGCCGCGCGGGTTTTGCACGATCCGGGACTGGGCGATGCCCTGGGCCACCAGCGCGTTCGCGACGGCCTGACTGCGGGTGCGGCTGATCAGGAAGTCGCTCGCCGGGGTGCTGGTCGCGGTCGACGCAGCATACCCGGCGACAGTGACCGACCGGCCCGAATCGGCTCGGGCGGCGCGGGCGGCGTCAGCCACGACTGCCTGGGCCTGCGTGTCGAGTGCGGCGGAAAGCGGCGTAAAGAATACGACGTAGGCCGGAACCTCCGCTACGGGTCCCTGTGCCGCGCAACCGGCGAGCAGGAACGCGCTGCCACACAACGCGCGAAGGACGATCGGGGCAAAACTCATATTACTCTCCAGTGGATTGCGCCGCACCCTGCCCGCGCCGCGCCTGCGGTGCAACGTGGTCATCCAGCCGCGGCCACGGCGCGCCCGGCGGACAGGCGCCAGACCCGGTCTACCTGCTCCGCCCCTGTCAGCCGATGCACGATCATCAGCACTGTCCGGCCCGGCGTCGCGTCGGCCAGGGTGCGAAAGAACGCCGACTCCGTTGCCGCATCCAGCCCGGCTGCCGGCTCATCGAGTATCAGTATCGGCGCCGGTGACAGGATCGCGCGCGCGAGGGCGAGACGCCGCTGCTCACCGCCCGATAGCTGCACAGCCCCACCCAGCACGGCATCCAGCTGTCCCGGTAACGCCGCCACCCGGGTGTCTAACTGCGCGGTCGCCAGCGCCTGCCATAGCGCCGTGTCAGATGCGCCGGGGCAGCCGAGCAGCAGGTTCTCCCGCACGCTGTCATGGAAAATATGCGTGTCCTGCCCCAACCACGCGATACGCGACCGGACAGCGGCCGCGGTTAGCCGACTGAGGTCTGTGCCCCCCAATTCCACCTGCCCGGCCTGGGGCGCCACGACCTTCATCGCCAGCGCCACGACGGTGGACTTGCCCGCGCCGGACGGACCCAGCAGCGCCACACGGCTGCCCGCCGCGATATGGAGGGTAAAGTCGCGGAGGACGACCCGGTCGGGTGCCCAGCCGAATGTCACGTCCTGGAACGATAGGCTCGCCTCGGACGGCGTGGGCGCCGGCGCGGCCGGGTCCGGCACCGGTATGGGACCGTCCGCCAGCGCCGCAATGCGAGCCGCCGCCGCCGCCGCCGTACCGGCCAGAACGCCGGCGCGGGGCATGCCACCCACCGTCTCGAACGCAGCTAATGTCAGGAATAGGGCAGGTATGAGAAACGGGCCGCCCCCCAGCACGACGGCCAGCAGCGCACCCTGACTGCATAGGCTGGCGCAGGCCTGCGCCACAGCCGCCTGGTGCGCGCCACGGTCCTGCAACGCGATCAGGCCGTCCTCGCGCCCCCGAATCGTGGCCAGCATACGATCGCCGGCGTCATAGGCCGTGACCTCCCGCAGACCCGTTGCAATATCGAGCGTTTCCACGCGTAAAGACGATAGTGCCACCGAAAGGCGCTGGCCCAGCCCCGCCGCCTGCTGCGCCGCGCGCCACGGCAGACCGAGTGCGGCGGCGGCAAATAGCAGCAGTACGACCGCCGCCGCTGCCGGTGCCGTACCCTGCAGCGCCCAGACCAGGACCGGCAGCAGCAGCAGCGCGCACAGCGCCGGCACCGCGATGCGCAGGTACAGCCCGTCCAGCGCGTCCGTATCCGAGATCAGGCGTGATAACGCATCGCCCGACCGCGCGAAGCCGAGTCCGCCCGCCGACCGCGCCGACAGGCCGCGCCACAGCCAAATCCGGATCGACGCCAGCGCGCGGAATGTGGCGGCGTGGGTCACCATGCGCTCCGTGTATCGGGCGACAACCCGGCCCACGCCCAGCGCCTGCAACACGAACGGCGCGGCGATCAGGATCACGGGCCCGCCCAATGCCCGGCCCGCCGATCCGGCCGATAGCGCCAGCAGCACCGCCACCGACACGACGGACGTCGCCGCCCCCAGTGCCAGCCACCACGCCTCACCCCGGCAGGCGGCGACGACGCGCAGCAGCGGCGTCATGCGGCACCCAAAGCGAGCACCTGCGTCAATTCCAGCCGACGCCCGGCGAACCGGTCAGCGGCAGCGGAGTGGCTGGCCAGGATCACGGTTCGCCCGATTGCCAGTTGGGAAAGGCTTACGAACAGGTCGGCCTCGGTCGCCGGGTCAAGGTGGGCGGTCGGCTCGTCCAGCAGCAGCAGTGGCGCGTCCCGCAAATAGGCGCGGGCAACGGCCACGCGTTGCGCCTGCCCGCCGGATAGGCCGTAGCCACCCTCACCCACCCGAGTCGCGAGGCCATCCGGTAGCTGGCTCGCAAAGGTCGCGACGCCAGCCGCCAAGACCGCGGCGTCCAGCGCAGCGGCGGAGGCGTCCGGACGGCCAAAGCGGATGTTGTCCTCTATCGTGCCGGCGAACAGCATCGGGCGCTGGCCGATCCAGCTGGTCATCTGTGCCAGCGCCGCCGCATCGAGTGACGCGACGTCGGTGCCATTCAGCGTGATCCGGCCCTGGGTGGGATGCACGAAGCCAAGCAGCAGCTCGATAATGGTCGACTTGCCCGCACCCGATGGCCCGACCAGCAGCAGGGTCTCGCCGGGTGTCACGCGAAAGCTGAGGCCGTCGATTATGGGCGGGCCGTTTGGCGTCCAGGCGTAGCGCACATTCTCGAACGCGACGGTCACGCCCCGGGTACCCTGGTCCTGGATGCCCTGGCCCTGGATGCCCTGGCCCTGGGCGTCGACAGGCCGTGGCGAAGCTGGGGCCGGCGATGGGGATCGATCAAACGCATCGGTTGCCGCCGCCGCGACCAGCCGGTTCTGATACGCGGCGGAAAAAGCCCGCAGCGGGGCAAAGAACTCGACGGCCAGCAGCAAGGCAAAGATCGCGACGGGTGCCGGGCCAGCGCGATCGGCATAACGCCACGCCAACAGGATCAGAGCCGCCGCCGCTGCACCGTCAAGTGCCACGGATGACAGGAACGCGACCCGCAGCACCCGCAGCGTGCGCGACGCCAGCTCATCCGCGGCCTGACGAAGCCGCATTGCCTCGTCCGCCGCGCGGCCGGCCAGGACGATCGTCGCTATTCCGCGTAGCCGATCGAGAAACCGAACCTGCAGCTGTGCCATGGCCGCAAACTGCCGACGCGACGCCGCCGCCGCACCAACACCCGCCAGCGCCATGCCAACCGGAACCAGCAATCCGGCGCCGGCAAGAATAGGCACCACGCCGGGGTCCGCCAGCGCCGCTGCTATCAACACGATCGCGGGCGAGATCAGCGCCAGCGCCGCGGCTGGGGACCAGCGGGCAAACAGGCCGTCCAATTGCTCGACCGTGTCGACGGCAAGCGTTGCGACCGCCCCTGCCGGCCAATGGCGCAATGCGTCCGGCCCGGCCGCCAGCATCCGGGTCAGCACGCCCGACCGTAGCGTGCGACGCGCGGCCGCACCGAGCCGGGCGGCATCCCGCTCCGAGACAATGCCCAGCCCGGCACGCAATAGGGCAAGCGCCAGGAACCCGGCGGCCCACGGAAGCACTTGCGCGTCTTCCCGCCCGATCGCCACAGCCAGTAATATGGCGAGGCACCACGCCTGACCGCAGGCCGCGATCGTCGTGACCGCGCCCAGCAGAATCAGCCGCCGCCCCGCAGCCGGCTGACGTGCGCCATCCAGCCACGCCTTGCCCGCCGTCTGGCCCACTGTCTGGGGCGAAACGCGGCCGCCCCGCATTACGCGCCGAGCGCTCGCTTCGCCATCGACGCCATCAACCCGGCCGACACTGGCAGGATCGCATCATTGAAGTTGTAGTTGCTGTTATGAAGATCGGCCCCGGCCTTAGACAGGCCGTTGCCGACCCACACAAAGGCACCCGGCCGCTCGCGTAGCAGCCAGCCGAAATCCTCGCCCGCCATGCTGGGCGGCAGGTCGCGGCGCACCGGTACGCCCATGGCCATTGCCGTTTCAGCAGCCAGATTGGCCTGTTCGGCGTGGTTTACCGTTCCACACACCCCGTGCTCGATACCGACATCGATCGTGACATCGCCCGCCTGTGCCACGCCCGCGGCGATCTGACGCAGCCCGTGCTCGACCCGGTCCTGCACCGCATCCCGATGCGTGCGAAACGTGCCACGCAGGGTGACCCGGTCGGGGATGATATTGCTGGCGGTCCCGGCCTCGATCATGCAGATCGACACGACGGCCGTGTCCAGCGGGTCGGTCGTCCGGGCCACGATCGATTGCAGCCCCACCAGCAACTGCCCTGCGGCCACCACCGGATCCCGTGTCAAATGCGGCATGGCAGCATGGCCGGAGTGGCCGTGGATCGTATAGTTCACGCGGGACGCAGCCGCCATGACCGGGCCGGAATGAACCGCAACAGTACCCGCAGCCAACCCGGGCCAATTATGGAAGCCGAACACCTGTTCCATCGGGAACCGATCCATTAACCCGTCGCGCAGCATCGACCGAGCGCCGCCGTAGCCCTCCTCTGCCGGCTGGAAGATCAGCTGCACGGTACCCGTCCAGTCCGGATCGGCCATTAGCAGCGCGGCCGTGCCCAGCAGGCTGGCCGTGTGCCCATCGTGCCCGCACGCGTGCATGACGCCCGGCCGGGTGGAGGCATAGGATAGGCTCGTCGTCTCGGTGATCGGCAGCGCATCCATGTCGGCACGCAGGCCGACGCTGCGATTGGACGGCCCGCGCGCGATCGTCGCCACCACGCCATGGCCGCCGATGCCGGGGGTGAACGGCACGCCCATCTCCGTCAGGACCTGACACACGTACGCGGCCGTCCCTCGCTCCTGCAGACTGATTTCGGGGTTGGCGTGCAGGTGATGCCGCCAGCTGGTTGCGCGGGCGTGGAGGGCTGAATCCATCGTATTCATTCGAAAGATGTGCAGCGGATCAGCGCATTCCGCAATACGCTAGGTATCGGTGACGGCCGGGCTGTCTAACCGGTCCCGCCGAAGCGGAAGGGTCACGACATAGCGAGTGCCGAACACCTCCTCCACCAGCAACGTCGCGTGCAGTTGGCGAGCGAAGCCGGTAATCAGCTGCAGGCCGATGCCATCGCGGACTCCTGCCTCTGTCTGCTGCCGTCCGCTGGGAATGCCGACGCCGTCATCCGCCACCTCTAGCGTGGCCGTGTCGCCATCCTGCCGTAGTGTCACGGAAATATGGCCCGGCCGGCCGGCCGGAAAGGCGTACTTGATTGCATTCGTGACCGCCTCCGTCACGATCAGCGCGAGTGGCACCGCCTGGTCGCTCGATACCTTCAGCGCCGGGGCATCGATCGATAGTTTAAGCCGCCCGCCCGGTGTTTCGCCCAGGGCCTTGAACAACTGCTCGCATAGCTCGACCAGGAACTCGCCCATCTCGATCGTGTGGATCTCGCCATACACGTACAAATGGCGGTGCAGGGTCGCCAGTGCGCGAATGCGGTCGCGCGCGGACTGGAACTCGGCGCGAGCCTCGGGCTGGCGGTTTCGGCTAACCTGGAGGTTTAGCAGGCTGGCCACGTCCTGCAGGTTATTTTTCACTCGATGATGTATTTCCTGCATCGC
>JANPPS010000307.1:0-9534 GCA_031428635.1 Rhodospirillales bacterium
AGCGCGGCGCGCGCGCGAGTGTTCCGGAGGCGCCAAATGCATAGAGGCGGTCAGGGTCGAAATGGAACACGGCGGAGGAGCCAATGGCCGCGTCATGCACGCCGCCCGCCTGTAGCAGCACCGGGAGCGTGCCGTACTGGCCGTGTAGCAGGGTCTCGGACCCGTTAATCTCAGCCAAGTCGATCAGCACCGGCAGTGCGCACAGACCGGGCCCAGGGCTCAGCGTCAAATGGGCCGAGTGCAGGCCGAACGTGTAGCGGCCCGGTGGAAGGTCACTGAACTCCGCCGGGCGCGGCAGTTCGGCACCACCGTCCAGGCGAAGGCGGGACGCCTCGATCACGCCGGGGAAGAAATTCATCGGCGGATCGCTGATCAGCCGCGCCGTCTCGAGATCAAGCGGTGCCCGATAGACGTCAAGCGCCACGCCTTCCTGCAGCACCCGCCCTTCGCGCATCACGCAGACCCGCCCACCCAGCATGAGCGCCTCCTGCGGCTCGGTCGTGGCGTAGACTACGATCCGGTCGCTCTCGCGGAACAGCGCCTTCATTTCCGCGCGCAAATCCTCGCGCAACTTATAGTCGAGGTTAACGAGCGGCTCATCGAGCAGCAGCAGACGGCTGTCTTTCAGCATGGCGCGTGCCAAGGCGCACCGTTGCTGTTGCCCACCCGATAACTCGGCCGGCAATCGCTGCAGATACGGAGTCAGCCCAAGCCGCTCCGCCATGTCCCGCACCAGTACATCCCGTTGTTTTTTATTGTGCTTGCCGGCGACCACCAACGGAGAGGCGATGTTCTTGTAGACGGTGAAGTTCGGGTAGTTGATGAACTGCTGATACACCATGGACACGCTGCGTTTCCGCACATCTACCCGGGTTACATCGGCGCCATCGTGCAAGATCCGCCCAGTGCTGGGCGTATCGAGCCCCGCCATAAGCCGCATGAGCGAGGTCTTTCCCGCCCGGATCGGCCCCAACAGGGTCAGCAACGTGCCGGACTCTGCCGAGAGGTCCAGGTTATGCAGGATCGGCTCTTTGCCTGCGACCCGGCTGATGTTCTCTAGCACCAGGCTCACGACAGGGCTTCCGCCCGGTGGCCCAGTGCTTCATCCAGGGCCGCTGCTGTGTCCGCCGGTGCATGCAGGCCGACCTTAGACCGCCGCCAGAGAACGTCCTCCGCCGTCTGAGCCCATTCGTACCGTACCAGATAATCCACCTCACGCTGGTGCAGCCCGCCGCCGAAATCCCGGCCTAGATCGGCCATCCCGGTGCAGCCGGCGAGCATCAGATCCACCTTGGTGCCATAAGAGTGCGCCAAGCGAAGCGACAGGGCAGGGGGCAGAAAGGCGAAGCGCTGCCGCAGCCCGGTCAGAAACGCGTCGAAATCGCTATCCGGCATATCGCCACCCGGCAGCGGCGCCGTGGCCGTCCAGGCCGGGCCGGCATGCGGTAGATGCGGCGCGAGCTTTTCCATCGCGTGTTCGGCCAGCTTACGGAAAGTCGTGATCTTACCACCGAAAATCGACAGAAGAGCCGCCTGACCGGGTGCGGCGTTCACGTCCAGCACATAATCGCGCGTGACGGCGGAGGCGTTCTTTGCTGCATCATCATACAAAGGACGCACCCCTGAATAGCTCCAGGCGATATCCGTGGCCGTCATTTGCCGCCGGAAATGGCGATTTACGACATCGAGCAAATACTCTGTCTCGGCCGCATCGATCTTGACGTTTTGTACGTCGCCTTCGAACGGCACATCGGTGGTACCAACAAGCGTGTATTCGCTCTCATACGGGATGGCGAAAACAATCCGGCGGTCAGTATTCTGCAGGATATACGCCTCGTCCCCATCATACAGACGGGGTAGTACAATGTGGCTGCCCTTGATGAGCCGGACCTGCTTGTTGCCGGTCACCCCCAGCGATTGGTTGAGGACCTGGCTTACCCACGGGCCGGCGGCATTGACCAGGGTGCTGGCGAGTACTGTCTCGGTCTGGCCATCACCGTGCAATAATTCGCACGACCAGTGACCGTCCCGGCGATCGGCATGCACCAGCCGTGTGCGGGTAAGGATCTGCGCGCCGTGATCGGCCGCGTCCCTTGCGTTAAGCGCCACCAGCCGGGAATCTTCGACCCAGCAATCGGCGTAGATGAAAGCGCGCTTGAAGCCCGGTAGCAGCGCCTTACCGACCGGATGCTGATCGAGGCGGACCGTGCGGGTCGAGGGTAGCCGCTTACGCCGCGCGAGGTGATCGTAAATGAACAGGCCGAGCCGCACGAGCCAGGCCGGCCGCACGCTCGGGTCGTGGGGCAGGACGAAGTCCATCGGCCAAATGATATGCGGCGCCATGGCCAGCAGGCGTTCCCGCTCCAGCAATGCCTCGCGAACCAAGCGGAATTCGTAGTACTCGAGGTACCGTAATCCGCCATGGATCAGCTTGCTGGAAACGGATGAAGTGCCACTCGCCAGGTCGTTCTGTTCGACCAACACAACCGACAGCCCACGCCCGGCGGCGTCCCGGGCGATGCCAGTGCCGTTGATTCCCCCGCCGACGACAAGCATGTCGATCATTTTCGAAATGACGCTCCCCTTTTCGTATTCTTACATCGCACGCTACATGTGAACGCCGGCGGTTCGCAATCGGAAAATTTAGCCCTCGGGGGCGATGTGAAGTTCCACGCCAGCCGCCTCCAGCAATTCACGAAGTACTTGAGGCGGGGCGACGTCCGTGAACAACGCATCGGCGTCCCGGATCGCGCCCATGCGGACCATCGCCGGGCGGCCGAATTTCGAGTGGTCGGTCACGATGAACACGCGGCGCGCGTTGCGAATGATCGCTTGTGAAACCCGGACCTCCTGATAATCATAGTCGAGCAGGGTTCCATCCAGGTCGATGCCGCTGATACCCATCACGGCATAATCGGCGCGGAACTGATTGATCATATCCAGTGTTGCTTCCCCTAGGATGCCGCCGTCCTGCTTCCGCACCAGTCCGCCGGCCAGAATAATCTCGCAATCCTCCGACTGGGACAGGACCTGCGCCACGTGCAGATTGTTGGTAATTACGCGCAGGTTGCGGTGATAAATAAGCGCTCGGGCAACCTCCTCGGTCGTGGTGCCGATGTTGAGAATAACCGAAGCGCCGTGCGGGATTTGCGCTGCGGCCAGCTTGGCAATCCGCCGTTTTTCTTCGAGGAAAAGTACTTTCCGGGCCGAATAACCGACATTGCGTCCGCCCAACGCCGGCCCGGCGCCGCCGTGGTACCGATTGACCCGGCCTTCATCATACAGCGTGTTCACGTCCCGGCGGATGGTCTGTTGCGTAACCTTGAACCGGTCAGCGAGTAGCTCCACGGTCATGAAGCCGCGCTGAGTTATCAGGTCCACGATTGCCGCCCGGCGGACAGGGGCACTAGAAACGGGGAGTTCGGAAGGGCTCATGGGTCGTGTTCGTCCGTTGCGGGACTGAAGTCTTACTACCAACACGGCGCGATTTCGAACATAGTTTAGCGAAACGCACACGGGACACGGTCATGGCGGTCAAGCTGAGCATTGCGACACGCAACCTGTTTCCAACGCCGGTCGCGGCCGTCGATACGCCAGACGCCTCGGCGCGCAATGCGGAGTTGCGGCAGTTGATCCTGGAGCGGCAGCGGACAACGGAAGGTATGGCAGCCTCCAACGCGGGGGGCTGGCATTCGGGCCGGGACCTGTTGGAGTGGGGCGGCCCTCGCGCGGCGGAAGTGATCGAGATGGCCCGCGCCGTCGCCAACCACATGACCCGCGACCGGACTGGCAAAGCGGTCCAGCCTGCGTGGATCATCACGGCCTGGGCCAATGTGAACGGGCCGGGGGACAGTAATTTCTGCCACTATCACCCAGGGTCATTCTGGTCCGGCACTTACTATGTCGATGATGGCGGGTGCGTCGATGATCCGGCGCTGGGCGGCGCGTTCGAGATGCTTGATCCGCGGGGCCCTGCACCGGCGATGCTGGCCCCCACGCTCGCCTTCGCCGGCCTGGGCGGGCTCTCGGCTGGCGCCACCGAGACCATTGTGCCACGGCCCGGTCTGCTTTTCCTGTTCCCCTCGTGGCTGCAACACCAGGTTCGCGTTTACCGCGGTCACCAGGCACGGATATCGATCGCCTTTAATCTGCGAATCTAATCCAAGCGCGTTGCGGACAGGTCGTGTTGCGAGCTCGTAAAACCGGGGTGGCTAGCCGCGGTATCGTCGAGGCGATCACGCAACGGACCTGGGCCCGGGGCGCCACGGCTAACTTGTTTGTCTGAGGTCAGGAGGCGGCACCGTCAACAGGGCCCCAGTTTATTAGGAGCGCGGAATTCACAGAAATGGCGGAGGCATCTCCCGTCGGATACGCCAGGTAAAGTCGGGTTGGGTATAAGTGGCTTCGCGTCCCCGCAACCAGTTGGACTGAACCAAGAAACACATTGCTGGCTGCTATGCGAAGCTTACGCTTTCCACCAGCTTCAGCATGCCGTGCGAGATTGATCATCGCGGCGATCTCGCCCACCAGTTCCACCTCCGTTTTCTTGCCGTCCAGCGCTGGCGTGACGATCAGCCGCTCGATCCAGCCCCGGATTAACTCGCGTGTTTCGATGCCGTCCGGCCTATCTGTCGAGCCGTCAAGGTGGTCCAGTTCTTATCGATAGTCGCCGGATAGATCTGCTGGCAGAGCTACTGGCCGGCGAGAGGGCGATACGGCTTCCTGTTCTAATTTAGCTTGGCGTGCTTCGAGCTGGGCGCGCTCGGTTTGGAGGGTCATAGACGTAGGTCAGAGGCGATCGCCTCTACCAATACATCCAGCTCGTGCCGGACCTTCTCTAGAGCGGGATGACATCGCGCTAAACGGTGCGGATAGCGGGTAATTTTCTCGGCGATGACCCCAGCCGTTTACATTCATCTATCGCATTTGGGCCGGGCGTTATGAATGACGGAGATCAATCCATCGCGTCCTGCGCCACGGGCGAAACGATCAGCCTTTCCGTACCGACCAAAACTTAGCGAAGCCTGGGAGAATGTCCGCGAGCTCCCGGCGGTAGGCCGTAGGCTGCAATATTTGGCCCAACGGCAAATAAGGCGCCTCGGCCAACACCTGCCGCTGTATCTGTTCCGCCACAGCCGCCTGCGCTGCCCGTCCCGGGGCGTCGAACCAGGACAGGCGTAGGGCTTCCAAGGCCGGATCGGTGGGCCAGCCGTACCAGGCGTCCGGCCCGTTGCCGCGGGCGAGAAAGCTGACGGCGGGGTTCAGCACGTCGATGCCGGCCACGGCAGAGGGGAAGCAGCTCCAGCCGCCGTGGTCCAGGCCTTCCCGATTTGCGCGGCGCTGGAACATGGTGCCGGCATCCATCGCCTGTCCGTCCACGTGCAGACCCAGCCTCTGAAACAGGTCGGCGCCGACCTGGGCCATGACGCTGTTGACGGGATGGTCGGTGGGTTCCAGCACTACCACGCGCTCCCCTTTGTAGCCCGCAGCCTCGATGGCACGTCGGGCATCCGCGATGGCCGCGGTGCCGATCGTGCGGTCTAGACCCGCGGCGGTCGCCATCGGTGTGCCGGGGCAGAAGATGCCGGTGCCCGTGCGCACATTGGCCGCGTCATCGGAAAACGCGGCCATGAATTCCGACTGGTCAATCGCGCTTAAAACGGCCCGGCGGATGGCGGCGTTATCGAACGGCGGCAGCAGGTGGTTGAAGCGCAGGATGGGCATCACGCCGGTGGGATCGTTGGTCGCGACGACAAGTTTCGCATCGCGGCGCAGTTGCGGCAGCAGGTCGGGCGGAGGTGCCTCCACCCAGTCCACCTCGCCCGACCGTAGCGCCGCCGCGGCGGTGGCGGGTTCCGGCATCACTAGCCACTCCACCCGGTCCACCGCCACACGCTTGCCGCCACTGGTCAGGCCCGGCGGTCCCTCGGCGGGGATATAATCCGCGAACCGCTCGTAGACGATGCGCGCGCCGGGCACGCGCTCGGACTCGACCAGCCGAAACGGGCCGCTGCCAACGATCTCGGCGACGGGCCTGGTGGCTGGCAGCGCGGCCAGCCGCTCCGGCATGATGGCGCAGATGTTAGGCGACATCTTGCCCAGCGCGTCCGGCAGCAGCGGGAACGGCCGGCGGAGGCGAAAGCGGATGGTGCGGTCGTCGGGCGCCTCGAGCGCCATGGTCGCGGCCATGAGCGCAGCGCCGAAGCCGTCCACGCTAGCCCATCGGCGGATGGAGGCCACGGCGTCCCGCGCCAGCACCGGCGTGCCGTCATGAAAGCGCAGCCCGTCGCGGAGTATAAGGGTCCACGTCAGTCCACCGGCCTCCACCGAATGCCCGGCCAGCATCTGCGGTTGCGGCGCGTACGTACCATCCAGGCCGTAAAGCGTGTCGAAAACCAGAAAGGCATGATTGCGGACCTGCGCCGCCGTGTTGGCGATGGGGTCCAGCACCGGCAGATCCACATAGGGCACGAAGCGCAGCATGCGCGCGGGCTGGGCGAGGCTGGGGGCGGAAAGGGCCGGGACCGACAGAGCGGTGGCCAGCAGCGTGCGGCGCTTCATGTTCGCCTCCTTCTTGGCGCCCCTTGCCGGGGCGCCCTTCTTCACTCCGCAGCTTTGGGCAGACGCTGCGCGGTCGCGAGCGCGTCCAGCAAAGGTTTCAGCGTTGGCAGGTTCCGGGCCTCGCCCATGGCGGCACCCTGGCGCCAGGCCCAGTCCTGCCGCTCGGCGATCGCGCGGCTTAGCAACGGCTCCAGCCCGGCCTCTTCCACGGTACGCGCGACCTCGCGCATTTCCTCGGCGCGGCGCTTACCGTGGATCAGGGCACGGCTGATGACGTAGCGGGCCAAGCCCGGCCAGTCCGGGTGCGGCAGGGTGTCGCCCAACGTCCTCAGCACGTCGTCCTCCACGCCGTAATGCCGGGCGGCCAGCAGGCACTCGGTCGTCAGCGCCTCCAGCCCCTTAATCATCACGCTGCGGCACATCTTGACGGATGACGCGCGGCCGATATCGGGCGCGTAATCCGTCACGTCCATACCGAACGGGGCCATGGCCGCCACGAACGCAGCCGCGTGGGGGCCGCCGAGAAGCATGGGGGAGCGTAGGCCCTTGGGCGGCACGCTGGTCATAACCGCGGCCTCGACGTAGCGACCACCCGCGGCTTCGATAATCCCTGCGGCCGTGTGCTTCGCCGCGGGCGAGACGCTGTTTACGTCCAGCACGAATGGCCCATGGCTCAGCCCACCTTGTAGGGAGCGTATGGCGTCCAGGGCTGAGCCGGCGGTGACGCTTACGACCACCGTCGCCGCGCCGCGGGCCGCGGCCTGGGCGCTGGCCGCGGCAAACCCGGCAGCTTCCGCACGCGCCTGCGCCGCGGGTGCCAGGTCGTAGGCGGCAACCTGGGCACCTGCCGCAACGAGGTCGCGGGCGAAGATGCCACCGACCTCGCCAAAGCCGATTATCCCGAAACGTTCCATGCACCGTTCCCCAGCCGCGCCGCTCACCGGCCCTGCGCCTTCAGGATCGCGTCGAGGCGCGGATACACCCGGCGCGCGTTACCCTCGAACACGCGACGCTTATCCGCCTCGGGGATGGGTAGCGCCTCCACGTAGCGCTTCGTATCATCGAAATATTGGCCGGTCTCAGGGTCGATGCCCCGGACCGCACCCACCATCTCCGAGCCGAACAGGATGTTGCCCACGTCGATGACGCGGAACAGCAGATCGATGCCGGGCTGGTGATAGACGCAGGTGTCGAAGAACACGTTACGCATGACGTGTTCGCGTAGTGGCGGGCGACCCATCATGTCGGCCAGGCCCCGGTAGCGGCCCCAGTGGTAGGGTACCGCCCCGCCGCCATGCGGGATGATAAACCGCAACGTCGGGAAGTCCCGGAACAGGTCACCCTGCAAAAATTGCATGAACGCCGTGGTGTCGGCGTTGATATAATGGGCACCGGTGGCGTGGAAGTTAGCGTTGCACGACCCCGACACGTGGATCATCGCCGGCACATCCAGCTCGGCCATCTTCTCGTAAAACGGATACCAGGCCCGGTCGGTCAGCGGCGGGCCGGACCAGTGGCCGCCGGACGGGTCGGGGTTCAGGTTGCAGCCGATGAAGCCCAGTTCGGTTACGCAGCGCTCCAGTTCCGCGATGGAGTGGGCGATGGGTACCCCCGGCGACTGCGGCAGCTGGCAAACACCCACGAAGGTCCGGGGAAACAGGTCCACCACCCGCTTGATGAGGTCGTTGCAACGGCGCGTCCATGCCTGGCTGACCCGCTGGTCGCCGACGTGGTGCGCCATGGTGGAAGCGCGCGGGCTGAACACGGTCATGTCCGCGCCGCGCTCTTGCAGCAGGCGGAGCTGGTTCTGCTCGATGGTCTGGCGGATCTCATCGTCGGTAATGCCGGGGTAGGCGGGGTCGGGGTCGCCGCCGGCCTCAAAGGCCGCAATCTGCAACGCGCGCCAGGCATCGTGGGCCGCGGGGGCGGTGGTGTAGTGGCCGTGGCAGTCGATGATCACAGGGTGTATTCCAATTCGTCGATCGACGCCGGTAATCCGCTCCAGAAATCCAAGGTATTTGGCGCGCTCGGCAACAAACCTTGTTCGGCGCAGGTGCGTAGCGCGAGGTCGATGATCGGCTGCAGCGCCGTTCGGCCCATGGGTAGGGTGTCGCGCGCACCGAACGCCAAAGGCACCGCAGCCTTGGCGAGGCGGAACATACGAAGCAGTTCGGCCACCACGTCTGGCCTTGTGTCGGCAAGGCTCCGGCGGACGGTAAGAAGGTGGTTCACCGGCACGAAGCCGTGTTTGCGCCAGAACACTCCAGCCGCGGCATCCGGGTCAGGGAACACGGTGCGTAGGCCCGGGTCATTCGGTACGTCGTTACCGACGATCACAGCATCGACGGTGCCCGCGCGCAGCATGGCCAGCATGTCCGCGCCCGGCGGCGCGCGCTCGGCCCAGGGCGGGTCGGCGTATTCGGCCACGTGCGCGTCCTCGAACGTTTGCCAGCGCACGCTGTCCGCCGCCACGCCGTAGTCGTTCGCCAGTATTTCGCGCAACCACATGCCCGTAGTCTGGCTGTACGCGCGCACCCCGACGCGGCAACCCGCCAGGTCGGCCGGGCCACGCAGGGTGCTGCTGGTTCGGCACAGCAGAGCACTCTCCTGAAACCGCGCTGCCAGCGTCACAGGCAGCACCACGATCGGCTTGCCATACGCCTGTGCCTGCAGAATCGTGGCGAGTGCCATTTCGGACACGTCGAACTCACCGCGCACCATGGGCGCAAAGGCGCGGCTGATGGGCGACACGTCGGCAAAGTCCAGGCGGAGCAGATCGGACGCCACCTGGCCCGTTCGCAGCGCAGCCGTATGCCGGTAGGTGCCGACCGCCGTGCGCAGGATCTGGATCCGGGCAGCCGTCACCAACGCAGTCACGTTCGGCACCGCTCAGCCTCTTGCACCCGCGCCAAGACGCTGCTTGACCACGAGGGCCAAGGGCACCGTGAAGAAGAAATGCGACATGAAGCCACC
>JANPPS010000308.1:0-4046 GCA_031428635.1 Rhodospirillales bacterium
CTGCCGCAGTTCACGCCGATTTTTGCGCAGAACGGCGCCGCGCTACCCGGGCCGACCCAATTTCTGGTCGACGCTGGGGCGTTTTTATCCGACTGGGGAGTCGTGATGTTGGTGGCGTTTCTGATAGTCGGTCTTGCAATCCGGGCACTGCTCCGGCGGCCCGGCCCGCGTCTGGCGGCGGACCGGGTACTGCTGGGCCTGCCCGTTGTGGGCTCACTACTAAAGGAAGTCCTAGCCGCTCGCTTCGCCCGCACTTTCGGCACGCTGCTGACCAATGGCGTGCCGCTTGTCGCGGCGCTGGACGTAGCCCGCGATACGTTGGGCAACCCTCGCGCCGCAGCGGCGGTAGACCGGGCGATTCAGGCTGCCCGGGGCGGAGAAGACCTTTCGCCTACCCTCGCCGCAGCCCGAGTGTTTCCGGCGCGTCTGCCCACGCTGCTGCGGCTGGGGCATGAGACGGCCCAGCTTGGTCCCATGGCCCTACGTGCAGCAGACATCCATGAGGAAGCCGCGCGCCTTGGCCTGCAGCGCCTCGTTTCGCTACTGGTGCCCGCCATCACCATCATCATGGGGGCCGTGATCGCCGGTATCGTCGCGTCGCTGCTGCTGGCGATGCTCAGCCTCAATGACTTGGCTGGCAGTTGACGTTGCATGAGACCGGGGATTGACCGTGGCCGTGCATCGCCGCGGACGAGCGCCGGGCAGTCGTACCCACGGTTTCACGTTGCTAGAGATGCTGATCGTGCTGGCCATACTTGGACTGACCATCGGCCTCGTAGCCGTCCGTGGGCCAGCTCGAAGCCCTTCGCTCGATTTACGGGTGGGCGTGGACCAAGTCGCGCGGGCCCTACGACTGGCGCGATCACAGGCCATCGTAACCAATCGCGACGTAGCCTTCACGCTCGACCTGGCACGCCGCGCTTTCCGTGTCGGTGATGGCGCCTGGCAGGCGCTACCCCCCTCTATCGAGCTTGGGCTTACCGCCGCCACCGGCCCGAGGGATACGTCTGCCCAGGGCAGCATCGCGTTCGCGCCCGATGGAAGCGCAAGCGGTGGCCGGCTGCGTCTAGCGTCCGCACTACGTGTGAAGATTGTTACCGTGGACTGGCTGTCTGGCCGGGTTGCAGTTGGCGATGGCCGGTAGGTCCGATCGCGGCTTTACCCTGCTGGAGGTGCTCATTGCGGCGTTGATTGCGGCCATGGCGGTTGCCGTGCTGTTTCGCGGTACCGTGGAGGGTCAGGCCATCGGTAACGTAGCGGCGAAATATACCGAGGCACTGTCCCGTGCCCGGTCCCGCCTCGCTGCGGTAGACGCCGTCGGGTCATTAACCGCTGGGGACCAGCAGGGGGATGACGGGGGCGGCTTTCGCTGGCAGGTCCGCACGACGCAACTCGCCGCCGGTCGACCGTCGGCCAGCGAATTACCCCCGGCCCTGTATGCCGTCAGGGTATCGGTGTCCTGGACAACTAACGGCAGTGAGCGCGCGGTCGAACTCAACACGCGCCGGCTCGGTATCGCCCCGCCCCGCCAGCCATGAGCGTGCGCGAACGTGGGTTCACGTTACTGGAGCTGCTGGTCGCCCTCGTCGTGCTGGGAATGGTCATGACCGGCGTCACGCAAGGGCTGCGCTTTGGCCTGCGCGCAACCGAGCGGCAGGAGCAGCTGACTACCCAGCGCGGCGACCTCGACGCGGTCGATCGCCTGTTGCGCCGTTTGGTGGCGCAAATGGACCCAGGCACCCGCCGCACCCCCCCGGTTGTGCTGGGCGATGCCGATGCGCTGTCCTTTACCACTGACCTAGGCGATGCCGCAGGTGCGCTGAACACGACGATCGCGAACGTGCAGATCGCGGTGCAGGATGGCCGGCTGCTGCTGCGATGGCGGCCGGCCCCGCATGCCGCCCGCCCCGGCTCCCCCGCTGCATCCAGCACCGTGGTGATGCTGGAGGGCCTCGAAGGAGTTTCGTTTCAGTATTGGGGAACAGCCGGCGACGGGCCACCCGTGTGGCAGAGCCAATGGCGTCAACGATCGCTGCCAAAGCTGGTCCGCATTCGCCTATCGTTTTCGTCAGCCTCCGCACGGCGCTGGCCCGATATCGTGGCCGCCCCCGTCCGTCCAGACGCGCCCCCGTGACCGGACCATACGCGCTGGCCATGGCGCCGGACCCGGTCCCGCCGTAAGACCACTTATGTCCGGGGCCAGAGAACTCGTATCGTGGTGGGTAGCGCAACTGCGCGACCTTGTGCCCAGTCAATTAACGGCCTCGGAGCGAACTGATGCGTTAGTGGTCGAAGTACGACCGCATGACCCGCTAATGGTCCTAACCATGCGCCGAAAGGGCCGTGAGGTACCGCTAGGAGAAGGCGATACGATCCGGCTGCGCAAGGTACTCGCCGACCGTCGTCCCCGTCGTGTGCTGCTTCGGGTATCCCCTGGCGTCGTGCTCGAACGGCCACTCGTTTTGCCGTCCGCGGCGGAATCGGAGCTTGAACGTGCCGTGGCGTGGGAGATCGACCGCATTTCACCCTTCAAGTCGGACGAGGTCGCTTGGACCTGGCTTGTCGACCGGCGGGACCGTGCCGCGGGCCGCCTGCATCTGACGATCGCCATGCTGCCACGGGCGGGCCTGGCGATCGCGCTCGAAACTTTGGGTAACGCCGGTGTTATGCCGACCGCCGTGCTCGCCCCACGGGGCGATGCGGCGCCGTGGTTGATACCGCTGTCCTCGACGGTGGGCAGTCCGGGTATCCGCCGGGCGCTGGTGGCAATGGCTACCCTCTGCGCGGTGCTGGCCGTCGTAACGGCGGCGCTGCCTTTCGTGGTGCAGGAACAAGCACTGGCCCGGGCCGACGCGCACGTCGCCCGCCTGCGCCCCGCAATCGCCGAGGTAGACGCGCTCCGCAGCCGCACGACCGAACGTGCGGGCGGCTTGGACGCTGTTGCAGCCGAGGCTGCGCGCGTGGGTCAGTCGTTGACGATGCTGTCGGCCCTTACGGCGCTGTTGCCGGATGACACCTATCTGACCGCATTATCGCTGCGGCAACGCGTCATAACCATGTCGGGGCGGTCGGCGTCTGCCACTCGGCTACTTCCCTTGCTTGCGGCCGACCCGTCCATTCGCAACGGTGCCTTTGCAGCCCCGGTCACCCGGGCGGAGGGCGGACGCTTTGACGTGTTCTCGATCCGGGCAGAACTTGGGTCATGATAAACTTGCCGGTCGGTGCGCGTGGCCGAGCCTTGGCGGTGGCTATTCTAATCGGGTTCGTTGGCGCCCTCTGGCTTGCGGTGGCCGCGCCGTTGCTGGATTGGCACGCACAACGGGCAGACGCGCTGGACCGGCGCCAGTCGCTCGCGGCGCGGATGGAGGTTCTTGTTACCGCACTGCCCCGGTTGCGACGTGAAGCCGCGGGCATCGCATCCAATCTCGGCACCCAAGCGTTATTGGAGGGTGCGTCGGACTCATTGGCTGCGGCGGCCATGCAAAGCCAACTCGATGTGCTTGCAGGAAGGTCGAGTTTCGCATTGTCTAGCGCCGAGGTGTTGCCCGTTGAAGCCGCAGGTGCGTATCGCCGGGTCAGCCTACGCTTTACAGGGGCCGGGTCTTGGCCGGCTATGGTCGGACTTCTACAGGCTATCGACGAAACAAGTCCGCGTATGGTGATCGATGACCTACAGCTACAACCATCGCCGTCCATCGCCGCGGGCGCGACTGAGCTATTGGCGGCGACCTTCACGGTGATCGCGTTCCGATCCGGCACCCCGGGATGAGCCGCACCCAAGTTCTGGCTCTGGGTCTACTGGCAGCCGCACTGGCGAGCGGCATCGCCTGGGAACTTTCCGACCCGGCGGAGCAGATATCGGCTTTGCCGGCCGTCGTGGACCGCGTCGCATCTACCGGGGCGACCACGGTCGCACTAACTGGGCCTGCGCCGGCCGGTGCCGATGTCCAGATTTTAGCCCGGCCTATCTTTAGTCCCGATCGTCGGCCAGCCGCCGCCGTTGCGGGCGCGGCCGGGTCCGAGACACCGCTGCCCCGGCTAACGGG